>JAIYDS010000235.1 GCA_027487385.1 Acetobacteraceae bacterium | reverse complement strand
TCGGTGGCGAGGCCGGCGGCGAGCGGGATGCGGATATAGGCGGTGTGCCAGCCCTTCTGCTGCATCTTCAGCGCGCAGTGGCAATCCTCGGTCACGGTCACATGCGGCACGCCGCCCACTTCTTCCAGCGCCTCGCGCCGGATCACGGCGCAGGAGCCGCAGAAGAAGGCGGCGTTCCAGAGGTCCGAGCCCGGCTGGATGGCGCCGTAGAAGAGCAGGCCTTCATTGGGCACCAGGCGCTGGCGCACCAGGTTCCGCTCAAAGGGGTCTGGCGAGTAGAAATGATGTGGCGTCTGCACCAGGGCGATCCGCTTGTCGCGGATCAGCCAGCCCAGGGTGAGCTGCAGGAAGGCGCGCGTCGGCGCGTGGTCGCAATCGAAGATGGCGATGTATTCGCCCGTGGTGTGGCGCATCGCATGGTTGAGATTGCCGGCCTTGGCGCCCTTGTTGTCGGGGCGGATGATGTAGCCGCAGCCGCATTCCTCGGCGAATTCCCGGAACTCCGGGCGGCGGCCGTCATCCAGGATCCAGACGTTCAGCTTGTCGCGCGGGTAGTCCATGTTCATGGCCGCCAGCACGGTGGGGCGCACCAGGTCCAGGCTCTCATTGTAGCTGGGGACGTAGATGTCCACCGTGGGCCAGGTGTCCGGGTCGATCGGCATCGGCACCGGCTTGCGGTTCAGCGGATAGCTGGTCTGCAGGTAGGAGAGCGTCATCAGCGCGCCGGCGAAGAGTTCGGCGCCGAAGAGCATCGTGCCCAGGATGGATTGCAGCGCCGTCTCGAATTCCAGCGTCTCGGTCGCGCGCCAGAAGAGGTAGCGCGACGTGATCATCACCGAGAGCACGACGAGGATCAGCCCGACCTTGCGGGACTTGTTGCGGTTCAGGATGATGAAGAGCGCGATGCCGCCGAGGGTGAGCCAGACCTGGCCCTGCTCGTCCATCGGCACGGTGATGAAGAAGAAGGCGCCCAGCAGCCCGATGATGATGGCAAAGGCGCGCGTCAGTTGGGCGCGACGCGGAGCATCGCCCGGGAAGGTCTGCACATACTCCGAGAAGCGTTCCGCCTTCACAGCCTTCCCCATTCGAACAGCGCCGAAAAGCCGCCATCGGGGCCTCCAGGACGGGGCAGTTTCAGGCGCTTCACGATGGCATCGGCCAGCAATTGCAAATCCTCTCCGGCGCCCGGCTCACCTTGCAGCAGCATGCGCTTATCGGCCAGGGCCTCGGCGAGGTCCCGATCATGGCAGATGGCGCCGATCAGCCGGTTGCCGAGGGCCGCGCGCGCCATGTCGAAGACCGCGTCCGAGAGCGGTTGCTCATCCTCCACCTGGTTCAGCGCCAGCACCGCGCGGTCGGCCGAGCGGGTGGCCAGCGTGCCACGGCCGAGGAAGCGGTTGTTGGCGATCTGCGGGATGATGGCCGCGCTGCCCGCGTCACACAGCAGCAGGATCACCATGAGATCGAGCCAGGGGGTGAGCGCGGTCAGGGCCGCATTGGGGCCGGGCGGGCTGTCCAGCACCACGATCAGGTCCGGCACGGCCAGCATTTCGCGCACCGGGTCGGAGAGAAGCTGCGGCTCGGCGGTGAGCATCTGCGCGAGTTCGAGGGCGCGCAGCGGGTCCACCGCGCCATAGGGCAGCACGCGCACGCCCGATTCCGCCTCGATCAGCGCGTCGCGCCAGGCGGGGCGGGTGCCGAGACGGCTGACGAAGCAACGCTCCTCGCGCAGGGGCACGCCGAGATGAAAGCGCAGGGCGTTCTGGGGGTCGAGGTCGAGCGCCACCACCTTGTAGCCACGCCGCGCCAGCAGGGCGGCGACATGGGCGGCGACCGTGGTCTTGCCCACGCCGCCCTTGGGCGAGGCGAAGGCGATCAGCGCCATGGCGGACCTGCCGGGCCGAATGCAACCGGGCTCACGGCCGGCGGCTCGTGCGTGCGCGCACCCGGCGGGGGCGCAATTCCACGGCGATGTCGTTCAGCAGGGCGAAGCGGCGGGGCGCGCCTGCCTCGCCCGGCGGCTCCAGGCTTTCGGCCCGGGTGAGTTCGGCCAGGCGGCGGAGGCGGGCGGGCGGGGCCTCCGGCTCGGCGGCAGCGGCGAATTCGGCCAGGCGGCGCATGGCGGGGGCGGGCGCTGCGGCGGCAGGCCAGGGAGGCGTTGCCGCGGGCGGTACGGAGGGCGTTGCCGCGGCCGGCACGGAAGGCGCCACCTCGGGCGGCGCGGGGGGCGGCTGCGCCGGCGGTGCGGCGAATGGCTGCGCGGGCGGCACAGGGAGAGGCTCCGCGGCCAGCGCAGCGGGTGGTTCTGCGGGCGGCAAGGGCAATGGTGTCGCCACGGGCGTAGGCGCCGGCGCGAGGGGCGCTTCGGCAAAGGCTGCTGCGACGGGCGCCGGGGGCGCCTCCATAGCCTGGGCCAGGATGGCCGCAGCCTCGGGCGCCGGGGGTTCCATGGCCGTGGCAGGCGGTTCGGCTGGCGCAGCCTGGGGCTTCGGCGCGTCGAAGACGATCGGCGGGAAGGCGATGTAGCGAAAGCCGCGCAGCGCGCAGGACGCCATCACTTCTGCGATTTCCCGCTGCAACCTCGCCCATTCCCTTCACGACGGCCCGGCGCCAAGCTCCGCGCCACCCTTGGCTAGACCACCACTTGGCCGCCAGCGCAACAGATTCGCGCCATTGTCACACAGCGCGCGGTGACGCGGCCACCCGGCGCGGGCATCTTCGCGCCTTTCCCGGAGGCTGCGCCATGCGATTCATCATCATCGTGCTCGACGGGCTGCGGCCGGACATGGTCACCCCCGGCGCCATGCCGGCGCTGTCCCGCCTGATCAGCCGCGGCACGCGATTCGCCCATGCGCGCAGCGTCTTCCCGAGCGAGACCCGGGTCGCCACCCCCTCGCTCGTCACCGGCTGCCGGCCCGCGGCGCATGGCATGGTGGCCAATACGGTCTTTGACCGCACCCTGGTGCCGGACCGCCTGCTGCGCACCAAGGACGGGGCGGATTACCGCATCCTGTCGGCCGGGGCGGAATCGCCGCTGCTGCGGCCTGGCATCGGCGAATACCTGGCGGCGGCCGGGCGCAGCTTCGCCGTGGTCTCGGCCGGCACGCCGGGGCAAACGCTGGTGGCGAGCCCGGCCGCCCGGCGGCTGGGCCAATTCCGCTGGAACGCCGCCGACACCGACACGCCCGAGGCGCAGCGCGTGGCGGAGCGGCTGGGCGCCACCCCGCCCGCCAGCATCCCCAACCTGGCCCGCACCCGCCACGCCGCCCGGGTTCTGACCGAGATCGTCCTGCCCGAACTCCGCCCCGATGTGACGCTGTTCTGGTGCCCGGAGCCCGATATCAGCTTCCATTATCGCGGCCTGGGCGATGCCGAGACGGCGCTGGCCATGGCCGAGGCCGATGCCTGCGTGGCCAGCATCGCAGCGTGGCGCGACGCCCAGCCTGATGCGAAGGAGATCGGCCTCATCATCCTGTCGGATCACGGCCATGTGACGGGGCATCGCAAGATCCCGCTGGCGGAGCTGATGGCGCGGGACGGCCTGCCGGCGGCGGCGGGCGGCACCGCCATCACCGTGGCGCCCGCCGGCGCCCCCGGCATCTGGCTGAATGACCCGGCGCTGGCGCCACAGGTGGCGGATTGGCTGGCGCGGCAGGATTGGGCGGGCCCCCTGCTGGCCAATGACCCCGCGTTGCTGCCCGGCCGCACCGCGCCCCTCGCCCTGCTGGAGGCCAACCACCCGCGCGCGGCCGATCTCGTGCTGCTCTTCGCCGGCGAGGAAGGCGCGGACCATTTCGGCCTGCCCGGCCGCGCGCCCTTCGATGCCGGCGACGTGCCGGAGGGCGGCGGCATGCATGGCGGTCTGCACCGGCGCGAACTCGCCACCGTGCTGGTCTTCGAGGGCGGGCCCTTCACCCCGGGCCTCACCATGCAGGGCATGGCCGACCTGACCGATGTGGCGCCCACGCTGCTCCACCTGCTGGGCCTCGACGCCAAGGGCATGCAGGGCCGCGTGCTGCACCAGGCCTGGGATCCCTTTGCCGATGCGCCGGCCGAGCCGGTGCGGATGGGGCTGCCGGGCGGCTTCGTGCTGGAGGGAGGGCGCCAGGGCGGGCGGTTCTATCCGACGGCGCTGCTGCGGGGGTGAAGCGTCGCGGCGCGCGGAGCAGGCCGCACCGTCGCACGGGCTTGAATGCCCTCGCCGGGAGGCGTTACCCAGCTCTTGCGTCTTCCCGCGCGGCCCCGGCTCTCGCCCGCGGCGCGGCGAGCGGGCAGAGTGGCCCCGTCATGCCATCCTGCCGGCCGCCGACGCGCCGGGATCAGAAGGGGCCAGATCGGATGAAGGCCAGACGCCCCCCCGGGGCCCATTTCCCCTCCCCGCCTTGCCGGGTCCGTGCCGGATGACGCAGGAACTTCTGGCCCTGGTCCGGTCGCGCCCTTGGTTCTATGCCTTCGAGCTGCCGGATGGCACGCTGACCCCGACCGACAGCGACCCCGCCGTGCTGCATCTCCATGCCACCCGCCGCGCGCATCTGCGCGCGGTGATCGAGGGCATTCCGGGCGCGTCGCGCATGACGGCGCTGGACCTCGCCTCGCATGAGGGCTTCTTCACGGTGGAGCTGGCGCGGCATTTCGGCTGGGTCCAGGGCGTGGAGCTGCGCGAGCGCAGCATCCTCGCGGCCGAGCTGGTCACCGCCCTGCTCGGCCATGGCAATGTCGGCTATCGCCAGATGGATCTGCTGCAGGTGCCCGCCGCCGAGGAGGCCGGCCTCGCTGCGGATTTCGTGCTGCTCTACGGGCTGCTTTACCACCTGGAGGAGCCGCTGCGCCTGCTGCGCCTGGCCTGCCGCCTGGCCCGCCGGCACATCCTGGTGGAGACCCAGGTGCTGCCCTTCGAGCTCTCCGGCCGGGTGGAGGATGGCAGCTGGCAATGGCAGCGCGACATCCGCGGCAGCTTCGGCCTCGTCGAGGACTACAGCGAGCGGCGCGAGGGGGGCAGCGCGGATTTCGCCCTGGTCCCCTCGCTGGGCGCGCTCTGCCACCTGATGCGCGCCTTCGGCTGCGCCGAGGTCAGGCTCCGTCCCGCCGGCGAGGGCGATCACGAGCAATTCCGCCGGGGCGCCCGCGTCATCGTCCACGGCATCAAGGGCTGAGGCACCTCACTCCAGCAGCCGTTGCAGCCGTGGCAGGGTGAGGACGAGCGAGGCATCCAGCATCAGCACCAGGACCTGATCCGGCCGGTACTCCTCCAGCAGCGCCTGGGCGAGGCGCCGGCGCTGTCCGGGCGTGAGCTGGTCGAGATGGTTCAGCGTGAACTGCCAGACCTCTCCGTAATGCCGCGCGAGCCAGGGCGCAGCCGCCGCGCCGAAGGAATCGGACAGCACGAGCAACCGGCCCGCCTCCGGCGCGGTCGCACGATACCGCCGCACATCCACGAGCACGCGCGCGATCTCGGCGATCTCGGGGAAGCAGGGATGGCCGAGACAGGCCTCCATGCCCGGCATCTCCGGCCGAGGCTCGAGCACCAGGGAGCCGAGCCGAAGCCCGGGAAACAGCATGGTCAGGTCGGAGGGTCGCCAATGCCAGGCCACCGGCATCTCCCGCCGCGGAGGCAGGCCGAGCGCTTCCTCGGCCCAGGCGGTGACGGCCCGCCCGGCGCCCACACCGTCCCAATGCAGGAAGCGATGAGGAATGGCGGGGCCCACGAGATCCGGCGCCGCGAGCGCGGCCTGAGGAAAGAGGATGCGCCCGCGCCATTCGGGCGACACGCGGGCCAGGAGCTGATGCCCAAAGGCTTCTCCCGCGGCGCAATCCCGGCGCAAGGCCCGCGGCAACTCGGCCGGGTAGAGCACGGGGGCGCCGGGCACCAGCAGCAGCCCAGCCCGCGGCGCGCGCGCCTCAAGATCGCGCAGGAGCGCCCCGACCCCCGCGGCCAGCTCCGGCAGGGTGCCGGGCGACAGGCCGCGGCCGCAGGTGAAGCGGATCAGGGCGGCCGTCTCACCCCCCGCGAGGAACAGGCGCCCATCCGGCCCGGACCGGATCAAGGGCGAGGCAAAGGCGCCAAACAGGCCGAACAGCGCCTGGTCGCGCAGGTGAAGCAGCGGGGTGCGCAGGCCGAAGCGATCATTCAGCGCGGCTTCGGCCGCACGGGGCCAGGCCCGCAGCTGCGCGAGGTCTCGCGGCAGGGCCGGCAAAGGTGCCCTGCCCGGCTCCTCCACGCCGCGCCAGGCGAGCCCCCACGCCAGCAGCGGCACCAGGACCAGCAGGCCGAGGAAGCCTGCCTGCAGCGAGCGGCGCAGCGGCGGGCGCGGCGGCATCAGAAGCGGCCGTAGATGAAGGGCTGATGCGTCCCGCCCGTGATCGCCGCCAGGGCGACCAGGAAGAGCAGCAGCAGGGCGGCAGCGTCGCGCCAGGCGCCCCCGGGGCGGCGGCCCGGCACCCAGCCGGGCCCGCGGGGCAGGCGCAGGCATGCCAGCAACCCGCCCAGCAGCAAGGCCGCAACCACCGGGCCGGTCAGGAAGACGCCGACCGGAACGGGCTCCAGCGCGGCGGGGTTCAGCCCGGCCATGGCACGCCACAGCGTCCAGGCGGCTTCGAGCGAATCACCGCGGAACAACGCCCAGCCCAGCAGCAAGGCCAGTTGCAGGTAAAGGTGGCGCAGCGGGCGCCAGGCGCGGTCCAGCACCGCCCCGAAGCCGAGCCGCTCGGCCAGCATCAAGGCCCCGTGGAACAGCCCCCACAGCACGAAGGTGGCCGCCGCGCCATGCCACAGCCCGCAGAGCAGATAGACCAGCAGCAGATTGCGGCCGGTGCGCCAGGCCCCGCCGCGGTTCCCACCCAGGGGGATATAGACGTAGTCGCGAAACCAGGCCGAGAGCGTCATGTGCCAACGCCGCCAGAACTCGGTCAGCGACTGGGCCAGGTAGGGGCGGTCGAAATTGGCGGGAAAGCGCAGCCCCAGCATGTGCCCGAGGCCGATCGCCATGGTCGAATAGCCGGCGAAGTCGAAGAACAGCTGCAGATGGAAGCAGAGCACCCCGAGCCAGGCGGTGGCCTGCCCGAGTTCGGCGGCGGGCAAGGCGAAGATCCGGTCGGCGGGCACCGCCAGCGTATCGGCCAGCAGCACCTTCTGCCCCAGCCCGAGGATGAAGAGCGTCATCCCCAGGCGCCAGCGCAGCAGGCTGGCCCGCCGGCGCTCCAGCCGCCCGGCGATCTCGCGGTAGCGCAGGATCGGGCCCGCGATCAGCAGCGGAAACAGCGCCTTGTAGAGCGCGAAGACGCGCAGCCGCCGCTCCGGCCGCACCAGGCCACGATGGATGTCCACCAGATAGGAGATGGCCTGGAAGGTGAAGAAGGAGAGGCCGAGCGGGATCTGCGGTGGCGGCGGCCCAAGCGCGCCCTCCATCTTGAACCAGAGCAGCGGCAGCAGGTTCAGCAGGATGCCCAGCCACAGCAGGCGGTGGCAGCCCGGCCGGCGCTCCATCCACAGCCCCAACGCCCAGTTGAGCAGGATGGAATAGAGCAGCACGGGCAGATGCGCCGGATCGCCCCAGGCATAGAAGATCAAGCTCGCCAGCAGCAGGGTCGCGTTGCGCCAGGGCAGCAGCGCCTGCGCCAGCAGCACCAGCGGCAGGAAGCACAGCAGGAAGCTGATCGAGGCGAAGCTCACGCGCGGCGCCGCGGCCTTCCCGTGCCCCAAGCGGGCCCGGGCGTCGCGCACATGCTAGGCGGCCTGGCGGCGGGCGGTGACCATCAGGAAATCGCTGCCAAGCGCGCCACTCGCCATCAACTCGGCCTCCCGCGCCATCAGGCGGTCGATATGCGCCACATCCTCCGCCACCTTGGGGTCGAAGTTATGGGCGATGCCGGCCAGCGCCATCATCGCCAGCGTGCCCCCCAAGGGGCGCCGCTCGATGATCTCAAAGCGCTCAGCCAGCAAGGGCTCGATCATCGAGGAACGCGCCGCCTCGGTGGGGTCGCTCGCGAGCATCTCCTCCAGGCTCGCACGGCCGGCCGCCAGCTTCACCTGGCCCTCCAGGGTGATGCGGTAGCGCTCCGGCAGGTCCCGCAACCAGGCGGACATTTCCTCCAGCTGCCGCTCGGTCCATTGAAACCGATCGGGCCCGACGAATTCCTGCAGGTGAAACAGCCCGCCCGGCCGCAGCGCGGCATGCACGTTGTCGAACACGAATTCGAGCCGGGAGATGTGGTGCACGCCCTGATAGCCCAGGACGAGGTCGAGCCCCGCCTCGCCCAGGCCGGTCGTCTCCAGGTCGCAATGGCGGTACTCCAGAACGGCGCCCAGACCCTCCGCCTCGGCGGCAGCGCGCGCCAGATCCACGGCGCCGCGCGCCAGATCATAGCCGATGCAATGGCCGAGCAGGCCTTGCGCCACCAATCCGCGCTCGAGCCATCCGGTCCCGCAGCACAGGGAGGCGGTGCGGGGCAGCGGCAAGCGATGCCCCTCCCGCTCCAGAAGATCCCTGAGGGCACCGAAGCCGTCCCGGTCCGGCCGTCCGGTGGCGCGGCGATTCATCTCGGCCAGCACCACGGGGTGGGAGGTCGGGTAGGTCGCCCATTGCGCGGCCTCGTCGCTCGGCGGCGCCTTGCCCCAGAGCGCGTCCACCCGGGCCAGGCGATGGGATTGCGCCGCCGCATCCAGCGCGGTCAGGCGTCCCTCCAGCGCGGCTTCCAGGGTATCCTGGAAGGCGGCGGGGTCGAAGTCGCGCCGCAGCCGCGCCTGGGCCTCGGCCAGCATCGCCGTCCAGGCGGCCGCATCCTCATGCAAGGCCACGGCGGCGTCAGCCAGCCCGGCGGGATCATCGGCGGCGGCCAGCGCTTCCCCGGCCGGCCAGCCCAGTTGCTGGGCCATCAACAGCGTGCAGGCCGTGGGCAGGCCGGCGGCCGTGGCCTCCACGATCTTGATCGGCACGCCCGCGGCAAAGCGCACCGGCGCCAGGAAGACGCGCGCGGCGTCGTAGAGCGGCTGCAACGCCTCCACCGGCCCCAGGAGGCGCACCCCCGGCCCGGCCAGTGCCGCGTGATCCGCATGCAGCCGGCCCACCACCGTGAGTTCGGCATCCGGCAGGGCGCGGCGCACCAGCGGCCAGCATTCGCGGAGGAACCAGCTCAGCCCCGTCCAGTTCGGCGAATCGCGCTCCAGCAACCGGCCGACGAAGAGGAAGCCGCGGCGCGGCGCATGCCCCGGCGAAGCGACGGCCGCCGGCACCGAATGCGAGAGGCGATAAAGCGGCCGGTCCGGCGGCAAATGACGGCGAAACAGGTCATACTCCATCGCCGTCACGCAGGTGACGGCATTCGCGCCCGAGGTGCAGCGGCGGATTTCCTCGGCGATGCGGCGTTCGGCCTCGGCCGGCGCCAGGGGCTGCCCCGCCGTGGCAGCCTCCGCGGCCTCCCTCGCCGCGTAGATCGCCTCGGCATCGTAGATCACCCGGGCCTCGCCCAGCGGGTCGGTGCGGCCGCCCAGCGCGTTCCAGAGCACCGCCATGTTGTGCGGCCGGCTGACCAGCACCGTGTGGTAATGCCCCGCGCGCTCGTCGAGAAAGCGGCCGAGCGCGGGCATGCCGTGCCGATTGATGACCTCCACCCCCGGCGGCAACTCCCGCCGCAGGCGATCCCAGTCCACCTCCAGCTCGTGCAGGGGGTAATGCGTGACGGACCAGCCCGCCGCCACCGCGCCGGCCACGATGGCGCGGGCGCGCGGCAGGCCGGACCCGTTCACCTGCAGGGGCAGCAGGTCGTCGATGATGAGCAGCTTGCGGTCCCGGCAGGCCGCCGGTTCCCGCGCACGCAGCTGGTTTGCCGTCGCGGGCGGCAGGTGATCCCGCCGCAGCGCCTCCGCGTGACGTTCGCGGAACAGCTGGGCGTGGCGCCGCATCGCCTCCGTCGCCGCGCCCTGCCGCGCTTCGCTGCCGAACTCATAATGGTCCACGGCCGCCGCAGGCTCGTAGATCACCCGGAGCCCGGCGGCCCGCAGGCGCATGCAGTAGTCGGCATCCTCGTAATAGGCAGGGCTGAAGGCGGCATCGAAGCCGCCCAGGCTCTCCCAGACCGACCGCGGCGTCAGCAGGAAGGCGCCCGAGCAATAATCCACGTCGCGCCGGAACATTGCGGCGCCGGCCTCGGGCGAGAGGCCGCGGCCATAACCCAGTACGCTGCCATCGGACCAGATGATGCTCCCGGCCTCCTGCAACTGCCCCGAGGGCAGGATCAGCCGCGCCCCCACCGCACCGGCCCGCGGCTCGCCCTCCAGCGTCGCGAGCGCGGCCGCCAGCGCACCGGGGCGGAGGAAGGCATCGCTGTTCAGCAGCAGCAGATGCCGTCCGCGCGCCAGGGCTGCCGCCTGGTTGGTGGCGGGCAGGAAGCCCTGGTTGGTGACGTTGCGCAGGATCCGCACGCCCGAGAGCTGCGCCAGCAACCGCGACGTCGCGTCGGAGGAGGCGTTGTCCACCAGCACGACCTCCAGCGGCGCGCCCTGCTGGGCCCGCAGCTGGCGCAAGCATTGCAGGGTCAGGTGGGCCTGATTGTAGAGCACCACGAGAACGGAAACCGCCGGCGCCGTGACCTCGGGAAAGGTCAGCCGCTCGCCCATCGCCAGGAAATGCTGCAGTTCGGCCTCCAGCTCGCGGTTCAGCGCGGCCTTGCTGTCGGGTGGGGCGTCGCTCTCGGCGGCGAGCGGCGGCGGTTCCGCCCATGCCGGCAGGGCCACATCGGCGCGCACCCAAGGCAGCATCCCACTCACCGTGCCCAGCACGCGCCGCAGCGGGGCCGATGTCCCGGCCAGCCAACGCAGCGGCTGCAGCGCCTGCCAGCTGCGCGAGGCCAGGATCGCCTCCAGCCGCGGACCGGCCTGTTCCGCCCGCGAACGCTCGACCAGCAACTCCCGCTCCAGCCGTCGGGCATAGGCCGCGGCTTCCGCCAGGCCCGCCACCCCCTTGGTGAATTCGGCATGGGCATGGGCGCCATAGGCCTCAGCCTCGGCCAGTCGCGCCCGGGTTTCGCGCAATTCGCGCCGCAGCCCCTCCAGCTGGGCCTCGCTGAGCTGGCGGGCGGACTCGGTCTGTGAGAGGCGCAACTGGGTGGCGAGGCGGCCGACCTCCGCCTGCGCGAGCCGCACCTCGGTGCCAAGCTGTGCCGCCTCCGCCTGCTCCAGCAGCGCCGATCGGGCGGCCAGCGCGGCCTCGGCCTGGGCAAGGCTGTCCCGTGCCTCCACCAAATCCGCCTCGGCCCGGGCGCGACCGGCGCCGATCTCCTGGAGGCTGTTCCGCAGCGCCGTCATTCCGACCCGCAGGGCCTGGAGATCCTGTTCCAGCAAGGCCCGTTCCGCCTGCTGGACCGCCTGCTGCGCCGCGCCCAGCCGCTCCGCCTCCGCCGCGACCGCCGCCTCGACCTGACCCGTGTGGACATAGAGGCTGCCCGGCAGCGCGCCCAGCGCCTGATCCGAGGCCAGGGCCAGCAGATAGAGCGCGCGCGGCAGCCCGGCTGAGGCCTCGAACCGCTCCGGGCCGCGCTGCTCGAAGGTCACCAACCCGGCGGCCGGGGCGGGCTCCTCGGCGAAGATGGCCGAGCCGAGCATGGTCCTTTGCCCCAGCAGCGCGACATGGGCGAAGTGGCGGCGCAGCAGCCGGTCCAGTTCCACCCGCGAGAGTTCCCGCACATGGTGAGGATTGGCCGGAGCCTCCGCCGGCGAGTAGGTGTCGCGGTCGGGCGTGCTCAAGAGCAGGCGGCCGCCGGGCCGCAGCACGCGGCGAAGCTCGGCCAGGAAGTCGTCGTGCTCGGCGAAATGCTCCAGCGTCTCAAAGGAAACGATGAGGTCGAACGCCGCATCCGGCAGCGGCAGGCGCCGGGCATCCCCGGCGACGAAGCGCAGATTGGCGGCGACATAGGCTGCGCTGGCGTGGGCCACGCTTGCCCCGTCGCAATCCAGGCCGACGACCGAGCGCGCGGTCTGCGCCAGGAAGGCGCTCCCATAGCCCTCACCCGCCGCGACATCGAGCACATCGAGCCCGCGGGCCACCTCCCGCGCCAGGAAGTAGCGATGCAGATGCTCGAGCTGAACCTGGAGATTGGCGGCCGATGTCAGGCGCTCGCCCGTCCAGGGCAGCGCCTTCGTGGGCAGCGCCCGGCCAAAGATTTCCCCCATCCGCAGCTCCTGAACCGCTTCGCCTCCGAGGGCGGCCAGGCTCCGCCGGCTTTCCCCTCACGGTGTAACAGGATGGTGCATCCGGCCTGCGCCTGTCGATGGGCCTGACCGGCGGGCGCTCTCTCGCTGGGCATCCCCGCGGGGACATGCGAGGCTCGGCATGTTTTGGTGGAGCCCTTGCATGTATGCCCAACCCCCGCCCGAAATCGCATTGCAGGACTGCATCTTCTACCATGTGATGGATCTGCCGGGGCAGGGCAGGGTCGGCGGCGAGTGGGATCTGCGCGGGCGGGTGGACGAATATCTCGGCCAGGTGGATTTCCGCGGCCGCTCCGTGCTCGAGGTGGGGCCCGCAAGCGGTTTTCTCACGGCCGAAATGGAGCAGCGGGGCGCCGCCGTCCTGGCCCTCGAAATGCCGCCCGAGGCGGGCTGGGACTATGTTCCCTATCCGGCGGAGATGCTGGCGCCGATCATGCACGACCGGATCGACGTGATGCGGCGGGTGCGCAACTCCTTCTGGTTCACCCATGCCACGCTGGGGCTGCGGGCGCGCCTCGCCCATGCCAGCGCCTACGACATCCCGGCTGGGTTGGGCCAATTCGACATCGCGGTGCTGGCCTGCGTGCTGCTGCATTGCCACAGCCCGCTGCGGATCCTGGAGCAATGCGCCCGCCGCGCCGAGACGCTGATCATCACCGAGACCCATGATCCTTCCCTGGATGGGCTGCGCGCCTGCCAATTGTTGCCGACCGCCGAGAGCGAGAACTGGCACACCTGGTGGCGATTCAGCCCGGATCTGTTCGTCGAATTCCTGCGCGTGATGGGTTTCCGGCATTTCCGCCAGAATCTGCACACCCAGCAGACCGCCGCGGGGCCGCAGCAGCTCTTCACCATCGTGGCCAGCCGGGGGCAAACGGTCGCCCTGGCGCGGCCGGTGGCAAACCCGGCCCCGCCGGCGGCGCCCCCCGCCGCATCCCCGCCAGCGATGCAAAGCCACGTGTCGGCCGATGCCGCAGCGACCAGCATCGCGGCGCCTGTCACCGCCGCAGCGCCTCCCGCGGCGGAGCCGGCCAACGGGGTCAGCCTCGACGCGCTGCGCGCCAGCCTGGCTCAGCTGCAGCAGCAATTGGCCGAGCTCGGCAGCCTGGTCAGCCAGGCGCCGACGGTGAGCGCCCCTCCGCCCGCGGCGCCCGAACCGGCCAGCGACGACCAGCGCGCCCAGCGGGAGATGCAGCAGACCGCGCTGCGCAGCCTGCCCCTGTTGCCCAACACCATCCGGCTGGACGAGGCGGGGCTGCACATGGCCGGCTATGCCGGAACCGAGGGCCGATCGGCACCGCGCATGGCCTTCTTCGTGAACGGGATGCCCATGGATGATGTGGAATTCCCGATCCATGACCCCCTGGTGAGCCAGCGCTTCGCCGCCGCCTCGGGAAGCGGGCAGGTTGTCCGGGCGCGGATGACCCGGGGGCTCGATCAGCTCCGGCAGACACGCTTCTGGCGCTTTGACGCCGCCGAGGGCGGGGCGTGGAGCCCCACCCGGTGGCGCCAGGCGGTGCATCTGATGAACCCAGGGCTGGAGCGCTTCCCCATGCCGACTCCTGCGCTGCTGGAGCGCTGCATCGGCAGCGCCGACAGCACCGCCTTCGCCATGGGGGGCGCGATGATGTTCAAGAACATCGAGAATTGGCTCGCCGAGCGCGGATGGGCGTGGTCCGGCTTCCCGCGCGTGCTCGACTGGGGCTGCGGCGCGGGCCGGCTGACGCGCTATCTGGTCGGCGAGACCAGCGCACAGGTCGCCGGGCTTGATGCCGACCCGGAGGCCATCGCCTGGTGCCGCGCAAACCTCCCCGGCGGCGTGTTCGAGATGGCACCCCCGGCCCCGCCGACCCGCTTCGCGGCTGGCAGCTTCGACCTTGTGGTCGGTGTCGCCATGATGACGCGACTGACGGAGCGGCAGCAGTCTCTCTGGCTGGCCGAGCTGCAGCGCCTGACGCGGCCTGGGGCGCTGCTGTTCCTCTCGGTTCGGGGGCCGACCCATCTGGCCTATTCAGACGCGCCAGGCGCCCTGTACCAGCGCCTCCAGGCCGAGGGCTTCATCGACCTGGCGGGCGAGGCGGCCAGAGAGACCGCGGGATCCCCCCTGCCCGAACCCTCCATCCTGCAGTCGCGCCGCCAGATCGAGCGGCGCTGGGGCGAGTGGTTCGAACTGCTGGCCTTCGAGGACGGCATGGCGGCACTGCACGATTTCGTGGTGCTGCGGCGAGGCTGAGGCTTTTCCCGACCTGTGGCGCGAGCCGCGCGTCTGGCGGCTGCACGGCGCTTCGGGCTGACCCGGACGGGGCCCGATTGATCAGGTCGCGCGCGGCCGCGGGTGCCGGGCGGCGCGTGGAACGCAGCCCGCCTTCACCTTGTGGCCAGATCTGAGGCAGCGAAGCCATGGATCTGCATGCCTCTCGGCGCGAGGCAGGCGGCGGCAGGTGAGCGCGCCCGATGCCGCTGCCCGAGCGCTGCCACGCGACGGACCTGCCACAGCGCAGGCCAGGCCCGCCCGCTCGCGCCGGCAGCCGCAACAACGCCCTGGACCCGGACGCACCGCATTGGGACGCAACACACTGGGACGCGCGGGACTGGTGCGAATCTCGCCACGACAGGCCGATCCGCGTCGGGGGTCGCAGCACCGAAGCGGCGCTTGGAGCCATCGGGCATCCCACCGCCAGATCCAGCCCCGGTTGCGGTTCGCCGGGCGGGAATTCTGCCTAGGAACAGATCAAAACATGCCTGATTATCACGCTTATGACGCGTGTCGCGGAGGGGCACGGCCGGATTCTTCTCAGATTTATGTTTTTAAAACAGATGTTTGAAATGATTTCAGGCATGGACATCGCGTGGCACGGAGCTTGAATGATAGATCAAGTCTCTCATCCACCCTGCGACCCCTGCAACGAGGAGTTCCTCCCATGGACGACACACGCGAAAGCCCGGCCGCCCCCTTCCTCGGACGGGCCACGGTCCGGCGCCGAAGCCTGCTCACGGGCGCGATGGGCATCGGCGCCCTGGGTGCCGCGAGCGGCGCGCCCAGCCCGGCCTCGGCGCAGGGGCGCGGTCGGACCTTGGTCGTCGCCTCTTCCGCCACCCCGCAGAGCATGGATGTGGAGAACGCGCTTTCCATCGGCTCGCGCAACGTCATGGCGGCCTTCTATGACAATCTCACGCGCTATCCGCTGATGAATGATCCGCGCCAGCCGGCCTATCAGCGCGAGAATTTCGCCGCGGCCCCCGAGGGGCAGCTCGCCCAGCGCTGGGAATGGTCGGCCGACAACCGCCGCATCACCTTCCACCTGCGCGAGGGCGTGCGCAGCGGCTGGGGCAACCCGCTGACGGCCGAGGATGTGAAATACACCTTCGACCGGAAATTCGCCCTGCGCGGGCGCGACGGCTTCATGACCCGGGCGCTCGGCATGTCCGACCCCGACCAGGTGCGCGTGGAGGGCCCGCTCGCCGTTTCCTTCTCGATCGAGCGGCCGAACGCCATCTTCCTGCCCGTCACCACCCATATCGGCAACCCGATCTTCGACCAGAAGAAGGCGAAGGAGATGGCCGCGGGGGATGACCCCTGGTCGCGCCGCTGGCTTGATACCAACGTCGCGGGCTTCGGCCCCTACAACATGCGCGAATTGACGCGCGGCCAGCAGATGGTCGCCACAGCGCGCGACGACTACTGGGGCGGCAAGCCCTTCATGGAGACGGTGATCTTCCGCGAGGTCGCGACCTCCGCCGCCCGGCTCTCGTTGGTGCAGGGCGGTGCGGCGGATATCGCGCAATTCCTGGCGCCCACCGATTACATCGCGCTCGCCAACCACCGGACGGTGCGGGTGGCCAACCTGGACGCGACGCAGGGCATCTGGATCCAGATGAACACACGCATGGCGCCCTTCAACAACGTGGCCGTGCGCCGCGCGATGAACCTTGCCTTCCCGCGCGACGAGGTGCTGCGCAGCGTGCTGCAAGGCTTCGGCGCGCCGCTCAAGGGCGTCATGCCGCTCTTCTACCCCGGCGCCACCGACCAGTTCTGGGAATACGACACGAACATCGAGGCCGCCCGCCGCCTGCTGGCCGAGGCCGGCTTCGCCAGCGGCTTCCGCACCGAGCTCTCCTACAATGCGGGCATCCCCGAGCAGGAGCCCATCGCCATCATGTACCAGACGGCGCTCCGGGCCATCGGCATCGAGCTCACGCTCAACCGCATTCCCGCCGCCACCTATTTCCGCTTCATGACGGACCGTTCGCAGCCGCTGATGTTCCATGTGGACGCGCCCTTCACGCCCGATCCGAGCTTCGCGCTGAACCTCTATTTCCGCTCCACCTCCTTCATCAACCACACGAGCTACACCAACCCCGAGGTGGATGCGCTGATCGACGAAAGCCTGCAGACCATGGATTGGCCGCGTCGGCAGGAGATCGTGACGCGCGCGCAAGCGATCGTGATGCGGGAAAGCCCCTGGGTGCATATCGCCTTCACCGGCTACCAGTTCGCGCATCAGACGGGGCTTTCGGGCCTCGCCTACTACAGCTCCAACACCATCCGCTTCCAGGATGTGCGGCGGGGCGTGTCCTGAGCCAGGCGGCGGCCAGGATGGGCGGGCGCGCGGGGAGCCTCGGCTTCTTCGCCGCCTTCCTGCGCCGCCACCCCCTCTTCGCGCTGGGCTATGTGATCGTGCTCGGCATGGTGCTGGTCGCGATCCTGGCCCCATGGATCTCACCGCATTCGGCCACGCAATCCATCCCCGGCGCCTTCCTCCTGCCGCCGAGCTGGACGCATCCCTTCGGCACCGACCAGGCCGGGCTCGACGTCCTGAGCCGCGTGCTGCACGCGCCACGCATGGACCTGACCATCGCGCTGCTGGGCACGCTGCTCTCGGCCCTGCTGGGCACGGCGCTCGGCGCCTTCGTCGGCTATCACGAAGGAAGAAGCAGCGCCGCGGGCCTCGTCTCCCTGGTGGTGCTGCGCGGCAGCGATGTGCTGCAAGCCTTTCCCGTCTTCGCCTTTGCCCTGGCGCTGGTCGCGGTCTTCGGCCAGAGCCTGGAGAGCATCATCTTCGCCATCGTCTTCGTCTCCACGCCGATCTATCTGCGGCTCATGCGCGCCCAGGCGCTGGCGCTGCGGGGACGCAACTTCATCGAGGCCGCGATCATCGCCGGCGCCTCCGATACCGTCATCCTGCTGCGCCACATCATCCCCAATGCGCTGGGGCCCATCCTGGCGCAGACTTCGGTGAATATCGGCATGGCGATCCTGCTGACGGCGGGGCTCAGCTTCATCGGCGCCGGTGTGCGCGCGCCCACGCCGGAATGGGGCAACATGATCGCCATGGGCTACCAGAACGTCATCACGGGCCAGTGGTGGCCATCGCTTTTCCCGGGGCTTGCGCTCTCCATCACGGTCTTCGGCTTCGCGCTGATCGGCGCCAGCATCGAGATCCTCTCGGACCCCGGCAAGCGCCGCGCGCTGGGTGACATGCGGAGGCGCGGCTGATGTGGTTCCTGCGTCACGCGGCGCTGCGCCTCGCCTATCTGGTGCCGCAGCTCTTCGGCATCGTGCTGGTCAGCTTCTTCCTGATCAAATCCATCCCCGGCGACCCGGTGCCGCTGATCCTCGGCCCGCTCGCCACGCGCGAAAACCTGGAGCAGCTGCGCGAGCAGATGGGGCTGAACGAGCCCCTGCTGGTGCAGTTCGGGCATTACGTCTCGCGCCTGATGCAAGGCGATCTCGGCACCTCCTGGCTCACCACGCGCCCGGTGCTGGAGGACCTGCTGCGCAAATTCCCGGCGACACTGGAGCTGGTGACACTGGGCCTGCTGCTCGCCATCGCCATCGGCGTGCCACTCGGCGTGCTGGCGGCCCAGCGGCCGGAGGGCTGGGTGCGACGCCTTTCCGACGGCTACGGCTTCGCCGCCGGCGCGCTGCCGGATTTCTGGTTTGCGCTGCTGCTGATTCTGGTCTTCTTCTCCTTCCTCGGCTGGGCGCCGCCGCCCATGGGGCGGCTCGATATCGGCCTGCTGGCGCCGCCGCAGGTGACGGGCGTGCTGACGCTCGATGCGCTGATCGCCGGAGATTGGGAGGTGTTCTGGTCCGCCGCGGCGCAGCTCGTGCTGCCCGTGCTCACCCTCGGCATCGTCAATGCCGGCCCGATCCTCAAGATGACGCAATCCACGATGGAACGCATGCTGGAGGCGGATTTCAGCCAGTACCAGCACCTCTGCGGCCTGCCGCCCTGGGCCATCCGCCGCCACGCGCTGCGCAACGCCCTGCCCTCGGTGCTGACGGTGGTGAGTGTCCTCTATGGCTATCTGCTGGGCGGCGCCGTGCTGGTGGAGATCGTCTTCAGCTGGGGCGGCGCCGGGCAATATGCGGTGGGCGCCGTGCTGAACGCGGATCTCAACGCGATCATGGGCTTCATCATCTTCGCAGCCGTCTTCTCGCTGCTGGTCTATCTCGTGGTGGATTTCCTCTACCTCCTGATCGACCCCAGGACGCGAGGCTGAGATGACGCCATCCCTCTCCATCCAGGGGTTGCACGTGGCCTATCCCACCTATGGCGGCCGGGCCGTGGAAGCCGTGCGCGGCCTCGATCTCGAAGTGGGCACGGGCGAGATCATGGCGCTGGTGGGCGAGATGGGCTGCGGCAAGACCACGCTGGCCCGGGCCATCATGGGCGCGCTGAAGCCACCCGGCCGCATCACAGCGGGCGCGATCCGCCTCGACGGCCAGGACCTGGCGCGGCTGGAGGAGCGTGAATTCCGCAAGCTGCGCGGCCGGGACCTCGCGATGATCGTGCCCAATCCCCGCAGCGAGTTGGATCCGATGCGTCCCATCGGCGAGCAGATCGCGGCCGTGCTGCGCGCCCATCTGGGCCTGGCGCGCAAGCCCGCGCGGGAGAGGGCGCTCGCCACGCTGGAGGCGGTCCGCATCCCGGACCCGATCCGCCGCTACAACGCCTATCCGCATGAGCTTTCGGGCGGCATGGCGCAGCGCGTGGTGATCGCCATCGCGCTCGCCTGCTCGCCGCGCTTCATCATCTCCGATGACGCGACCAGCGGCCTCGATGTCACGGTGCAGGCGCAGATCCTGGAACTGCTGGCCAATCTCGTCAGCGGCCAGAAGACCTCCATGCTCTACATCACGCGCGACATCGGCGTCGCCGCGCATTTCTGCACCCGCATCGCGGTGATGCATCGCGGCGAGGTGGTGGAGACGGCCGGCCGCGACGCCTTCTTCTCGGCCCCGCGGCATCCCTACAGCGCCACGTTGCTGGCGGCCTTCGCCCATTCGCCCAGCCTGCGCGCACGCTGGACGCGCCCCGACGCCTCGCCCGAGATCCCCGAGCGCGGTTGCCGCTTCGCGCTGCGCTGCGTGCGCGCGATGGAGCGCTGCGCCGTGGAGGCGCCCGCCTTGGCCGCGCTGGAGCCGGGACATGCGGTGCGCTGCCACGCCCCCATCGCCCGTGCGGCGGTGCCGGCATGAGCGCGCCTTTGCTCGAAGTGGATGACCTGACCAAGACCTTCCCGGCGGCGGGTGGCGCGCTGGTGCGGGCGGTCAACGGAGTCTCCTTCCGCCTCGATCCCGGCGAGACGCTGGCCCTGGTGGGCGAATCCGGCTCGGGCAAGACGACCATCGGGCGCTGCGTGCTCGGCCTCCTGCCCATCACCTCGGGGCATATCGCCTTTCGCGGCAACGCCATTCGCGGCCGCGCCTCGATCCGCGAGGCCTGGTTCCGCGGCAAGCTGCAGATCGTCTTCCAGGAACCGGCCGAGGCGCTCGATCCGCGCTTCACCATCGGCGCCTGCATCGAGGAACCGCTGCGCGCCCTCGGCCTCGCGGATCGCGCCAGCCGTGTGGAGGAGGCGGCGCGCCGCGTCGGCCTCCCGGCGTCCAGCCTGCACGCCCGCCCGGGCGAGCTCAGCG
Organism: Acetobacteraceae bacterium; assembly: GCA_027487385.1. Taxonomy (GTDB): domain Bacteria; phylum Pseudomonadota; class Alphaproteobacteria; order Acetobacterales; family Acetobacteraceae; genus Roseococcus. The sequence goes on along the minus strand of JAIYDS010000235.1, from coordinate 28,015 downwards.
CCGGCACGCTGCAACGCGCCGGCATCGCGCGCGCCATAGCCAGCAGGCCCGAGATCATTGTGCTCGACGAGCCGACCTCGGCGCTCGACCCGACCTCCCGCGCCGAGGTGGTGGACCTGCTGCAACGCCTGCAGGCCGAGATGGGCACCGCCTATCTCTTCATCTCGCACGATCTCTCCACCGTGCATCACCTGAGCGACCGCATCGCCGTGCTCTATCTCGGCGCCATCGTCGAGCAGGGGCGCGGCGCAGATGTCTTCGGCCGCTCGCGCCACCCCTATTCGCTTGGGCTGCTGCAATCGGTGCTGCTGCCCGATCCTGGCCAGCCGCGCGGCACCGCCCTCGCCCTGCAAGGCGAGATCCCGAGCCCGATCGACCTCCCGGCCGGCTGCTTCCTCGCCTCGCGCTGCCCCTTCGCCGAGGCACGTTGCCGGGCGGAGCGTCCCCTGCCGCTCGACCTCGGCGGGGGCCACAAGGTGGCCTGCTTCCGGCACGAGCATGTCCTGCGCGAGACCGAGGTGACGGACCGCTTCGCCGCCTTCCAGCGCCATGCCGAACGCCTGCTCGGCCAAGCCTGACCCTTCGGAGACCCCCATGCCCGACATCATCCCCACCGCCAGCCTCACCTATGCCGGCGCGCGCCGTGTGCTGGACGCCGCCATCGCCCATGCCGAGGCCATCGCGGCGCCGATGTGCATCGCGGTGGTGGACCCCGGCGGCAACCTCCTCGCCTTCGCGCGGATGGATGGCGCGAAGTTCCACAGCGTCGGCTCCTCCACCATGAAGGCGCAGGGGGCGGTGGCGCAGATGGCGCCGACGGGCGGCGTGCATGCGGATGTGGAGATGCAGGTCACGCTGGCCATGCAGGGGCGCTACACCAACCTTCTGGGCGGGCTGCCCTTGATCGTGGAGGGGCAGCTGGTGGGCGGCATCGGCGCGGGCTCGGGCACCGGGCCGCAGGACCTGGCGGTGGCCCGCGCCGGGGCGGCCGCCATCGGCGCCGGGCTCTTCCCGGACTTCGTGCCGCAGGGGCTGGAAGACACCGGCTGGCGGGGCGGCCGCTGATGGACGATGGCGCGCCCCTGTGGCGCCAGGACGCGGCTTCGATCGCGCGCGAGGTCGCGGCCGGGCGTCTCAGCCCCGTCGCGGTGACCGAGGCGCATCTGCGGCAGATCGCAGCACTGGACGGCGCCCTGCACGCCTTCTGCACCCTGGATGCCGAAGGCGCGCTGGCCCGCGCGCGGGCCCTGGAGCGGCGTATCGCGGCCGGCGAGACGCCCGGCCCGCTGGCGGGCGTGCCTGTGGCGGTGAAGGACCTGATCGCCACGCGCGGCCTGCGGACCACCTTCGGCTCGCGCCTCTATGCCGATCATGTTCCAGAGGCGGACGACATCGTGGTCGAGCGACTGCGCGCGGCGGACGCCATCCTCCTCGGCAAGACCAACACGTCGGAATTCGGCTATGGCGGGGTCGGGCACAACCGGCTGTTCCCGACCACGCGCAACCCCTGGCGGCTGGACCGGACCTCGGGCGGATCAAGCGCCGGTTCGGCCGCGGCGGTGGCCTCGGGCATGGCGGCGCTCGCGGTGGGCAGCGATGGCGGCGGCTCGGTCCGCATCCCGGCCGCCCTCTGCGGCATCGTGGGCCTGAAGCCGAGCATGGGGCGCGTGCCCCTCTGGCCGGGTTGCCGGGATGCAGCCCAGCCGGGCGCCTCGGGCTGGGAATCCCTGGAGCATATCGGCCCGCTCGGGCGCAGCGTGGCGGATATTGCGCTGATGCTCTCGGTCATGGCGGGACCGGATGACCGGGACCGCTGGTCCCTGCCCGCCGGGGCCGCGGCCTGGTCGGCGGAGCCGCTCGATGATCTGCGCGGCTTGCGGATCGCCTATAGCCCCGACCTTGGCTTTGCGGCCGTCGAGCCGGGGGTGCGCCGCCTGGCCGATGCGGCGGCGGAGCGCTTCGCGCGGTTGGGGGCCGAGGTGGTTCAGGCTGATCCCGGCTGCGGTGACCTGGCTCCCCTCTTTCGTGCCCTGGTGGCGCTGGAGACGGATCTGACCGGGCTGCGGCGCCTCGCCCTGCCCCGCCGCGCGGAGGTCTCGCCCCAGGTGCTGGCGCTGCTCGACCACCCCTGGACCGCCGAGGACTTCACCGACGCCATCACGGCGCGCAAGACCGTCGCCAACCTCCTCTGGCGCTTCATGCGTCAGCATGACCTGCTGTTGACCCCCGCCGTGGCGGTGACCGCCTTCCCCACGGATATTCTGGGGCCGGGCAGCATCGCCGGGCGGCCGGCGGGGGCAGATGACTGGACCCCCTTTGCCGCGCTGGCCAACCTCACCGGGCAGCCGGCCATCGCGCTTCCGGCCGGCTTCGCCGATGGCCTGCCTGTCGGCATCCAGTTGATGGGGCGGCGGCTGGAGGATGGCCTGCTGCTGCGCGCCGCCGCCAGCTTCGAAGCGGCCGCGGGGGAAGCGCGGCCCTGGCCGCCGGCGGGCCCGGACTCCCCCTCCGATTTGCAAGCCGTGGCGGCCGCGTAGCATAAGCGGCGCGAAGCGTCCCGAGCGGGGCGCACACGGACGAAGCCATGGCGATCAGGAATCCACAGCGGCCGCCCGGCCCAGCGGCGCAGGAGGAACGTGCGGAGACGCTGCAGATCGGCGCGCGGGTGCGTTACGCGCGGATGCTCAAGGGCGTGCGCGCGCGCGAATTGGCCGAGCGCGTGGGCTGCACCGAGAGCATGATCTCCAAGATCGAGAATGATCGCGTCGTCCCCTCCCTGCCCATGCTGCAAAAGATCATCCGCAGCCTGGAGACCGACATGGCGACCTTTTTCGGGCTGGCCCCGCAGAATTCGAGCTTCATCCAGCGCGCGGGCCAGCGCCCGGTGACCGAGACCGACCCGATCCGGGGCGGAACCGGTGTCCGGTATGAGCGCCTGGTCCCCTTCGGTTCCGGCCACATGCTGGAGGCCAATATCCATGTGGTCGCCGAGGGCGGCGCCAAGGTGGATGAGATCACCCACCAGGGCGAGGCGCTGGGCTATGTGATCGAGGGGCAGCTCGAATTCACGATTGACGGGACGACCTATCTCCTCGGCCCGGGCGACTCCTTCTTTTACAAGGCGCACCTGACCACCCGGTATCGCAATCCGGGGCCGGGAACGGCGCGGCTGGTCTGGGTGAACACGCCGCAAATCCACTGAGGCCGCGTCGTTCCTGGGGGGATGCGGGCCCCCCGTCCCTTCGAGGCCCTGCCGGCGCCGAGCCGGGATGGCTGCGCAGGATGGCCGTGCGGCGCGAGGGCGGGGCGCGCCCTCCCCCAGCTGATGGCTTCTCGGGACTGGGCCTGATCGGTGTCCGCGCCGCCGCAGGGGTCTTTTCCGCCTGCCCGAAAGCCGCGCAGAAGAAGCGCTCTCGGGGCTGCGGAGGGAACAGGCCTGGTTGCGGCGGCGCTATTCCGCCCGCAGGTTCAGGGAGGCCACGACGGGGCGCAGCGCCGCCACCTGGGCATGCACCATGGTGGTGAACTCCGCCGTGGAATTGCCGCCCGGATCAGCGCCCAGCTCATCAATCCGCGCCGCCAGCGGGGCATAGCGGGCGGCGGCCGCGATTTCCGCCTGCAGCCGGACCAGCACCGCCTCCGGCGTGCGGGCCGGGGCGAAGAAGCCGTTCCAGCCCAGGATTTCCGCATTGGGAAAACCCTGCTCCCGCACCGTGGAGATCTGCGGCAACATGCGGTTTCGCGCGGTGGAGCGAATGGCGATGGGCCGCACCGCGCCGGAGCGGATATGCGGCAGCGCGGTGGAAAGCTGGTCGCCGCCGAACTGGATGCGGCCCACGATCAAGTCCTGCATGAGGAGCGAGGCGCCGCGGAAGGGCACATGCTCCATCTGGAAATTGCCGTCGCGCTTCATCACCTCGCCGACCAAATGGCCAGCGCTGCCGGGGCCGGTCGAGCCATAGAAGGGCGGCGAGGGCTGCGCCCGCGCCCAGGTGACGAATTCCGGCACGGTGGTGGCGGGCACCGAAGGGTGGACCAGCACCACGGTGGGCACCAGCGCGCCCAGGCTGATGGGGGCGAAATCCCGCTCCAGCGAATGCTGCGCGCGGTTCTGGAACTCCATCACCGCGCTGGTGGCCGAGAAGGTGGAGTTGTGGAACAGCAGCACCTGCCCGTCCGGCGCGGCCTTGGCGACCACATCGGCGCCGATGGAACCGCCACCGCCACCCCGATTCTCGACCAGGATGGGCACGCCCAGCGTCTCGGTCAGGCGATTGCCATAGAGGCGGGCGAGGATATCCGTCGTCCCGCCGGCGGCGAAAGGCACGACGACGCGGATCGGCCCATTGGGAGACCAGGCTTGGGCGCGGGCGACAAGCGGCGCGGCCAGGAGCGGCGCCGCGAGGAGGTGGCGGCGGCGCATCACTCGACCCGCATCTGGAGGGATTGCACCAGCGGCCGCATGGCGGCGATCTGCCCATGCACCTGCTGTGTGAATTCCGCGCTGGAATTGCCGCCGGGCACGGCGCCCAGCTCCTGGATGCGCGCCGCCAGGGCCGGATAGCGGGCGGCGGCGGCGATCTCCGTCTGCAGCCGCGCCAGCGTCGCCTCCGGCGTGCGGGCGGGCGCGAAGAACCCGTTCCAGCCCAGCATCTCGGCATTGGGGAAGCCCTGCTCCCGCACCGTGGGCACCTCGGGCAGCGCGCTGGCGCGGGTGGCGGAGAGGGTGGCGATGGGGCGGAGCGTGCCGCCGCGGATATGGGTGAGCGAGGAAGACAGCTGGTCCCCGCCGAACTGGATGCGCCCGGCCAGCATGTCCTGCACCAGCGGCGCGGCGCCGCGGAAGGGCACGTGGTCCATCGGGAAGCGGCCATCTCGCTTCAGCACCTCACCCACCAGGTTCATGGTGCTGCCCGGGCCGGTCGAGCCATAGAACGGAGGGGTGGGCTGGCTGCGCGCCCAGGCGGCAAATTCCGTGAGGTTGTTGGCCGGCACGTCGCGATGCACCAGCAGCATCATCGGCACATTCGCGCCGAGCGTGATGGGGGCGAAGTCGCGCTCGATGGAATGCGGGGCGCGGTTCGCGAATTCCAGCGCCGCCGTGGTGGTGCTGAAGGTGAGGTTGTGGAAGAGCAGCGTCTGCCCGTCCGGCGCCGCCTTGGCCACCACATCCGCGCCGATGGAGCCGCCCGCCCCGCCCCGATTCTCGACAACGACGGAGACGCCCAGCGTCTCGGTCAGGCGCTGCGCGTAAAGCCGGGCCAGGATGTCGGTGGTGCCACCCGCCGGGAAGGGCACGACGATGCGGACGGGGCCGGTCGGCGTCCAGGCTTGCGCGCGCGCAACGGCCGGCGCGGCCACGAGGGCGAGTGTCAGGCTACGGCGGGTGATCATGGGTCCGGCATCCTCCTGGGGCGCCGGATTCATGATTTGCCCGGCTGCCGGCGATCAGTTGGCGGCCAGAACGGGACGACGTCAACCTGTGCCGGAAAAGACCCAGGCCGTCAGCACGATGGCGCCCGAGACCGCCGCCGCTTCAAGGCTGAAGCGCAACAGATCCGCGGCCTCGCGCCAGGCGCTGGCGGAACGCTGTTTCGGATTGCCTTCGGCCTGCATGCCCGACCACCCTAGTTGGAGATCATGCATATAGTTCAGGCACCGGGTCCGTAACAAGTCGGAACCGGCGCGATTTTGTTAAAAAAGAGGCAGAGCTTTCAGTGCCCGGCATTCTCGCCCGAGAAATCCGGCGCTTCGAGGCCGGAGGCCTCCAATTGCCGCACCAGCTGGGCCTTCAGCCGCTCCAGCCCGGCCTCGGTCTTGGCCTCGCAGCGCGCGACCAGCACGGCCTGGGTGTTGGAGGCGCGCAACAGCCACCAGCCATCCTCGCTCAGCACACGCACGCCATCCACGGCCTGGACCTGGGCACCTTCGGTGGCGAGGCGGGCGCGGACCTCCTCGATCACCTCGAATTTGCGGGTCTCGTCGCAGTTGAAGCGCAGCTCCGGGGTGTTCAGCACCTGCGGCAGGGCGGCACGCATCTGGGCCAGGCTTTCCTCGCTGCGCGCCAGGATGTCGAGCAGGCGGACGCCGGAATAGAGCGCGTCGTCAAAGCCATACCACTTGTCGGCGAAGAAGGTGTGGCCGGACATCTCGCCGGCCAGCGGGCAGCCGGTCTCGGCCATCTTCTGCTTGATGAGGCTGTGGCCGGTCTTCCACATGAGGGGCTGGCCGCCGGCCTTTGCCACCTCGTCGAACAGCACCTGGCTGGCCTTCACATCGGCGATGATGGTGGCACCCGGATGGGATTTCAGGACATCGCGCGCCAGCACCACCAGGAGCTGGTCGCCGAAGAGCATGTGCCCCTCGCCATCCACCACGCCGATGCGGTCCGCATCGCCGTCGAAGGCGATGCCGAGATCGGCGCCCTCGGCCTTCACGCGGGCGATGATCTGCTCCAGGTTCTTCAGCACCGTGGGGTCGGGGTGGTGGTTCGGGAAATTGCCGTCAATCTCGCCATTGATGACGACGTGCTGGCCCGGCAGGTGCTTCACCAGCCGCTCGGTGATGGCGCCGCCCGAACCATTGCCGGGATCCCAGACCACGTTCAGCGTCTTGGCGCCGCCGACATAATCCTGGACCATGCGGGCGATATAGGCCTCGCTCACATCCACATCGCGGGCCGAGCCAAGCGTCTGTGGCACAACATCGCCCGCCGCGGCCATGGCCCCCAGCGTCTGGATGTCCTTGCCGAAGAAGGGCTTCTTGCCGATCATCATCTTGAAGCCGTTGTAGTTCGGCGGGTTGTGGCTGCCGGTCAGCATCACCGCGCCATCGGCCTTCTGGTCATAGCTCGCGAAATAGAGCATCGGCGTCGGCCCGCAGCCCACGCGGATCACCTCCATGCCGGAGGCGACGAGCCCCGCCACCAAGTGCTGCTGGAGTTCCGGCGAGGAAAGGCGCCCATCCCAGCCCACCGCCACGCGCGAACCGCCGGCGCGGCCCACGATGGTGCCGAAGACCCGGCCGATGGCGAAGGCATCCGCCGGGTGCAGGGTCTGCCCCACAATGCCGCGAATGTCGTATTCGCGCAGCGAGGTCTTGTCGAACTGGTGCGAAAATCCGGCCATCAGGGTCTTCCGATCGAGTAATAGGTGAAACCCGCCTCACGCATGGCGGCGGGATCATAGACATTGCGCAGATCCAGCACGACGCGCCCCTTCATGGCGTTGGCAAGCTTGCCGGGCGCGATGTTGCGGAACTCGTTCCATTCGGTGATCAGCACCAGCGCCTCGGCGCCGGCCAGCGCGTCCATCGCGTTGTTGGCGTAATGCACCGCCGCCGGCAGCAGCGGCTTGGCGAAAGCCATGCCCTGCGGGTCGAAGGCGCGAATCACGGCGCCGGCGGCCGCCAGCTTCGGCACGATGTCGAGCGAGGGCGCATCGCGCATGTCATCCGTCTCGGGCTTGAAGGTCAGGCCGAGCACGGCGATGGTCTTGCCGGCCACGCTGCCACCACAGGCCGCAATCACGCGATCCGCCATGGCGAGCTTGCGGCCGTCATTCACCGCGATGGTCGCCTCCACCAGGCGCAGGGGGGCACCCAGATCCTGGCCCGTCCGCGCGAAGGCGATGGTGTCCTTCGGGAAGCAGGAGCCGCCATAGCCCGGCCCCGCATGCAGGAACTTTCGGCCGATGCGGCCGTCCAGGCCAATGCCGCGCGCCACCTGCTGCACATCGGCGCCGGCCTTCTCGCAGAGGTCGGCCACTTCATTGATGAAGCTGATCTTCATGGCGAGGAAGGCATTGGCGGCGTATTTGATGATCTCGGCCGTCTCCAGGCCGGTCGCCACGATCGGCGTCTCGATCAGGTAGAGCGGGCGGTAGAGGCGCTTCAGCACCGCCTCGGCCCGGGCCCCCGCCTCCCCTTCCTCGATGCCGATCACGATCCGGTCAGGCCGCATGAAATCGCCGATGGCCGCGCCTTCGCGCAGGAATTCCGGGTTGGAGGCGACGGCGATGTCCAGATCCGGCCGCACGGCCTGCACACGGCGCTTCACCTCGCGCCCCGTGCCGACGGGCACGGTGGATTTCGTCACCAGGACCAGCGGGCCCTTGGCCGCGCGCGCCACCTGTTCGGCGGCGGCAAAAACGTAGCTGAGATCGGCATGGCCATCGCCGCGCCGGGTTGGCGTGCCAACGGCCAGGAAGACCGCCTCGGCCCCCGCCACCGCCTCATCCAGATCGGTGGTGAAGGTCAACCGCCCCTCACGGGCATTGTCTGCCACCAGATGATCCAGCCGCGGCTCGTAGATGGGGATGCGGCCGGCCTTCAGCGCCTCGATCTTCGCCGGGTCATTGTCCACCACCGCCACATCCACGCCAAACTCGGCAAAGCAGGCGCCGGAGACCAGCCCCACATAGCCGGCGCCGATCATCGCGATCTTCATACTGTCAGCCCTTCTGGAAGATGCGCGCCAGGATCACCGATCCGGCTTAACGATAGCTGTCGAGGAATTGCCGCACCGCGGGCGCGATATCGGGGCGCGCCAGAGCGAAGGCGATCTGCGCCTCAAGGAAGCCCACCTTATCGCCGCAATCAAAGCGCCGGCCCTCATAGCGCAGGCCGTGGAAAGGTTGGGTGCCGATCAGCTTGGCCATGCTGTCCGTCAATTGGATTTCGCCGCCCGAGCCCTTCTCCATCTTCGCCAGATGGCCGATCACCTCGGGCATCAGCACATAGCGGCCAATGATGGTGAGGTTGGACGGCGCCTGATCCACCGGCGGCTTCTCGACCAGGCCCTTCACCGAAACCAGGCGGCCCATATCCTTCTCGATGTCGAGCACGCCATACTTGTTGACGCGGTCCATCGGCACTTCCTCGATGGCGACGACATTCCCGCCGGTCTCGGCATAGGCCTGGGCGAGCTGGCCAATGCAAGGCGTCTCGCACTGCATCAGGTCATCGGGGAGGAGGATGGCGAAGGGGTCGTCGCCGATGAAGGCGCGCGCGCACCAGATGGCATGGCCAAGGCCCAGCGGCACCTGCTGGCGCACCGTGAGCAGGCTGCCGGGCGTGATGGCGAGGCCGCGCAACTCGTTCAGGATCGCCGTCTTGTTGCGCTCCTCGAGAGTGCGCTCGAGCTCATAGGCCACATCGAAATGCTCGACGATGCTGGTCTTGCCGCGGCCGGTGACGAAGCAGAATTGCTCGATGCCCGCGGCACGCGCTTCATCCACCGCATATTGAATCAGCGGGCGATCCACCACCGGCAGCATTTCTTTGGCCAGCGCCTTGGTGGCGGGCAGGAAGCGCGTTCCCATGCCGGCAACGGGCAGGACGGCCTTTTTCAGCGGCTTGGGCATGGGTGGTTTCCCTTGGAGATCAGCCTGTCTTTGTTGCCACGCCTAAGCCAGGGGCGACAAGCCATGCGGCGTGACGATTCTGCGTTCAGCCCCCGCTGCGGGCAATTTGCTGGCGCTGGGTGGCCGGCGCTTCGGTGGTGCGGGGCTGCGGGCGCGGCGCGGTACGGGCCTCGGCGGCGCGCGGCGCCGGCCGGGGGGCGCTGCGCGGGGGCGCCGCAGGGCGGGTGGAGGCGGTCTGGGTCCGGGCGGGGGTCGCCGCGGGGCGGGGGCGAGCCGGCGGACTGGCCGTGGCGACACGGCGGGACGGCTGGCTGCGGGCCATGTTCGACGGCAGGGTCGCGGCCTGGGCGGTGCTGACCAGGCGGCGCGGGCCGGGCCCAGCCACCGGATCCCGCCCAGCCACGATGCGCGGCCCAGCCTGGGCCATCACCGGCGCCGAGCGGACGCCCATGCGCTGGAAGCCGTCATCGAGCAGTTCGGCCATGTGGTTGTTGCGCTGCGGCCAGGAGGAACCGCCGAACACCGCGCCCACCAGCCGCACACCGTCGCGCTGCGCCGAGGTGACGATGTTGAAGCCGGAGGCATTGATGAAGCCGGTCTTGATGCCGTCCGTCCCCGGATAGTCGCGCAGCATGCCGTTGTGGTTGCGGATCATGCGGTTGCCATGGGCGAAATACTGCGTGTTGAAATAGCGATACTGATCCGGGAAGTCGGCGATCAGCCGCCGGCCGAGCAGCACCATGTCCCGCGCGGTCGTCACCTGCTCCGGGTCGGGCAGGCCGGAGGCATTGCGGAAGGTGGTGCGCGTCATGCCGAGGGAGCGGGCGCGCTGCGTCATCACCCGGGCGAAGGCATCCTCGTCACCGGCCAGGTTCTCGCCCACCGCGGCGGCGATGTCATTGGCCGAGCGGGTGATCAGGGCCAGAATGGCGCTCTCCACCGAGATGCTGCCGCCGGCCGGCACGCCGAGCTTGGAGGGCGGGCGCGACGCGGCCTCCGCGCTCACGCGGATCGGGGTGCTGAGCGTGAGGCGCCCGTCGCGCATCGCCTCGAACAGCATGTAGAGGGTCATCATCTTGGTCAGCGAGGCCGGGTGGCGGGTCTCATCGGCATTCGCGGCGCTCAGCACCTGGCCGGTGCGGGCATCCACGACCATGGAGGCGTAGCGGTCCCGCGCGGTGATCTGCGCGGAGGCCGCCCCGGCCAGCATGACAAGGCAGGCGGCCATGGCAGCGCGCGTGATGGCAGTGAAGGTCATTCATGGTCCCCAGCACGTTTCGGTGTCGCCTCCCCCAAGGCTCAGTCGAAACGCTTGACGCTCTGGCGGCAAAGAAACAGTCACGCGGCCGTTTGTCCATCCGTTTCGCGCGTCAGGCGGCCAAAAGGCTTTTTGTGCACCGCACAAAAAGTGCTTGCATCGGGCCCGGCAGGTCCCTAGATAGGCTTCATGCTGCATTGCAGCAAACCACGGCTCTCCGCCCTTCCCCCTCTCTCTGGGGGTGCCGGAGCGGCCATTCAGAAGGATGATGAAAATGGCCACCCAGGCAGACATGAAGAAGGCGATGACCCAGGCCGCCCAGACCGGCGCCGCCCAGGCGAAGAAGATCGTCGAGGACAGCACGGCCCAGGCCCGCGTTGCCGTCGAGAAGACCATGGAGACCGCCAACAAGACCGCGGGCGACATGCTGAAGGCCGCCGAAGAGGCCGCCGAGTTCGGCCGCGGCAACCTCGAAGCCATCACCAAGGCCTCGCAGCTCTACGTGACCGGCGTGCAGGACCTGTCCCGCCAGACCATGGCGATGTTCCAGGCCCTCTCCGAGCACGCCATCGAGGGCGTGAAGGCGATGTCCACGATGAAGTCCCTCAAGGACGCCGCCGACTTCCAGGCGACCTTCACCAAGACCGCCTTCGAGCGCGCCGTGAACGACACGACGAAGATCTCGGAAGCCGCGCTGAAGCTGGCCGAGACCTCGATCGAGCCGATCTCCGCCCGCATGACGCTGGCCATGGAGAAGATGGCCAAGCCGATCGCGGCGTAATTCGCGCCCCGAGCTGCCATGAACGGGGCGTTTCCGCGCCCCCGCCCGGATTGGGGCCCGGCCGTTTCGACGGCCGGGCCCTTTCCTTTTGGACATTCCGCAGCCGGATGCAGCGAACCCCTTCCCGTGGAGCCTCGGCAACCGATATCCTGTGCCAGATGACCCGCGACCGAACCCCCGCGACCGAAGCAGAGTGATGGACCACCGGAACCGTATGATGACCCCGATCACCATGTCCGACCCGGACAAGCGCGACGGCGATGGCGGCCCCAACACGGGCGTCGTCGTCAAGCCGCGCCCCAAGACCAAGAAGCCGGCGATGTACAAGGTCCTCATGCTGAATGACGACTACACGCCCATGGAATTCGTGGTTCATGTGCTCGAACGCTTTTTTCAGAAGAATCGCGACGAAGCCACGCGTATCATGATGCATGTCCACCGCCGCGGAGTCGGCGTCTGCGGTGTCTATACCTACGAAGTCGCCGAGACGAAGGTGACGCAGGTGATGGATCTGGCCCGCCAGAACCAGCATCCGCTGCAATGCACCATCGAGAAAGAGTAGACTGCAGAACCAATGACCGGCCGGCATGACAATTTTGACATGGCGACCGGGGTGTGACGGCAAGGGAGCGCCACCACATCATCATCCATCTGCCACGAACCGATCCTCGGCTCTGGCCATCTCCAGTGGGAGCGTTGATCCATGCTGTCCCGCAACCTTGAGCAGACGCTCCATCGCGCGCTTGGCCTCGCCAATGACCGCCGCCATGAATATGCCACCCTCGAACACCTGCTCCTCGCCCTGGGCGAGGATGCCGATGCCACCACCGTGCTGCGGGCCTGCGGCGTGGATGTGGACCGGCTGAAGCGGGAGCTCACCGAGTTCCTCGACAAGGACCTGGCCGGCCTGGTCAGCGACCGCACCGGCGATCCGAAGCCCACCGCGGGCTTCCAGCGCGTGGTGCAGCGCGCCGCCATCCATGTGCAATCCTCCGGCCGCGACGAGGTGACGGGCGCCAATGTGCTCGTTGCCCTGTTCAGTGAGCGCGAGAGCCATGCCGTCTATTTCCTTCAGCTGCAGGACATGACGCGCCTGGATGCCGTGAACTTCATCAGCCATGGCATCGCCAAGGCCCCCGGCCGCTCGCAGCCCCGCCCCGTCCAGGGCCAGGCACCGACGCCGGAGGAGAATGCCGGCAAGGAAGAGCGCGAGGAAAAGCCGCGTGGCGGCAACCGCAACCAGGATGCGCTCAGCACCTATTGCGTGAACCTCAACAAGCGCGCCCAGGCCGGCAAGATCGATCCGCTGATCGGCCGCGATCACGAGATCGAGCGCACGATCCAGATCCTCTGCCGCCGCACCAAGAACAACCCGCTCTATGTGGGTGACCCGGGTGTGGGCAAAACGGCCATCGCCGAGGGCCTGGCCAAGCGCATCGTCGAGGGCGACGTGCCGGAGGTGCTGGCCAAATCCACCATCTATTCGCTGGACATGGGCAGCCTGCTCGCCGGCACCCGCTACCGCGGCGATTTCGAGGAGCGGCTGAAGGCCGTGGTGAATGAGCTGGAGGCCCAGCCGGGCTCCATCCTCTTCATTGACGAGATCCACACGGTGATCGGCGCCGGCGCCACCTCCGGCGGCGCGATGGACGCCTCCAACCTGCTCAAGCCCGCACTCGCGCAGGGCACGCTGCGTTGCGTCGGTTCCACCACCTATAAGGAATACCGCAACCACTTCGAGAAGGACCGCGCTTTGGTGCGGCGCTTCCAGAAGATCGACGTGAACGAGCCCTCGATCGAGGACACGGTCAAGATCCTCCAGGGGCTCAAGACCAATTACGAGAAGCACCACAAGGTGAAGTACACGCCGGAAGCCATCCGCGCCGCGGTGGAGCTCTCGGCCAAGTACATCCATGACCGCAAGCTGCCCGACAAGGCGATCGACGTGATCGACGAAGTGGGCGCCTCGCGCATGCTGGTGCCGGAGAACAAGCGCAAGAAGACCGTGACCCTGAAGGATGTGGAGGAGGTGGTGGCGAAGATCGCCCGCATTCCCCCCAAATCCGTCTCGGCCGACGACAAGGAGACGCTTCGCACCCTGGAGCGCGACCTCAAGGGCATGGTCTTCGGCCAGGATCGCGCCATCGAGGCGCTTTCGGCGGCGATCAAGCTCAGCCGCGCCGGCCTGCGCGACCCGGAAAAGCCGATCGGCAACTACCTGTTCAGCGGCCCCACCGGCGTCGGCAAGACGGAGGTGGCCAAGCAGCTGTCCAAGACGCTCGGCATCGAGCTGCTGCGCTTCGACATGTCGGAATACATGGAGCGGCACTCGGTCTCTCGGTTGATCGGAGCCCCTCCAGGCTATGTCGGCTTCGACCAGGGCGGCCTGCTGACCGACGGCATCGACCAGCATCCGCATTGCGTGCTGCTGCTGGACGAGATCGAGAAGGCGCATCCGGATCTCTACGCGATCCTGCTGCAGGTGATGGATCACGGGAAGCTGACGGATCACAACGGCAAGACCGTGGATTTCCGCAACGTCATCCTCATCATGACGACCAATGCGGGCGCCGCCGACATGCAGAAGGCCGCCATCGGCTTCGGCAGCGAGGTCCGCAAGGGCGAGGATGAGGAGGCGGTGAAGCGGATGTTCACGCCGGAATTCCGCAACCGGCTGGATGCGGTGATCCCCTTCGCCGGTCTCTCGCCCGAGATCGTGGCGCAGGTGGTGGAGAAGTTCGTGATGCAGCTGGAAGCCCAGCTCGCGGATCGCAACGTCACCATCGAGCTGTCTTCGGCCGCCAAGGAATGGCTGGCCGAGCGTGGCTATGACCCGCTTTATGGCGCGCGGCCGCTGGCCCGCGTGATCCAGGAGCACATCAAGAAGCCGCTCGCCGAGGAACTGCTCTTCGGCAAGCTGGTGAAGGGCGGCGCGGTCAAGGTGAACCTGCTGGACGGCGTGCTCAGCTTCGACATCGCGGAGACGCCGCCTGCCGCCTTGCCCAAGCCGGAAGGCGATGGCGAGGCGGAGAAGGAGCCGGAAGCGACGGCCGAATAGGCCGCTCGACCCGGCACGGAGCTTTAGGGGCTCCCGGCGCGACACGCCGGGGGCCCTTTTTCTTGACCGCATCGCAGGCGGCAGACACCGAAAAGCCCCGGCAGTCACCCGCCGGGGCTTTCCTCTGATCCGGTGGGTGCCCAGCGCCCCCGCGCCAGGTCCCGCCTCAGAACACGAAGTCGGTGTTCACGAGGGTGTGCAACCCGGTCAGGATGATCACCGCCTCGGCCGCGCCGCCATCGCCCTGGTCAATCTCGATCCGGGTGTCGCCGCCGCTCTGCGACTGACGGATGGAGCCCTGGCCGCCGCCAGCGAAGACATTTCCCGCCACCAGCGTGAAGGCCTGGTCGCCCGCAAGGCCGAGGTTGGCGTCGATCGCGGAGAGGTCCAGCAGATCGCCCTGCGCCCAGGCGAAATCCACCACACGGTCGGTCGCGGCGGCCGTGCTCTCGCTCAGCGCGTTCCAGACGAAGCGATCAGCGCCCGTGCCACCCGTCAGCGAGTCCCGCCCGGCGCCACCCAGGATGGTGTCGTTGCCGCCACCGCCCACGATCGTGTCATTGCCCGCGGCACCCTCCAGGCGATTGGCGCCGCCATCGCCGGTGAGCCGGTCACTGAAGCCAGAGCCGACCAGGTTCTCGATACCCACATAGCTGTCGCCATTGGCATCGCCCTGTGTGCCGAGGCCCGTCGCCAGGTTCGCCGTCACCGCGCTGCTGGCGCCAACGAAGCTCGCCGTGTCCACGCCCGCACCGCCATCCAGCACATCACCGCCGGCGCCGCCATTCAGCAGGTCGTCGCCCAGGCCGCCCTCCAGCGTGTCGCTGCCCGCGCCAGCCGCGAGGGTGTCATTCCCCTGCAGACCCTCCAGGCGGTCATTCCCGGCGGTGCCGGTCAGGTTGTCATTCCCAACGCCGCCCTGGATCGGGGCGCGTTCCGTCGGCAGCGGCGCCACCGCCGTGCCGGGCACGAAGGTGATGCCCGGGAAGGGGCCCGCCGGATTGGTGAAGGGATAATGGCTGTTCATGATGATGGCGCTGTCCGTGCCCAGATAGAGCACGGTCTGGCCATTCACATTCTGCACCGCCGCAAAGCCGCTATGGCCATAGATGGTCAGCGTATCCCCCTCGGCCGGGTTGAAGCCTTCGAAGCGGTCCACCCCATCGCCGCGCTGGTAGACGAAGTTGTCACCCCCGCCGCCGCCGATCACCACATCGCCCGCCACCAGGTTGGTGATCCGGCCCGCCACGAGCCGCGCCGTGCCGCTATCGGTGCCGCCCGCGATCGTGTCGTTGTTGTCGCCGCCGTCGATCAGGTCATTGCCCGAGCCGCCGACCACGATGTCGTTGCCCTCATTGCCGACGATCGTGTCATTGCCCGAGCCGCCGAGCACGGTATCGTCGCCAAGCTCACCCTGCATGTTGTCGTTGCCGGCGCCGCCCTCTTCCCAGTCATTGCCGTCACCGCCCTCGACGATGTCATCCCCGTCGCCGGCATAGATGACGTCATTGCCGTTGTTGCCGTGCAGGTTGTCGTTGCCCTTGCCGCCCTGGATCTTGTCATTCCCATTGCCGCCCAGCGCCACGTCGTCGCCGTCATTGCCCTGCAGGCAGTCATCGCCATCGAGGCCCTGGATCGCGTCATTGCCGGCCAGCCCGTCAATGTGATCCGCGCCCGCCGTGCCCACGACATTGTCGTTGCCCGAGGTCAGCAGACGGGTCGGCAGGTCGCAGGCACCAACCACGTCAGGAATGAAGCCGGCATCCACCGTCGTCAGATCCTGGTCCTGCACCAGCGTGTAGCTGCCGGTCCGGCCGCCCGCGCCCGCATCGCTGTCGCTGGCATCGGCGCCGACATCGCGCAGCGTCGGCGTGTGGCCCGCGGGCGTCACGAACTCGACGCTGTAGGTGCCCGGGCGGAGATTGCCGAAGTGGTAGAACCCGCCGGCATCCGTGGTCGTGGTGGCGATGACCGCGCCCGCCGCGGAGAGCAGCCGGACGGTGACGTTGCCGATGCCCGGCTCCTCGCCATCCTGCTGGCCGTCGCGGTCCAGATCCGCCCAGACGCGGTCGCCGATGGAGGCGGCCAGGATCAGGCCCGCATCCCGCGTGTTGTTGGTCTGCCCCGAGGTCAGCGTGATGTTGCCGGTGGTGCCGTTGGTGGTGTTGGCATCGCTGTCCAGCGCGTCATTGCCAGCGTCGCGCGTGGTGAACAGCGTGCCGCCGGGCGCGGTGAAGCGCACATTGTAGGTGCCGGGCAGCAGGTTCGCGAAGCTGTAGTTCCCGCTCGCATCCGTCGCCGTGGTGGCGAGCACCGTGCCCGCCGTGTTGCGCAGCTGCACCGTCACGCCCGGCGCATTGGCCTCGCCAGGATCCTGCAGGCCGTTGCCGTTGCTGTCCATCCAGACGCGGTCGCCGATGGTGACGCGCTGGAAGAGGCCGGCATCCAGATCCGTGCGGGCATCGCCCGAGAAGATCATGGTGGGCGCGATCACGCCCGCGGCATTGGCGTCGCTGTCGGTCGTGTCGTTGCCGCCCTGGTCGATGGGCGAGGTCTCGTAGCCCGAGGGCCGCTCCACCCGCACGCCATACTGGCCCGGGGCGAGGTCGCCGAAGCTGTAGTTGCCGCTGCCATTGGTGGTGGTGCTGGCGATCACCGTCACGCCATCGGCGGCCAGCAGGCGCACCGTGACATGGGCAAGGCCCGCCTCACCCGGATCCTGCACGCCATTGGCGTTCAGGTCGTGCCAGACGCGATCGCCCAGGCTGGCGGGCACATAGACGCCCGCGTCCACATCGCGCGTCGTCGTCGCCGGGAAGACGCTCACCGGGTCGGTGATGCCGCTCGTCGCATTCGGGTCGCTGTCGATCGTGTCGTTCAGCCCCTGGTCGCGCAGCGTCAGCTTGAGGCCCGGGGGGATGACGAATTCGACGCGGTAGCTGCCGGCCACCACCTCGGTGAAGAGATATTCGCCATTCACATCCGTGGTGGTCGTGCGGCCGGTGGGGGTGCCGTCGGCATTGAGCAGGCGCACGGTGATGCCCGAGCGCGCAGCTTCGCCGGCCTCCTCCAGGCCGTCACCGTCGCGGTCCACCCAGACGCGGCCCGCGAGATTGCCGAGCTCGACGATGGCGGCATCCACGCTGTTGTCGATCTCGCCCGACTCCAGGCTGATGATGCCGGTCACGCCCGCGCTGTTCACATCGCTGTCCAGGCCATCCGCCACCTGGTCCTGCTTGCCGAAGGCGCGGTTCGTGGGGGCGACGAATTCCACCCGGTAGTCGCCGGGGGCCAGGTTCGTGAAGCTGTAGTTGCCCGAGCCGTTGGTGGTGGTGGTGAGGCCGGTCGGGGTGCCATCGGCGCGCAGCAGGCGGACGGTGACGCCAGCAACGCCAGCCTCCCCCGCATCCTGGTTGCCGTCATTGTCGGCATCGAGCCAGACGCGATCGCCCAGCGTGGCGGTGCGGTAGAGACCGCCATCCACCGAGTTGTCGATCTCGCCGGAGATCAGGTTCACCACATCGGTGCGGCCATTCGACGCGATGTCGCTGTCCACGCCGTCGAAGGCGTTGTCCTTCAGCGTCGGGAAGTAGCCGGCGCGGATGATCTCGACGCGGTAGTCGCCGGGCGCGAGCTGGGTGAAGCTATAGCTGCCCGTGGCATCGGTCGTGATGGGCGCAACACCCGAGACCGGCGTGCCATCGGCGTTCAGCAGGCGCACGGTGGCGCCGGCCAGGCCGGGCTCGCCGGGATCCTGGAAGCCGTCGCCGTCCATGTCCTCGAAGACCCGGTCGCCGATGGTGGCGGGGCGATAGACGCCGGCATCGAGCGTGCGGTCATCGCCGCCCGAGGCGAGGGTGATGTTTGCCGTCTTGCCGGTGGTGGTGTTGGCGTCGCTGTCCACGCCGTCATTCAGGCCGATATTCGCCTTGGTGAAGGGCGTCGCCGCATTCGGCACGAAGCGGACGGCATAGGTGCCGGGCGCCAGATTGTCGAAGAGGTAGTCGCCATTGCCGTCGGTGACGGCGGTGCGGCCCGTGGCATTGCCCGCGCTGTCCAGCAGCTCGACCACGCGGCCGGAGATGCCGCCCTCGCCGGGGCCGCCCTGCAGGCCGTCGCCGTTCACATCCTCGAAGAGCGTGCCGCCGAGCTTGGCGCCCTTGTAGAAGCCGGCATCCAGGCGGGCCTCGTTCTCGTTGCTCTCCAGGTTGAAGCTGTCGCTGCGGCCGGTCGCATTCACATCGCTGTCCGTCGCCTCGCTGCCATTGCTGTTGGCGTTGCGCGGGGAGGCGGTGAAGCCGGCGGGCAGCACCTGCACCGCATAGTCGCCCGGGATCAGGCCGGTGAACTGGTAGAAGCCATCGGTGCCCGTGGTTGTGGTCTGGATGACGCTGCCGCTGCTGTTCAGCAGCTGGACGGTGGCGCCGACAATGCCGGTCGCGCCGTCATTCTGCAGGCCATCGCCGTTCATGTCCTCCCAGACGCGGTCGCCGATGGTGGCGAGCTTGTAGAAGCCGCCATCCACATTGCGGACATTGTCGCCATTGGCCAGCGTATAGACGGGCGTGATGCCCGTGGCCTGGTCGGCGTCGCTGTCGGTCGTGTCCGGGTTCACATTGCCCAGGGTGCGCAGGTTGCCCGCGCTCTCGTCGAAGCGGACGCGGTAGCTGCCGGGCACCAGCCCGTCGAAGAGGTAGGAGCCATCGGGTCCGGTCACGGCCGTGCGGCCCGTGGCAGAGCCATCGGCGTTCAGCAGCGTGACGGTGATGCCGGCGAGGATGGTGTCGCCCACCTGGCGCTGGCCATTGCCGTTCAGGTCGGTGAAGGCAATGCCGCCGAGCGAGGCGCGCACCACGGTCACCGCCTCATTCTCGCTGACGGTGGTGAGCGAGGAGCCGGGCGCCACCGCATAGGGGTTCACCGGCGCGGAGGAGACCACCTGGCCCTGGTTGTCCAGCACCTTGCCGGCCGTGTTGCCCACGATGTCGGCGGCGCGGGCCACCACGCGGAAGATCACCTGGTCGCTCGCGGTGATCGCGTTGTCGAAGGGGTTGTGGATGTCGCCCAGGTTGAAGGAGAGGGTGCGCGTCGCCGCATCATAGGTGCCGGCAGCGCCCACATTGAGGGCGGAGCCCGTGATCCCGCCCAGCGAAACCAGTTCGCTGCTCACCAGGTCCAGGCCCTCGGGCAGCACGTCACGCAGCACGATGCGCTGCGCGCCCTCGCCCAGCGTCGCGGTGACCAGGAAGGTCGCTTCCTCACCGATGCCGACCGCATTGCCGACCGTGGCGCCGAGCGAGGTGGAGACCAGCGTCTTCACCACCGTGTTCACGATGTCGGTGGTGAGCGTCGCGGGGTCGGTCTCGGTCACGCTCGCGCCCAGGATGGGGGCGGAGCTGTAGGTGACGCTCGCCGTGTTCGTGATGGCCTGGCCATCCACGATATTGCCGGCGAGGCGCGCCTGGTAGGTGATGATGACCGGCGCGTCGCCCAGCAGGAACTGGTTCAGCGTGTAGCCGATATTGCCGCCAGCCTCGGTGATGGTGCCGCGCGAGGCGGTGGCCGTGCCGGCCACCAGCGTGAGGCCGGCCGGGATCACATCGGCCAGGTTGACCAGGTAGGCCGCGGCGCTGCTGCCCGAGGCGTGGCTCAGCGTGATCTGGTAGGTGACCAGGTCACCCGCATCGCCGCCATTGCCGGCCGCCACGTCCTTGGCGATCACCAGGTCGGGGCGGACGATGTCAATGGCCGCCGGATCCGTGGCGCTGCCCAGGCCCGGCTTGCCGCCACCCGGCGCGAAGGTCTCGACGCGGCCGGTGTTGGTCAGCGTGCTGCCGGCCGTGGCCGTCGTGGCCACGCGCGCATTCACCAGGATGGTGACGGTGTCGCCCGCATCGCGGTCATTGTCGCCCAGATTGACGATGGTGCCGAAGTCGAAGGTATAGGCGCCGCCCGAGACGGTCGTGGCGGCCGAACCCACGTTCAGCGAGGAACCGCTGATCGTGGAGCCGATGCTCTCGACCGAGGCGCTCTCGAAGATCAGGCCGGTCGGCAGGCTGTCGGTGACGACCAGGCGCTGCGTGCCCTCGCCCACCGTGACCGTGAGGCGATAAGTGACCGTCTCGCCCGGCGCGGCGTCGGGGTTGCTGGCATTGCCGAAGCTGGAGCCGGTATTGGCATCGCCGGTCGCGATGACCGACTTGTCGATGGTCGGCGCGAGGACGACGGTGCGGCTCTCGGTGTCCTGGATGTTGTAGCTGCGGCTCGCCAGGTCTTCCTCGGCCGTTGGTGCGGCGGGGTTCACCGGGTCGGCCGGGTTGGTGTCGTAGGTCAGGCGGGCGGTGTTCGCGAGCACCTGGCCGGGCGTCACCGTATCCAGCGCGCGGGCCTGGTAGGTGATGGTGACGGTGGCCGAGCCCAGCGCGTAGCGATCCGTGCTCCAGGAAATCGCGTTGCCCACATTGCTGATGCTGCCGGTGCTGGCGGTGAGCGTGCCGGCGACCAGCACCATGCCGGTCGGGATCAGGTCGGTCAGCGCCAGGTCATAGGCGGGCGCGTCGGAATTCGCATCGTGGCGGATGGTGATGCTGTAGTTCACCAGGGCGCCGGCATCGAGCGGCTGGCTCGGCGCAGCCAGCGTCGAGGATTTGTCAATGACGAGAAACGGCTCGACCACATCCACATCCACCGTCGCGTTGTTGCTGGTGCTGGTCGGCGTGGAGCCGGCGGTGCCTGTCTGCGCGCTGGCGGTGTTGGTGAGGACGTCGCGGTCGCCATTGGCGGTCACATCCGTGACGATCGCCTTCAGGCGCAGGACGATCACCTCGGCATCGGTGTCGGCATTGACCAGCGTGTTGCGGACATTGCCGAAGTTCAGCGTGTAGGTGTCGTTGCTGCCGTTGTTGCCGGTGTTGGTCGGGTCGAGCGTGGGCGCGCCGATCACGCCGCCGCTATAGGTGGTCAGCGCGGAGCCGACCGAGATGACCTCGATGGAGCCCGGCACCAGCTGGAGATAGCCGTTGCGGCTGCCTGTCCCGTCTTCCAGGGCGTCGATGATGCGCAGGTTCGGGCTGTCGCCTTCCGGCAGTCGGACGCGGATTTCGTAGGTCACCTCCTCGCCGATGGCGAGGTCGGGCTTGCCGCTGTCATGCCGGTCGAGCGGCGTGGTGCCCTCCGCCGCCGGGCCGCGGGTGTCGGGGTTGGAGGTGGCGATGATGGTCTTGGTGACGCTGGGCGGGCGGATGGTGACGGTGTGGGTGCCGTCATCCGTGCTCGTGCGGTCATCCGGCGCGGTGCCGTCCATCGAGGAGCCGGAGCCGGTGGCGGTGTTGTCCAGCTTCTCGCCCGCATCGGCATCGCCATCCACGCGGACGGTAAAGGTGACGGTCACCTTCTCGCCCGGGTCGAGGAAGTCCACCAGATAGTCAATGTCCTGCAGGTTGGCCGCGGTCACATCGGTGATGCGGCCGGAGGCCACACCGGTGATGGTGACGTTGCCGACCACGGTCGCGTCCTGCAACACGTCGAGCAGCTGGTCCTTGATGCTGACATCCCAGGCGCGGGCGGTGAAATCGCCACCGGCATTGCCCGCCGCCGGCACGCCGCGATTCTCGACCGTGATGGTGTAGTTGATCAGGTCATGCGCGTCGGCCGCGGTGACATTGGCCGTCTTGTCGGTGACGATGTTGGGGCCGACCACTTCGATATCGGTGGTGGCCGTGGTCTCGGTGCGGTTGCCCGGCGCATTCGGGTTCACCGCGCTGACGATGACCTTGTTGGTCAGCACATCGCCGCGCTGGTTGGCGTTCACGTTCTTGACGCGGGCATCCACTTCCAGCGTCACCGTCGCGGGCTGCGTGCCCAGCGTATTGGCCGTGTTCAGCACGTCGCCGAAGACGAAGGTCGCGCGGTCGCGGCCATTGATGCCGTCGCTGTCGGAGAGGATGATGTCGGGCGTCGTGTCGAAGACGCTGCCGCCGCCCAGGCCGGTGACGCCGATGAAGCGGGCGTCCAGGATCTCCATCACGCCGCCGCCATTGGCGTCGGAGGTGGGCAGCCAGTCTTCCACGCGGAAATCGGTCATCCGGCCTTCCGGCACGGTGACGGTGATGCGGTAGGTGACCGTCTCGCCGATGGTGGCATCGGTCAGGGAGTCGTTGCCCGCCAGGTGGCCGGTGTGGCTTTCGCTGGTGGAGAAGACGGCCTTGATGGGCCGCGGCGCCTGCGTGGTGACGGTGGCGGTGTCGGTCAGGTCCCCCGCCGGGGTGTAGTCGGTGCGGTCGATGCCGCCTTCCATCGCAGCGAAGTGCTCGATGGTGGCGGTGTTGGTCAGGTCCGCCCCGAAGGCGGCGACATTGTCCACCAGCTCCAGGTCATAGGTGATGACGATGATGTTGTCGCCGCTGGTCGCGCTATAGGCGCCGATGCTGCCGCTGTTCAGCGCATCGCCCAGGCGGATGCCGCCGGCCGGGTCGAAGATGCTGCTGCCTTCGATGGTGAAGGGGATCAGGTTGCCCGCGCCATCGGTGATGCGCAGGTTCAGCCCGCCGGCCGGAACCTCGAAGCCGGCCGGCAGCGTGTCGCGGATCAGGACGTCAAAGGCGCCCTTGAGCGAGCTGCCCGTGTTCTCGACCACGATGGCGAAGGAGACGCGGTCCCCCGCATCAGCGCCGACGAGGTCGGCGTCGATCAGCCGGTTGTCCAGCGCGTTGCTGCTGATCACGCCGCCGGAGAAGCGGTTGCCGCTGCTGCCGGGGGCGGTGAAGCTGATGCCGTCGGGGCCGGCCGTCCTCGTCAGGTTGGCGGCGGAATTCGTGTCCGCGATCACGCCCTTGGTGATGTTCAGCTCGGGCTCGCCCAGCACGAACTGGACGATGGCGTTGTCCTGGAATTCCTTGCCGAAGCTGTTGGTCTCGGTGCTGGTGACCTGGTTGGTCAGCAGCAGGCCGTCGCCGAACTCTTCGTCGGCCACCACCACGGTGAAGAGCAGGTCAATGGTGGAGGCGGGGTTGCCCGGCGCCACGGCATCGCCAAAGTCGAAGGTGAGCTCGTTGCTGGCGCTGTCATAGCTGATGCTCGGCAGCGTGGTCGGATCGCCCGAGCTGTCATAGCTCGCGTCCGGCCCCCACTTCACCTGGTTGGCGCCCGGCGTCGCCGCGCTCACCACATCGGCGAAGGTCATGCCGGAGATGGCCCTGAGCACGGGCAGGGGCAGGTAGTCGCGCAGTTGCACGTCATGCGCGCCGGTCAGCGGCATGTCGAGCGTCAGGCGGAAGGTGATGGCATCGCCGGCCGAGACGGGGCCGGGCGTGAAGCCGGTGTTGCCGTTGATGGCGTAGATGGACTTGGTGACGTTGCTCACCGGCAGGGTCACGCCGGCGCCGCTGTCGTCCGCCTTGTAGTTGTTGTGCTCATCCACCACACCGCCGAAATCGATGCCGTTCGACAGCGGGTCGCCCTGGTCCACCAGCGGCTCGTTCGAGGGGGCCGGTGCGGTGGAGATGTAGGTGGTCTCGATGGTGCTCTGGAACTTGACCAGCACCGTCGCCTTGTTCTCGATGCCGCCCGGGCGGCCGTTCAGCACATCGTCGATGCCGCGGTCACGCATTTCCTGCGAGACGTCGAAGGTGATGGTGGAGATGCCCGTCGCGGGGTCACGCACCACATGGATGTTCGCGCTTGCGATGGTGCCGGAGAAGATCGGGCTGCCGCCTTCCTCCATCTCGATGGTGACAGGCTTGCTCGCGTCGAAGACCTGACCGTCGCTCAGCTTGTCGATGAGGATGAGGTCATCCATGTTGAAGTAGTTGGAGACCTGCCCATCCAGCGTCCATTGCAGGTTCTCGCCCGCCTTGAGCGTGGTCAGGGGCGTCACCGACTTCTGCACGGCGATGGACTTCGCCGTAATCACATCCTCGGGGCCAACGGGATTGAGCGCGAAGACCTGGATCGGGTCGCGGCTGTCGGTCGGGTCCCAGGTGGCGTCGAGGCGGGCATTGTTCTCCAGCACGCGGAAGGCGCCGGTGACAGGGTCGAGCACGGGCGTCACGCCGTCGCGCAGGAATTCGGGGACGTAGAACTCGATCTTCAGCGTGGGCACGCCGCCGACGCCGCCCGTGTAGCTGCCGGTGAAATCGGCGCGCACTTCGCCCGTGGCATTGTCGAAGAAGGTGGTGCCCGTGCCGTTCACGATGGAAACGGACTTGATGAAGGTGCCGTCCGGCATGGAGTCGCGCAGGGTCAGGCCGGTCATGGTCTGGCCATCGGCGATCAGCGCCTTGACCAGCCATTCGCGCGGGTAGGAGGGGCCGGTCGCCGTCTCCTGCTCGGGGCCGACATAATCCACATCCACCGCGATGACGGTGGGGGTGATGGCCAGGCTGGTGGTGGGGCCGAAGACGGGCGAGTCGGTGCTGGGGTTCAGCAGCGGGTCGAGGCCATAGGCGAAGCCACCGCTGGCCTGCACGTTCAGGGGCGCACCGAGATCGGCCGAGCTCGAGACCTGCAGCTTCACCTGGACATCGGCCGCGGTCTGGTCCGGCGTGAAGCTGCCGAAGGGCAGGCGCAGGACGACCAGCGTCTCACCCGGCGTGCCGGTGATGATGAGAGGGTTGCCCGCCGCGTCCTTGCTGAACGGGTGGGTGACGGTGCCGCCCGCGGGGAATTCCAGGACCCATTGCTCCAGCGGCGCGCCGAGGTAGCTGGCACCTTGGAAGACCACGCCGTCATTCGCCGTGGCGCCGGCGCTGCCGAAGCCCTCGCCATCCGCGCCGTTCGTCGGCAGGACCAGGTTGATGTAGGGCGAATAGCCGACATTCGAGCCGGGAGCCGCGTCGGGGACATTGTCGAAGCGGACCGTAAGGGTCTGCAGGCCGCCGATGGGCGCGCTAAGGGCGGAACCACCAAGGAACGAGACGATCGGACGAGCAGACATGGGCTTTGCCTCCAGCCGGAAGGACGAAGGGGGGCCTTCCTTCCGTTAAGGCGATGTTTACGCTTTTTTGAGACCTTCCGTCAATGGGGCGTTTTCGGCTTTTCAAGAGTCGGTAATCTTTTTGAGATGATCTGATCCGGGGATTGAGGCGCCTCTTTCAAGCCTCTGTTCTACAATATGTTTTCCGAATTGAATGTGTCAGCGCGATGACACCACAACCGAAGCCAGGGAAAAACTTTTCTTTTTTGATACAATTCCCTTTATATGAAAAGTCGAGCGATGACAACTTCCCAAAATGTCAAGTGCAAGGAATGTCTTATTTTCTGGTAGATCGAAACGAAATCTGCAGGGCGGTCATCCGCCCCCGCAACCCTCGCGACGCAAGCCCCGTGGGGCCGCGCTGGCTGGCGCCTGCACCAACGTGATCACGCAACCGGCGTAATCCCGCGTGAAGCGCCAATCCGAGACGCCGGAATGTCCCCGCGCCGGGCCGGTGGCCCAGAGCGCCAGCGTCGGCACAGCCCGGCGCTGGGCGAGACTCGCCACCATCTGCCCCCGCTCCTCCGGACTCGGGTCGAATTCATCGCGGTCGAACAGCATCACCAGCAGCCGCGTGCGCTGCTCATCCAGCCCCGCCAGCACCCGGCGAAAATCCTCCAGCGCCAGCGGGCGAAATTCGGGGCGCTCACCATGGGCGGCGGGCGCGGCGGCCAGCACGGCATCCACCAGCTCCGGCCGCTCGGCCGCCGCGAGCATGGCCTGCCAGGCCCCGCGCGACTGCCCGCCCAGGATGATCCGCCGATACCCGGCCTCGCGCAGCGCCGGCAGGGCGCGCACCAGGCGCGGCAGGGTGATGAAGAGGCTGTCATCCCCCGGGTGGCGGTCGAAGCGGAACACATCAAAGCCCGCCTCATTCAGGGGCGAGACCAGCCCGGGCAGGGCGTGGTGGCGGTGATCCTCCTCCGCCCCGCCATAGCCATGCGCCCAGATCACCGCCCCCTCCGCCGCGCGCGGGCCCCGATGCAGATGGAAGGGACTGCGGGTGAAGGGGCCGATTCCGCCGCGCTCAGGCACGATGGCGGGCGCACCCGCTTGCGGCTCGCCCGCCGGGCCGCGCAGATCGCCATCCACCGCCAGGATGCGGCAGGGGCTGCCCACCCCCTCCCCGCGCATCCGGGTGAGTTGCCGGTTGCAATTCGCCAGCGCCTGGCGCTGGGCCGATTCCGGACTGTCATGCCCTGAGACCAGCGACCAGGCGGCCCGCCCATCCGTCCCCTGGGCGAAGGCGAAGGCGGCGTGGGGCACAGCCCCGCGGTAATGCTGCGTGAAGGAGATGGCGAGCCCGGTGGAGGGCAGAGGCACCGGGATGGAGCGGGCGGAGAAGAAGCGCGCATGCGCCGCCTCATCGGCGGCCAGCCCCGGAAGCGGGGCGAGGAGAAGGAGGAGCAGCAGCCAGCGCATGGCGGCAAGTTTGGCATATTTCCAGCCGCCGCAACCCTGGCCACCGCGCCTGCCGCCTTGAGGTGCCCGGCTTGCGGCTCTATTCAGGCCGCATCATGCCCGACACGCCCCAGAAGCCGCACCACGACGCCCGCTACGATTTCGCCGCCGCCGAGCCGCGCTGGCAGGAGGCCTGGGAGGCGGCCCGCTGCTTCTCCGTGCCCGACGTGCCGCCCGCGGGCGCCAAGAAATACTATGTGCTGGAGATGTTCCCCTACCCCTCGGGCAAGATCCACATGGGGCATGTGCGGAACTACACGCTGGGCGATGTGGTGGCGCGCTACAAGCGGGCGCAGGGCCATATGGTGATGCACCCGATGGGCTGGGACGCCTTCGGCCTCCCGGCCGAGAATGCGGCGCGCGAGCGCGGCACCCACCCCGCCAAATGGACCTATGCCAACATCGCGAACATGCGCGCCGAGCTGAAGCGCATGGGCCTTTCGCTGGAGTGGGAGCGCGAATTCGCCACCTGCGATCCCGAGTATTACGGCCAGCAGCAGAAGATCTTCCTCGATTGCCTCAAGGCTGGCCTCGTGGAACGCAAGGAAAGCTGGGTCAATTGGGACCCGGTGGATGGCACCGTTCTGGCCAATGAGCAGGTGATTGACGGCAAGGGCTGGCGCTCCGGCGCCCCGGTCGAGAAGAAGAAGCTCAGCCAGTGGTTCTTCGCCATCACCAAATTCGCGCCGGATCTGCTGGAGGCGCTCAACACGCTCGACCGCTGGCCCGAACGCGTGCGGCTGATGCAGGCCAACTGGATCGGCCGCAGCGAGGGCGCGCGCCTGCGCTTCCAACTGGCCACGCCGGTGGATGGCCAGGATGAGGTGGAGGTCTTCACCACCCGGCCGGACACGCTCTTCGGCATGTCCTTCCTGGCCGTTGCGGCCGAGCACCCACTGGCCGCCGCCGCAGCCGCGCGCTCGGCCGAGGCCGCCGCCTTCATCGCCCAATGCCGCGCCATGGGCACGAGCGAAGTGGCGATCGAGCAGGGCGAGAAGAAGGGCTTCGACACCGGCTTCACCGTGAAGCACCCCTTCACCGGCCAGGAATACCCGGTCTGGATCGCGAATTTCGTGCTGATGGAATACGGCACGGGCGCCATCTTCGGCTGCCCCGCGCATGA
>JAIYDS010000253.1 GCA_027487385.1 Acetobacteraceae bacterium | reverse complement strand
TGGTCGCGCTTCGGGGCGCGGTGGTTCTGCGCCGGCGCGCCGCCGCGGCCGCGCTGCGGGCGGGTCGGCACGGCGCGGTCGTTCAGCGGGACCGTCGGGTTCTGGCGGCGGTCTTCGCTGTCGATCTTCTGGCGCGTCAGCTTTTCGATGGCGCGCAGCAGGCCGACCTCGTCGGGGGCGACGAGGGCGATGGCCATGCCCGAGGCGCCGGCGCGCGCGGTGCGGCCGATGCGATGGACATAGGTCTCCGGCACTTCCGGCAGCTCGTGCTGGATGACGTGCGTCACCTCCGGCACGTCGATGCCGCGGGCGGCGATGTCGGTCGCCACCAGCACCGGCGCGCGGCCGGATTTGAACTCGGCCAGCGCGCGCTCGCGCTGGGACTGGCCCTTGTTGCCGTGGATGGCATTGGCGGCGATGCCGTCATCGGCCAGCGACTTCACGATCTTGTCCGCGCCATGCTTGGTGCGGGAGAAGATGAGAACGCGGCCGACGCCTTCACCGCGCAGGATGCCGGTCAGCGCCGAACGCTTGCCCGCGCCATCGAGGAAGATGACCTTCTGGTTCACGCGCTCGGCCGTGGTCGAGACGGGGGTGACTTCCACGCGGACCGGGTCAATCAGCATGTCGGCGGCCAGGCGCGCGATATCCGGCGGCATGGTCGCGCTGAAGAACATCGTCCGGCGCTGCTTCGGCACGGTGGCGACGATCTTGCGGATGGCCGGCAGGAAGCCCTGGTCGAGCATCTGGTCGGCTTCGTCCAGCACGAGGATCTGCGTGTGGTCCAGGCGGGCATGCTTGGTGCCCATATGGTCCATCAGGCGGCCGGGGGTGGCGACGAGCACGTCCACGCCGCGGGCCAGCGCCCGCTGCTGCGGCACATGGCCGACGCCGCCGAAGACGGTGGCGACGGAGAAGCCCATGTGGCGGCCATAGGTCTTGAAGCTCTCGGCGATCTGCGAAGCCAGCTCACGCGTCGGGCTCAGCACCAGCACGCGGCAGCCGCCGCGCGGCGGGTGGCCACCGGTGAGCGCCAGCTGGTGCAGGATGGGGAGCGCGAAGGCGGCGGTCTTGCCGGTGCCGGTCTGCGCGATGCCCAGGATGTCCCGGCCCTGGAGTGCGGCGGGAATCGCCTGGCTCTGGATCGGGGTGGGGGTGGTGTAGCCGGCCTGTTCCAACGCGCTCAGGAGGAGCGGGTTGAGGCCGAGTTCATTGAAAGTGGTCATGACAAATCCAGCTGCACGGCGCGCGGTCTGCGGCCGTGGGGGTAAGGGTTGGACACCCCGCGTGGCTGGGCTGATCCGGGAGATACATCGAAGGTTCCGGCAGTTCGGCTGCCTGGGGGCGTCTCAGCTGGGCTGAGACGCGGCGCCGCTCACGCGACCGGGACCTGGCGAGCATGCATGCCCGCTTGATGCAGTCGGATATGGTGCATTGCGAAAGCAAATGCAAGCCCAATCAACATCCCGCGCAGGGGCCGGCCCCGCGCGTGACAGGGTGAGCGTTGCGGGGATAGAAGCCAGCCGACCGGGAATGCGCTTCGCTCTCTGCAAGGCTGCCGCCTTGCGGCGGGCGATGCCGGTGCGGGGGCCTGCTCCCTGCGCGCCAGGCGGGCTCGTTCATCCGGATGGGCTGATCGGTTCAATGGGGCGTTCCAATACTGCGCCCGTCCCTGCACGCCGCGACCAAGGAACTTAACCCGTCATGCTCCGATTGAATGCCCAACTCGCCAAGCTTGCGGATGCCTGGGTGATCCTGGGCGTCTCGGTCATGGGCCACATCGGCATCATCGCGAATCCTGGCTTCTTCTCGCATGACGAATGGGATCGCGTTGATTTCATCAATGAATACGGCTTTTGGGGCTACATGGCCCGGTTCATGCCGGTTCAGGTCGGACCGGAATTCGGGCATCCCGTTCGGCCGATCGGTTTTGTGCAGCAAGGCCTGTCAGCGCTTGGGATGCCATCAGCCCCCATCCTGGTCCATGGCTTCGATGTCCTGCTCCACACCGGCATCGCCCTGCTTCTCTATTTTGCGGTGTCATCGCTCAAGGCCCCGCGATCCTTTTCCGTCCTGGCCGGGCTGGCCTTTGCGCTGAGCCCGCTCACCACCGGTGCCGTTGGCTGGGTGGGAGCCAGTTTCGACCAATGGTACACGCTGTTCTGCATCGCCGCCTGCTGGGTGGCCGTGCTGATCTACCGTGACGGGATTGGCGCCGGACGCGTGATCCTGCTGTTTCTCCTGGCCGCGGGCGCCATCCTGAGCAAGGAGGCGGCCGTCGTCCTGCCGGGACTGATCCTGATGGCGATTGTGTCGTTCCACCTGTTGCTCCAGCCGGGCGAGGTTTACCTTCGCCGCGCCGGGGTTGCGGTCCTGGTGTCGCTTCTGCCCATTCTGGCATATCTCCTGATCCGGCTACCGGCCCTCATGGTGTCGTTCAGCGGCGGTGGGCACAGCGCCTATTCTCCATCGCTCGGCTTTGTTCTGGACAATGCGGTGGCCTATTTCGCATTTCCACTCCTGGTTCAGCCGTCTGAAATGCGCGCCCCGATCGGCTTCGGCCCGGTCCAGATTCTGGCTATCCTGGCGCATCTCGGGCTGATCATCTGGCTGGCGCAGCGGTATTCCTGGCTGATCGCGGGCGCTTACGTGGCGGCCTACTTCCTGCCCTTGCTGCCCGTCCTGCCCTTGCCGCAGCCCGCCGCGCATTACATCCACGGCTCCGCCGTGCCGCTCGCCCTGGCCCTGGCAGCGCTCGCAAGCGGCGCATGGCACCGGCGGGACGTGGCTCCCCTGGCCGTCCTCGGGGGGGCGGCCCTGGTGATGATGCTCCATAACCTGGCCATCCAGCGCCGCTACTACGCGGATGGCGCCTGCCAATCCCGCTTCATGGTCTCTTTGCCGGCCCACCTGGCGGCGCTTGAGCCCGTGCCGGGTCCGGTGGTGCTTCACGCTGAGCGGCGGGCGCGAACGGCGACGATGCGGCGTGCCCTGCATGACCGAAGAGCCTATGACGGAAAGGGCGGCCGCCCGCTGGTTCGCTTCGCGCAGGACCTGCCGGCCGGTCTGGAGCCAGCCCTGCGCCTGCGCGTCACCCCGACATGCGAGATTCGGTAGATCACGCTCCGGCCTCACCGGCCCTCGGTAAGCCCTTGCCGAGAGAGGGCTTCACCGCTCCGGCGATGTCACCTCCGCGGAAGATGTGCCAGGCCCGCCGCCATCACTGCGACACTCACCCCAGTCCCGGCAGCCAGAGCGAAATCGCCGGCACCAGGGCCAGCAGGATGATCCGCACGAAATCCGAGGCGACGAAGCCCATCACGCCGCGATAGGTCTCGCCCATTGGCACATCCTTCGCCATGGCGTTGATGACGAAGAGGTTGAGCCCAAAGGGCGGCGAGATCATCCCGACCTCGACCGACATCAGCACCAGGATGCCGAACCAGACCAGCACCTGCTCCCGCCCCAGGCCGAAATCCAGCGAGAGCATGAGCGGGATGAAGATGGGCAGCGTCAGCAGCACCATCGCCAGGCTCTCCATGAAGCAGCCCAGAATGAAATAGATCAGCAGGATCAGAAGCAGGATGACGATGGGCGGCACATCGAAGGTGGCGACCACGGCGGAGAGCTCGGCCGGCAGGCGGGAGAGGGCGAGGGCGGCGCTGAACAATTCCGCGCCCAGCAGCACCACGAAGATCAGCCCGGTGGTGACGGTGGTGGAGAGCAGGCTCTCGCGCAGCCCTTCCCAGCGCATGCCGCCCAGCGTCACGGCCAGCAGGAAGGTGGCGGCCGCACCAATGGCCGCCCCCTCGGTGGCGGAGAACCAGCCGCCATAGATGCCGGTGACGACGAGGATGAAGACGAGGGCGACGGGCCAGACCTCGCCCGTGGCGCGCAGCTTTTCCCGGAAATCCATGCGCGCTGCGGGCGGTGCCGCGTCGGGGTGCAGCCGGGCATAGATGTTCACCACCAGCATGTAGCCGGCGGTGGCGATCAGCCCGGGGATGACGGCGGCGACGAAGAGCGTGCCGATGCTCATCTCGGTGTAGATCGCGTAGATGACGAGGATGACGCTGGGCGGGATCAGGATGCCGAGCGTGCCGCCGGCCGCCAGCGTGCCGGTGGAGAGCGCGTTGGAATAGCCATGCCGGCGCATCTCCGGCCCGGCCACCTGGCTCATCGTGGCGGCGGTGGCGAGCGAGGAGCCGCAGATGGCGCCAAAGGCCGCGCAGCCGCCGATGGTGGCGACCGCCAGGCCGCCGCGCCAATGCCCCATCCAGGCGCGCGCGCATCGGAAGAGCGCGCGATTCATGCCGCCCTTGGTTGCGAAATCGCCCATCAGGAGAAACAGCGGGATGACGGAAAGCGTGTAGGAGGAGAAGCGGCTGAAGGTCATGGAATTCAGCGTGGCGAAGAGCCGGTCCCAGCCGCCGATGGTGGCAAAGCCCACGCCGCCCACCAGCAGCATCGCCACACCCACGGGCATGCGCAGCGCAATCAGCAACAGGGCGGCGGCGAACATCGCCAGCCCGATATCGAAGTCGCTCATGCGGGACGCCTCACGCGCGCGGCGCTCTCCAGCGCCACGAAGGCCGAGGAGACCATCCAGAGCGCCATGCCCACGGCCGCCCCCGCATAGCCCCACCAATAGGGGATTTCGAGGAACATGCTTTCTCGCTCGCGGTCCCAATTGTTGTAGCCGCCGATGGTGAGGCGCCAGGCGAGGACGAAGACGACGGCGGCGGCCACGCTGCGCATCAGCGCATCCAGCCCGGCCAGGGCGCGCGGCGGCAGTTTCTGCGTGAAGAAATCCACCATCACATGGGCACCGCGCATCTCGGCCAGCGGCAGGCAGAAGGCGACGGCGACGCCGAGCGTCATCTCGACGATTTCCGAGTCGCCCAGGATGGGCTTGTTGAAGATGGCGCCGCGCAGCACCGAAGCGGTGGTGACCCCCACCGCCGCCAGCAGCAGCGCGCCGGCCAGCAGCGCGGCCCAGGTGGTCACGCCCTCCAGGACGGCGCGCAGGCGCGGGAAGGGCTGGTGATCCGGCACGGCGAGGATGCCGTGCTCGGTGACCTCCGGCGTGTTCAACCCACGCGGCCGAACCGCGCGGTGGTGGCCTGGATCGTCTCGAACAACTGCCGCCCGTTGCGGTTGCGGCGCGTCATCTCGGCCATCCACGCCTCATAGGCGGGGGCGACGGCGCTGCGCCAGCGCGCCATCTCGGCGGGGGCGATCTCGATGATCTCGTTGCCGGCGTTGCGGGCCGCATCAATCGCCGGCTGGGTCTGCGTGTCCCAGGCCTCGCCCAGCTGGCGGGAGAGGGCGGCGCCGGAATTGGCGTCAATCACGGCGCGGAGTTCGGCGGGCAGGCGCATGTAGCTGCGCTGGTTCATCAGCGTCAGCAGCATGCCCTGGAAGAGGCCCACGCCCGGCGGCTCGCTGTGGTATTTCGAGACCTCGAAGAGGCGGAAGGGCTGGGTGATGGCCCAGTTGATCAGAAAGCCATCCACCTGGTTGCGCGCGGCCGCCTCATAGACGCCTCCCAGCGGGATGCCGACCGGTGTCGCGCCCATGGCGGTGACGGCCTCGCCGATGAAACGCCCGGCGACGCGCAGGCGCAGGCCGCGGAAATCCTCCAGCGTGCGGACCGGCCGGCGCGAGGTGTGGATCAGCGCGCGGTCGGTCGCGTGGATCGAGATGATCTTGATGCCGCGATATTCGGTATCGGCCAGGTTCTGCGAGACATACTCATAGGCCGCCTGGGACATGGTGGCGCTGCGGCCGGTGTTCATGAAGGGCATTTCCAGCCCCTCGGTCCCCATGAAGCGGCCCGGCGTGAAGCCCGGCACGGTCCAGATCATGTCCACCACGCCGTCTTCCAGCTGCTGCGGCAGGTCGCGCGGCGCGCCGCCCAGCTGCATGGCCGGGAAGGACTGGATGATGATGCGACCCTGGGATTGCTGGTTCACCCGCTCGGCCCAGCGATCCAGGTGGATGGTGTGGTCCAGCGCGGTGGGCGAGGAGAAGCTGTGCAACCGCAGCGTGAAGATCTGCTGCGCGCGCGCCACGAGCGGCGTGGCGAGGGCGAGGCCCGCACCCATGAGGTGACGTCGTTGCATGCTTTGCTCTCCTTCGTTTCACGAAGGGTCGCAAGCTTTCGGGCGGAAACGCAAGCGCCTGAAGCCGCCTGTTTGTCGGGTCCGCGGCATGGCGCGCCCGATCTTGCGGCGCGCCATGCCGCAATGCGAGGCATTCGGGCCAGCCAGGGCGCCCCCGGTGATCGGCTAGGTGGCCCCGTTGCCGTCGATGACGACGAAGAACTCGGCGGTTTCAGGGCTCTCATTGCGGAACTCGTGCACCACATGGCCGTGGTAGAACAGCGAACTGCCCTGGCCGACCAAGAAGCGCTCGCCATCCACGACGACCACAACCTCGCCGCGGCTGACGAAGAGATATTCCTCCACGCCGCGCTGGTGCGGCGCGAAAACGGCTGACTGGCCCGCTGGCAGGCTGTTGAAGGCGAAATCCACGCGTCGATCCGGGAAGAGCGGCGAGAGGGAGCGGCGCAGGAAGCCGGTTCCGGGGTCGCGATAGGCCGCTTGCGCTTCCGGCCGCAGCAGCACCGGCTCCCGCGCCTGCTGATCGCCGACCAGCTGCGACAAACCAACCCCCAGCCCCGCCGCCAGCTTGCCCAGCACGGTCGTGGTCGGCACGGCGGCGCCGCGTTCGATCTTGGAGATCATGGCCCGGCTCACCCCGCAGCGCAGGGCGAGCGCGTCCAGCGTCAGCCCGTGCTGTTGGCGCAGGCGGCGCAGGTTTTCGGCCAGGCGGACGGGCGGGGCCGCTTTTGCCTCCGCACGTTGCAAAACCACTGCCATGAATCACCATCCTCCGCGTTGCTCACCCTGCCCAGGCGCCGTTGCGCCAGCAAGCTTGCTGGTGGTATTCTACTATAGTAGAAATACGTGAGGCGGCCGGCCTGCCGCCTCATCCCCTGACATGCCAGCGCCTCAAGGAGCGTCACCCCATGCATATTGGTCTCATCGGCGGCATCGGATTGGGCGCCACGGAGTTTTATCACCGGCGCCTGGTCAACAGCTTCGCCGCCCGCAACACGCCCCTTCACCT
This sequence comes from Acetobacteraceae bacterium, assembly GCA_027487385.1. Lineage (GTDB taxonomy): Bacteria > Pseudomonadota > Alphaproteobacteria > Acetobacterales > Acetobacteraceae > Roseococcus. The sequence goes on along the minus strand of JAIYDS010000253.1, from coordinate 19,222 downwards.
GACCATCGCGCATGCCGATGTCACGACGGAGACGGCCCATCTCCTCAGCGACAACCGGGCGGCGCAGGCCGCGATCTTCGCGGCGCATGCCCGGCAATTGGCGGGGGCGGGGGCGGAATGCGTCGTCATCCCCTCTGTCGCGGGGCATTTCTGCATCGCGGAGTTCACCGCTCTCTCGCCCTTGCCGCCCATCAACCTCCTGGATGCTGTCGCGGCGCATATGGCCGGGCGCGGCTTCCGCCGTGTCGGCGTGCTGGGCACCCGCACCGTGATGGCGTCGCGTTTCTATGGCCGCCTGCCCGCGGTCGAGATCCTGCCGCCGCCAGGCTCCGCAATGGACGAGGTGCATGAGGCCTACATCACCATCGCCCTGACCGGCGAGGTCGTCGCGGCGCAGCGGGCGCTGTTCGACGCGATGGGGCGCCGCCTGATCGAGGAGCATGGGTGCGAGGCGATCATGCTAGGCGGAACCGATCTCTCGCTGGTCTACAAGACCGAGCCGCCGCCTTTTCCCTTCGTGCATTGCGCCGCCATCCATGTGGACGCGATCGTCGAGGCCGCAGCCGGACCCGCATCCGGGGAAGCGTAAGCCGGTGGGGCGATCCTGGCCCGGCCGCCGATAGCGTCTCGCGCCCCTCAGCTGGGCCGCAGCCCGGCAAGTTCCGCGGCACGGCGCGCATTGGCCAATTCCTGCCGCAGGAAGGCGGCGAAGCCCTCGGGCGAGCGCTGCGCCTCCGCCGAGGGAATGGCGCCCACCTCGGCGATGCGGGAGAGCACGGCCGGCTCGGCCAGGGTTGCCCGCAGCGCGGCCTGTAAGCTGGCGACCACCTCGGCCGGCGCACCGCTGGGCGCCAGCAGCCCGCCATAGCTGCCGGCGGTGAAGCCGGGCAGCCCCGCCTCGATGAAGGTGCCCACGCCCGGCAGCAGGGCCGAGCGCTGCTCCGTCGCGATGGCGATGATGGGCGCCTGGTTGTCGCGGTGCAGCGGCAGGGCGGAGGGCAGCTCGACCATCCCCGCCTCCACCGGCCCGCTGAGCAGATCGGGGATCATGGCGCTCCCGCCGCGATAGGGCACATGCGAGGCGCGCACCCCCGCATTGGCCATCAGCAGTTCGAGCGCCAGATGCGCCGCACTGCCATTGCCCGGCGTCGCCACCGTCACCTGGCCGGGCCGCGCGCGCATCATCGCCAGGAGTTCGGGCAGGGTGCGGGCCGGCAGGCGGGCCGTGACCTGGCAGACCATGGGCAGGATGCCGACCAGGCCGATCGGCCGGAAATCCCGCTCCACATCATAGGGCAGCCGGGCCTGGAGCACGGGGTTCGCCGTCAGCGGCCCGCCCGCGCCAAAGAGCAGCGTATGGCCGTCCGGTGTGGCGCGCGCGACGAGTTCGGCGCCCACGCTCCCGCCTGCCCCGGCGCGGTTTTCGACGACCATGGGCACGCCCAGCCGCTCGGCCATGCGCGCGGTGAGGATGCGCGCCAGGATGTCCGTGTTGCCGCCGGCGGCGAAGGGGACGATCACGCGGATCGGCCGGTCCGGATAGGCGGCCTCTGCGCCGCGCGCGAGGGCGAGGCTGGGCGCTGCGGCGAGCAGCAGACGACGGGACCACATGGCCAGCATTTCCTCCAACCCGGCATCTGTGGCCGGTTCGGTGGGGATCATGACGCGAGGCGCGCGCTTGCCGCAAGCACCCGCATGGCCCAGCATCCGCCGCAACCGGCGGGGAGATGCAGGATGGAACAGCGGCGATTGGGGCGGACGGGGCTTTCCGTCTCGGTGCTCGGCTATGGGTGCGGCGCCATTGGCGGGCTGATGGTGAAGGGCACGGCAGCCGAGCAGGACCGCGCCATCGGCCGCGCGCTCGACCACGGCATCACCTATTTCGACACGGCCGCCGTCTATGGCGATGGCGCCTCCGAGCGCAATCTCGGCCGCGCCCTGCGCGGGCTGCGCGCCAGGCCGGTGGTCGGCACCAAGGTGCGCGTCTTTGCCGCGCAGCGCGGCGACATTGCGGGCCGGATCACCGCCTCGCTGGAGGAGAGCCTGGCCCGGCTGGGGATGGAGAGCGTGGACATTTTCCAGCTCCACAACCCCATCACCCTGGCCGGCGCCGAACCGGCCTTCACGCCCGAGCAGATCCTCAACGAGGCGGTGCCCGCGCTGGAGCGCGCGCGCGATGCGGGGAAGTTCCGCTTCTTTGGAATCACCGGGCTGGGCGATGCGGCGGCACTGAAGCATGTGCTGGATGTCGGCGGCTTCGCCACGGCGCAGATGCCCTACAATCTGCTGAACCCGAGCGGCATCGCCGCCGCGCGCCCCGATGCGCCGGATCTGGGCGGGGTGATCCGCCACGCGGCGGCGGCGGATGTCGGCGTCATGGCCATCCGTATCCTGGCCGGCGGCGCCCTGAGCGGCAGCGAGGCACGCAGCCCGCTTGGCGTGCCGAAGGTGGAGCCGATCGCCTCGGGCGTCAGCTATGCGGCGGATGTGGCGGCGGCGCGCCGCTTCCTCCCGCTGGTCGCGGCTGGCCATGCGGCGGATCTGGTGGAACTGGCTTTGCGCTTCGTGATCGGCGCGCCCGAGATCGCGACGAATATCGTCGGCACCTCCAGCCTGGAGGAACTGGATCATGCGGTGGCGGCGGTGGCGAAGGGCAGGTTGCCGGACGGGGTCCTCGCAATCTAGAGCATGATCGCCCTTGGAGGCATCGCCAAAGGCGTGAATCAGCCTCTCAGAAAAGGTTGGACCGTGATCAACCTGTGTTGGTCAGGGTCCAGCGCTGCCCTCTGCCGAGGGCTCGTTGTGCCGCATGGCTCCGCGCGAAAGCCCGCTCCGTCGGTTGCCCGATGTGGCGGAACGTTCCATGCTGATGCGCCCCACGGGTCACACGCTTCGGCCCGCGTCACGCGGGCAGGCAGCCTCGAAAGCGGGGAAGGTTGCACCACGATGCGCGCGCGGAGAGGCTCGGCCATGTTGAAGGACTGTCGGCACCTGGCGGGTGCGGGAAGCGGGCCGGGCGATGCGGATCCGACCCCGTGATCGCTCCTTCCGACCCCACCCACGGAACCCCCTCGATCCTGATTGTTGATGACGAGGTGAACCTCGCGGCGGAACTCGCCGATGCCGCCCAGGATGAGGGCTACGTCGTCCACACCGCCAATTCCGCCGCCGACGCCATGGCGATCCTCGCCGCGCACCCCGAGATCGGCGTGATGGTCTCCGACATCCGCATGCCGGATTGCGACGGCCTGGAACTGACCCGTCGCGTCCTCGACGGCCGGGACGAGACCCAGGCGCTGGAGGTCATCCTCATCACCGGCCATGCCACGCTCGATGACGCCGTGCTCGCCGTGCGCTCCGGGGCCTTCGATTTCGTCCGCAAGCCGTTTCGTCTGCAGCAGATCTTCGATGCCGTCGCCCGTGCCCTGGGTCGCGCCATCGGCCGGCGGCGGGTCGGCACGGCGCTGCTGACCCTGGAGGCGCAGCGCAGCGGCGAGACGCCAGGCGGGCCGGGGCTCCTCACCGGAAGCCCGGTCGAGGGCAACGCGGACATCCTGATCGGCCTGATGCATGAGTTGCGCACGCCGCTCGTTCCGATCCTCGGCTTCGCCGAAGTGATGGAAACCCAGCGCTGTTCCGCCACCGATATCGTCGAATATGCCCGCTTGATCCGGCAAGGGGGACGGCAACTCCTCGCCACCGTGGACAACCTCGTGGTGCTCGCGCAGATTGAGACCGGGGCCGTCAGCTTCGCCCCCTACCTGTTCACCGCGGGTGCCTTGCTGCAAGGGCTGGCGCAGGCGCACGAGGCTGCGGCGGCGGGTACGGGGAAGTCGCTTCGCCTACACCTGGCAGAGGATTTCCAGATCCACGCGGATGGGGCGCTGCTGCCGCGTGCCCTGGACGTGCTGCTGCACGTCACGCTGGAGGCCGCGCCGCGCGGGGCTGTCGTCACGCTGGGGGCGTCCCGTGGCGAACGCAGCTGCCTGATCGCCTTCAGCACCGATGCCGCAGCCTCAGGCCTGCGCCGCATGGCGCCCAGCGCCTTTGCCGAAAACGTCTCGCAACAGATGGCTCCGCTCGGCACACGCTTCGCCCGGGCCGTCCTCGGGCTGCACCGGGGGGATGTGATCCTGTCCGGTGACGCGCAGAGCGGCTTCGGGGCCACCATCCGCCTGCCGGATGGCGCGCATTGACGCCTCAGGCCATGGCCTCGGCGCAGGGCAGTTCGATGTCGAAGCGGGTGCCGTCTGCGGTGCGCCACGCGGTGATGGTGCCGCCCATGTCCGTGATGATGCCGTAGCTGATGGAAAGCCCCAGTCCGGTGCCCTGGCCCACGCCCTTGGTGGTGAAGAAGGGCTCGAAGATCCGGGGCAGGATCTCCTCCGGAATGCCGCCCGCCTCGTCCTCCACCGCCAGGGTCACCCGGTGCCGCGCGCAGCAGGCCGAGACGGTGATGTTGCGCCGCGCGGCCGGGACGGGCGGCTGCACGGCGAGGTAGGCATCGCAGGCATTGGAGATCAGGTTGATCAGCACCTGTTCGAGCGGAATCCGCTTGCCCTGGACCGGCGCCAGATCATCCTCCAGCCGGCTGATCAGCGTCACGCCGGTGTGTTTCAGCTTGGCTTGCGCCAGGGCCTCCGCCCCCGCCAGGGCCTCCGCCAGGGCGACCGGCCCGCTGGGCCCGCTGCCGGTGCGGCCGAAGATGCGCATGTGGTCGATCGTGTCCGAGGCCCGCTGCGAGAGGGCCAGGATGAGTTCCAGCTTTTCCTTCGCGCGCTGCGGCGCATCTTGCACGCGCGCCAGGCTGCGCAGCGCGTTCTCGGCGGCCAGGCTGATGCCGGCGAGCGGCTGGTTCAATTCATGCGCCATGCCGGTCGCCACCTCGCCCAATTGCGCGAGCTTCGCCGATTGCGCCAGTTGGTCGGCCAGAAGCCTCTCCTTCGTGATGTCGTTCCAGCTCATGATCACCTCGCCATGGCCAAGCGGCGTCGGGTTGGCCCTGAAGCTGCACAGGATCAGCCGCTGGCGGCCGTCGCGATGCCGGAACTGGAATTCCAGTTGCGCCCCGCCCTTCAGCAGGGCCTGGGTGATGCAGGCGCGCAGGTTCAGCAGATCCGCCTCGGAGAGATGCTCGGCCATGAAGCCCGGCTTGATCTCCGCCGGCGCATAGCCCGTGATCGCCTCGATCGAAGGCGAGGAATAGAGGGCGGTCGAGACGCCTTCGGCATTGCGGCCCACGCGCATCAGTGCACCCGGCATGCCCGCGATCAGGTGCTCCAGCTCATCGGCCACCTGCAGGCGCGTCTGCTCGGCCTTGCGCCGCTCGGTCACGTCCTGCTGCACCGAGATCCAATGGGTGAACCAGCCGGTGGAATCCGCGATGGGGGCGATGTTCAGCTCGATCAGCCGCGGTGTGCCATCCTTGTTGTAGTTGAGAACCTCCTGCCGCACCGGCCGCCAGGCCTTCAGCGCGCGGCGGATCACGCGGAGCGATTCCGGCGATGTGTCCGGGCCCTGCAGGAAACGCGGACTGCGCCCGAGCACCTCGGCGGCCGTGTAGCCGGTCTCCCGGGTGAAGGCCTCATTCGCATAGACGATCCGCGGGCCGGGCTCGTCGATCGGCTCCGCCTCCGTGATCAGCACGGGGTCCAGGCTGGCCTCGACCGCGCGCTGGAACATGCGGGCCTTTTCCTCGTCGAGGACGCGGCGCAGCAGGGGGCGCAGGGCGATGGTGACATCGGCCATCACCTCGGCCAGGTTCGCCAGGTCCGGCGGCTCCCGCTCAAGTCCCAGCACAAAGGCGTAGCGTTCCCCCAGCAGACCGAAGGGGGTGGCGATCTGAACCGCCGCCATGCCATGCGCGGCCATCAGGCTCGAGGCGGGCCAGGCAACGAGGTCCGGCGCGCCGGTCGCGTGCTCGACGACTTGCCGGTTCTCCCGCAATGCGATGGCAACCGGTGCATTGCGCATGCTCAGGCTGAGACCGCGCAGCTGATCGAGGTAGTCCGGTTCGCCCAGGACATCGCGCCCGGCACCATGGACGAGATGCAGCCGATCCTCACCCGCGCCGCAGCGGAAGACCTGGCAGAACAAGCCGTCATGGGTTTCCAGGAGGAGGGTGCAGGCGCCCTTGACCGCCGCGCTGAAATCCGGGGCGTCGGCGGCCAGGCGCAGCAGCCTTTCCCGCAAGGCCGCGCGCGCCGTCAATTCGGCGTTCAGCAATGCCTGGCGCCGCAATTCCAGATGGTCCACCACCAGCCGGCTGAGCGCCTCAAGCACCGCCGCTTCGGCAGGGCCGAAATCATCGCGCCGCTTGTTGTCGATCACGCAGACCGTGCCCAGCGCGTGACCATCGGGCGTTACCAGGGGCGCCCCGGCGTAGAAGCGGATGCTTGGCCCGCCGGTGACCAGCGGATTCTCGGCAAAGCGCGCGTCATCCGGCGCATTCGGGACGATCAGTGTCGTTCCCTGGCGGATCGCGTGGTCGCAGAAGGCGACGTCACGCGGGGTTTCCGCCACATCCAGGCCGACCCGCGCCTTGAACCATTGCCGCCGTTCATCCAGCAGCGAGATCAGGGCGATGGGCGTGTCGAGCAGCTTCGCCGCAACCGCGACGATGTCGTTGAAGCGTTCCTCAGGTGGCGTATCCAGAAGACGGTAGCGCTGGAGGGCGGCAAGACGTTGCGTCTCCAGCATCGAGGGCGCAGGCAAGATTTTCGCCATTTCAGCATCCTGATCCGAGCCTGACAGCAGCATGGACGCCTCCGGGTCGCGCCTTGACCGAGCCATCGGCTCAGTCATGACGCAAACGTTACATTTGCCTCGGATGTTCCGCAATGATTTCGATCAAAGGGGCGCCTCTCGGGATGGGCCAAGAAGACGCGCCAATTCGATGCCGTGGCAACACGCGCTCACGCAATGGCTTGGTGCCCAGGCCGCAGGCCGTTGCCCTCTGCTCAGAAACCGTCCAAACGGTTAAGTCCGGGAGAAGGGAACGCCATCGACATGACGATCGCTGACGATCGGGATCGAGACTTCGACCGATTGACCGGCCTGATGAACCGGCGTCGCTTCTGCGAGGCGGTGGCCGAGGTTCTGCTGGCGGGCCCCTTGGACCGAAACCACCCCACGCTGCTGGCCATTGACCTGGACCACTTCAAATCCATCAACGACAGCGCAGGCCTCGAAACCGGGGATGCCGTTCTCAAGCGCGTGGCCAGCCGCATCAAGGGTGCCGCCGGGCAGGACGCCGTGCTGGGCCGCATCAGCGGCGATGAATTCGCCATCCTCCTGCCGCATCCGATGGATGCCGCGGCCACAGGCGCGAAGCTGCTGGAACTGGTGGCCCGCCCCTATGCGGTGAATGGCCACGCCGTGAAGATCACCGCCAGCATCGGCGCGGCGACATGGCCGCAGGATGGCCAGGATGCCGAGGCGCTGATCCAATCGGCCAACATCGCCCTGCATCACGCGGAAATGGGTGGGCGCAACCGGCAGAAGGCGTTCGAGCCCTCCATGCTGGAACTCTCCCGACTGCGGCACGCGCTGGAGAATGACCTGCGGGCCGCGCTCGGCCTGCAGCAGATGGAATTGCGTGCAGCGGTTCAGCTGGAGCAGTTCGTCCTTTCCTTTCATCCGCAGATCGCCTTCGCCCATGGCCGGCTGCGCAGCTTCGACGCCGTCCTGAACTGGGTCCACCCGGCCCGCGGCTCGCTCGGTCCGGATGCCTTCTTCCGCCTCGCGGAGGAGATCGGCCTCGTCAATCTCCTCGGGAATTGGGCGCTGCAGCGCGCCTGCGCGGCGGCTGCCGCCTGGCCGCCAGGGCCGGATGGCCAGGCGATCCAGGTTGCCGTGGATATTTCCCACCTGCAGCTGCGCGAGGGGCGCGCCTTCGTCCGGCTCGTCACGGAAACCCTGGCGAAGACTGGCCTGGCACCCGGCCGCCTGAAGCTGCAACTGGTCGAAGGGGCCCTGCAGGAGGGGGCGGATGTGGTCCTGCATGAGCTTCGCGCGCTGGGCGTGAAGCTCTCCCTCAAGGATTTCGGCGTCGGGCGCTCCTCGCTGGGCATGCTGGCGAAGATCCAGTTCGACGAGATCAAGATCGACCGCAGTTTCACCCAGGCCTCCGACCTCGTCGAACCCACGCCCTATGGCATGCCGCCCCCCACCGCTTCGGGCTGGATGATCCGCGCGATCTCGGCCCTGGGACTTGGCCTCGGCGTGACCACCCTGGCCGATGGCGTCGCCACGCGAAACCAGTTCGAGATCATGCGCCGCGACGGTCTCGCCCTCGCGCAAGGCCCCTTCCTGGGCGCGCCCTTGGCCGAGGCCGAAGTCGCATCGGCGATCCTGCTGCCGCGTGACCTCGAGATGTTTTCGGAGGAGCCGACATGACGGAACAGCTTCACAGCATCGCCTATTTCAGCCGCAGCAACCTTGAGGGCGATGAGGCCGCGCTGAAGGCGCAGGTGATGGACATCCTCGCCACCGCCTGGCGCAAGAATCGCCAGCGGAACCTGACCGGCGCCCTGCTTTTCTCGGATGGCTGCTTCGCCCAGGTCCTCGAAGGCCCGCGCGAGGCGCTGGAGGAAACCTTCGAGGCGATCGAATGCGATCCGCGCCACAGCGATGTCACCATTCTGCATTTCCACCCGGTGGACGAGCGCAGCTTCCCCGGCTGGTCCATGGCCTTCGCCGGCGAGGATGAGGCGGTGCGGGCGCGTGCCATCGCCGCCAATGCGCTGCCGACGGCGGACGCCATTGCGGTGGATGCCCGCGGCAAGTCCTTCCTGGACGTTCTCAGCGACTATGTCCGCCGCAATGAGGCGAGTGGGAAGGTTTTGGGCGAATGACGCGCCTCAGCCCGTGGCCGGCAGAAGGATGCGCAATAGGCAGCCGCCCTCGCGGTTTTCCGCCGTGATGGTCCCGCCCATGTCCTTGATGATTCCGTAGCTGATCGAGAGGCCGAGGCCGGTGCCCTTGCCGACCGGCTTGGTGGTGAAGAAGGGCTCGAAGATCCGCGGCAGGATATCCTCCGGGATGCCGCCCGCCGCGTCCTGCACCTCGATGATGACCCAGCCGCCCTCCGCATGCGCCGTGACGCGGATGTCGCGCTGCCTGGCCGGAACCGGCTCGGCCCGCCCGGCATAGGCGTCCAGCGCATTGCCGATCAGGTTGATCAGCACCTGCTCCAGCGGAACGGCGGCCCCCAGCACCGGCGGCAGGCCCTCGGGAATGTCCAGGCGCAGGCGGATCCCGCCGGCGCGAAGCCGGCCTTCGAGCAGATGGGTGGCGCCGGTGACGACCCGCTGCACCGGGATGGGCCCCTGCTCCTCGATCTCCTTCCGGCCGAAGATCCGCATGTGGTCAATGATGTCGGAAGCCCGCTTCGTCAGATCCACGATCAGCGCCAGCTTCTCCCGCACGCGCGGCAGCGGCTCCGCGAGGCGGGCCAGGCCGCGCTGCACATTCTCGGCCGCGATCGAGATGCCGGTCAGCGGCTGGTTCAGCTCATGCGCCATGCCCGTCGCCATCTCGCCCAGCTGGGCGAGCTTCGCGGTATGCGCCATCTGCTCCGCCATCAGCTTCTCGGGGGTGACATCGGTCCAGATGGCGATGATCTCATCCGCGCCGCTCTGGTCGTTGTGCAGGCGGGAGACGCGGCGGATCCACATCCAATGGCCCTGCTTGTGCCGGAACCGGAAATCCCAGGAGGTGGGCTCGCCGGTCACGGCGCGTTGCGCCACCCGGGTCGCCTCGGGGTGATCCGCCGGGTGGAGGTTCGCGCGGAACCAATCCGGGGCCAGGGCCTCATCCACCGAATAGCCGGTCAGCGCCGTGATGCGGGGCGCGATATAGGTGCGGCGGTTCCAGACCCCCTCCGCGCCCTGCTTCACCCGCATCAGCACGCCGGGCATGGCCTCGATGACGTTCTCCAGGTCATCCGCCAGTGCCTCACGTTCCTCCAGCAATTGCTTCTCGGCGGTCACGTCGTTCCAGACGGCGACCATTTCCAGCTCGCCCGCGGCGTTGCGGTAATGGCTGGTGCGGCGGTTGATCCAGATGAAGCGCCCCTCTTGGTGGCGCAGGCGAAAGTCGAGGGAGGTCCGCTGGTTCACATCCGCCTGGTCGAGACTCGTCTCCAGGGCGAGCACATCATCGGAATGCAGCCGGTTCCGCAGCCAGTTCGTCTCCAGCAACTCGGCGGGAGCATAGCCCGTCATCGCCTCGATGCCGGGCGAGACGAAGTAGCGGAGCCAGGTCCCATCCGCGAGGCGGCGTGCGCGCATGAGCGCGCCGGGCATGGTCGCGATCACCTTTTCGAGGTCGAGCGCCAGCTCCTCCCGGTCCCGCATCAGGCGCTTCTCGGTCGAGACATCCGTCCAGATCGAGATCATCTCCTCCACGCCGGCGGAGTTGCGGTACCCTGCCGTGTGGCGGTTGATCCAGATGAAGTGTCCGTCCTTGTGGCGAAACCGGAAATCCGCCGCGCGGGGCGTGGTCAGATCGGCGCGGTACAGCATGGCCTGCATATTGGCGGCATCATCGGGGTGCAGGTTGGATTTCCACCATTCCTCCTCCATCGCCTCGGCCACGGTGTAGCCGGTCAGCGCCTCCAGCGAGGGCGAGACGAAGCTGCGCTGCCACCGCCCCTTCTCATCCTTGCGCGAGCGGACGATCACGCCCGGCATGGTGGAGATGAGGATCTGCAGGTCCCGCATCAGCTCTTCGCGCTCGGCCGAGAGGCGGTACTCCTCGGTCACATCGCTCCAGATGCCGATCACCTCGCGCTGCCCATCGGCCGCGACATGGCCGCGCAGCAGGATGCGGACCCAGATCCAGACGCCATCCTTGCGGCGGAACCGGAAATCGCTGCGTGTGTGGCCGCCGCCATGGGCCTCCTGCAAGGCGGCGTAGAGGCCTGGCTTGCTGTCCTCCTCGATATGGGCGACCCACCAGCCGACGGCCATCGCTTCCTCGGCCGTGAAGCCGGTCAGCGCCTCGACCGTCGGCGCGATGAAGATGCGGATCCATTTGCCATCCTCGCGCAGGCGGTGCCGCATCAGCACGCCCGGCATGGCCGCGACCAGCGCCTGGAGGTCATTCGTCACCGCCGCGCGTTCCAGCCGCGCGCGGCGGATTTCCGTGACATCGGTCTGCGCGGAGATGAAGTGCGTGATGCGGCCGTTGGTGTCGGGAACCGGCGTGACGCGGACCTGGGTCCAGAAGGAGGAGCCATCCTTTCGGTAATGCAGCATCTCTTCGGCGACGCTGCGCCCCTGGTAGATCTCGGCCCTGATTCTCGCGGTCGCGGCCGGGTCGGTCTCGGGCCCGTAGAGCAGGCGGGGGCTCCGGTCCTTGATCTCCGCCAGCGGATAGCCCGTCATCCGTTCGAAGGCGGCGTTCACGAAGACGATATGCGGCCCTGGCGGATGGAACGGGGGTTCGGAGACGATGATGCCCATCTCGCTCGTCTCGATCAGCCGGCGGAACAGGCGGCTCTCGGCCTCATCGAGGTGGCGGCGGAGGATGGGGCGCAGGGCCGCCGTCACCTCATGCATCAGCGTGGCGATCGCCAGGGGCTGGCTCGGCTTGGTGCGGAAGCCGAGCGAGAAGACATAGCGCCCCTCGCCAAAGGTGAAGGGCGTCGCCAGTTGCGTGGTGACGCCCGCGGCATGGGCGGCGCGGGCGGCGGGATGGTCCGGTTGCGCCGCACGGGGCGCGGTGTCGCTCCAGAGCTGCACATGATGGGCCAGCGCATGCGCGACGCGGCTGTTCGCGGGCGTCAGCACCAGGGCCCGGAGCTGCTCGAAATAGGCCTCCGCGCCCAGAACCCCCTGGCCCGCCCCGCCAATGAAGAGCGCCCTCTCACCCTCCGGCGCCTGGCGCCAGACATGGCAGAACAGGCCGCCGGTCGCCTCGCAGATCGCGGTGGACGCGGCGCCGATGGCGGCCGCGAAATCCTTCGCCTCGGCCGCGCTGCGCATCAGCCGTGCCAGCAGCTTGGCCTGGCGGGCCAGGGCTTCGCTGTGCAGGACCTCGCGCCGCAACTCCAGCTTGTCGCGGACGAAGCTCGCCAGCTCCGTCAGGATCTCGGCGTCCCGCGGCGAGGGGTTCGGGCGCGGCTGCGGGTCCAGAACGCAAAGCGTGCCGAGCTTGTATCCCTCCGCCGACTCGATCGGAACGCCCAGGTAATAGCGCAGGGCGGGTGGGCCGGCGATGATCGGCGTGCCGGCAAAGCGGGGATCGGCCAGCGTATCCGGAATCGAGAGGGCGCATTCCTGGCGGATCGCATGGTCGCAGCAACTGCCCGCGCGGGGGATGCTGTCCACCCCCTCCAGGCCGATGCTGGACTTGAACCAGGCACGGTCCCGATCCAGGAAAACGATGAAGGCGAGCGGCGTGCCCAGCAATCGGGCGGCAAGGCGCGCGATGCGGTCGAAGCCCTCCTCGGGCGGGGTGTCCAGGATGGAGTAGCTGTCGAGCGCCTGGAGCCGCGCCTCCTCGTCGTCCGGTTCCGCGTGCGACGCGAAGGGGGGCGCGCTCAGCATCGGCGGGAGGGGGCTGATGCGGGCATCATCGCGCCGCCGGGAGCAGCAGCGAGACGCGGGCGCCCTGTTCGTGATTCGCCGCGCTGATCGCGCCGCCCATCTCCCGCAGGATGCCGAAGCTGCTCGACAAGCCCAGCCCGGTTCCCTTGCCAACCGGCTTGGTCGTGTAGAAGGGCTCGAAGATGTGTGGCAGGTGCTCGGGCGGGATTCCGCCGGCCTGATCCTGCAGCACCAGCTCGACCTGCTCGCCCACGCCGTGCGCGGAGATCAGGAGGGAGCGGCGCTCGGTCGGCGTTTGGCTCGCCTCATAGGCATCGCAGGCATTGCTGATCAGCTGCGTCAGGACCTGCTCCAGCGGCATGGCCTGGCCCAGCACCTCGGGCAGTTCGGCCGGCAGGTCGCGCGTCACCGAGATGCCCAACAGGCGGAGCCGGTTGCCCATGACCTCCACGGCCGCGCCGACCACCTCGGCCAGCCGCAGGGGGGATCTGGGCTCCTGCTCGTTGCGGGTGAACTCGCGCAGCCGCTCCACCAGGGCCGAGGCGCGCCCCGCCATGGCCACCACGACCTCCAGCTTGGTGCGAAGCCGGGGCAGATCCGGCTCCGGCCGCTCGGCCTGACGGGCGGCGCTGTCGGCGGCGAGGGTGAGCGAGGTGAGCGGCTGGTTCAGCTCATGCGCAAGATTGCTCATCAGGTCCCCGATATGCGCGAGGCGCGCGGTATGGGCCAGATGCTCGGCCAGATCATGCTCCCGCGTCACGTCGCTCCAGAGGCTGAGGATCTCCACGCTGCCGTCGAGGCCTTCATGCCGGCTCAGCAGCATCCGCAGCCAGAGGAGGTGGCCGTTCTTGTGCCGGAAGCGGATGGTCTCGGGGTAGGGCCGGCCCGCCAGGGCTTCCTCGAAGGCGCGAAGGATGCGCGGTTGATCCTCGGGCGGGACGTTGCTTTCCAGCCAGCCGGCGGCCAGCGCCTCCGCCACGGAATGGCCGGTCAGCTGCGTGACGGCATCGCCGACGAAGCTGCGGACCCAGACGCCCTTCGGATCCAGGTGCGCGCGGATGAGAACCCCGGGGATCGCCGCCAGCAGCCGGGCGGTGTCATCGGCCCAGGCCGACAGCTCCTGCTGCGCGGCTTGATTGGCCGCGCTCCGGCGCAGAAGGATGATGAGGAAGCCGAAGAGGGCGGCCAGCATGGTGGCCATCAGCAGCCGGATGGTCGGAGGGATGAAGGCGGTGGCAGCGAGGCGCTGGCCGTCCCGCTCGATCGCCTGGGCCGCTTCGCCCCGCAGCGCTTCGAGCCGCGCCTGTGTGGCACCGAGCAGGCTCTGGGCGCGGGACGCGGCCTCGGGATGCGCCCCCAGGCCACGAAGCTCTTCGGCCACGGGCTTTAGCAAGACCCGCAGCGCCGCCACCTGCGGCCCTTCCAGCGGATAGCCGGGCAGGGCCGAAGGGTAATCCTCGCGCGCCATCGCCGCCAGCAGCCGGACATCCTGCTGCATGGCGGCCGGCGCATTGAGCTGCATGGCGGCGGCGCGCAGCCTTTGGACCGCCTTGACCGCATCGCTCAGCAGGTGATCGGCGGCCAGGCTGCGCAAGGCATTGTCATTGGCGACGACCCGCGCGGAAATGAGGCCGGCCGTGACCACCCCGACGAGCCCGAAGAGGAGGGCGAGGGCCACCAGCCAGCGCTTCCGCAGCACCGGCTTGCTGTTCCGCGCGGCCAGCGCCTGGCCGGGATGAAGGTTGGGGCCTTGGGCGGGCTTGACCTCGCCCCGCGCCAAGCCCGCCAGAACGGCAGGCGCGGCGGCGGTCCCGTCGGAACGGGCGCCGGGCTCTCGGAGAAGCGGGCTCATCTGCAGACTATGGGACGATCCGCGGGCGCGGGGGAACCCCCAAAGGGCCCTTCCCGACAAGTCCTGACATTCGCCGAATCTCCGGAAAAACCGCCAGAAATCCTCCTTCGTCGCCAACGAAACCCAACCGCTCCTGACGGGTGTTTCGCCGCTTTCCGCTTCAGTTTCCGGGACGTCCAGAGCGCGTCGGCACCCCCCGCGCTCCCCACCGGAAGCCGGAGCGTCCCATGTCCCAGACCAGCCAGATCGCCGCCGCGCCGCACCGCCGATCCTTCCTGCGGGGCGTGCTGGCCGTGGCCGCGGGCGCAGCGCTGCCGGGGGGCGCGCTGGCGCCGGCCAGCAGCCAGGTGCTGGGCCCGATGCTGCCGGCCCCGCCGCAAAGCAGCGCCACCGATGCGGACCGCGCCGAATGGAACGCCTTCCGCGCGCGCTTCATCACCCCCGAGGGCCGGGTGGTGGACACGGCGAATAACGGCATCTCCCACTCCGAAGGCCAGGGCTACGCCATGCTGATGGCCGAATGGGCCAATGACCGCGCCACCTTCGAGCGCCTGCTGGCCTGGACCCAGGCGCATCTGAGCCGCCCGCGCGATGCTCTGTTTGCCTGGCGCTGGTCCCCCAACCCGATGATGGCGCGCGACACCAACAGCGCGACGGATGGCGATCTCGTGATCGGCTGGGCGCTGCAGCGCGCTTCCGAGCGCTGGTCGGTTCCCGCATGGCGCAACCGGGCCGAGGCCATCGCCCGGGACGTGCTGCGCCTCAGCGTCCGCGAGGTCGCCGGGCGGACGGTGCTGCTGCCGGGCCCGCACGGCTTCGAGAAGCAGGATTTCGTGGTGCTGAACCCCTCCTACTACAACACCCCCGCCCTGCGCGCCCTGGCCCGCCTGGCGCCCAGCCCCACCTGGTCCAGGCTGGAGGCCGATGGCCAATGGCTGATGACCGCCGCGCGCTTCGGCCGCTGGGAACTGCCGGCCGACTGGATCGAACTGAACCGCCGCAGCGGCGCCGTGACCCCGGCCGGCGAATGGGCGCCGCGCTTCTCCTGGGACGCGATCCGCGTGCCGCTCTTCCAGGCCTGGGCGGGCCAGGGCCAGGCGCCGGCGCTGGGTTCCGCGCTGAACTTCTGGACCCATGCCACGCCCGGCCGCCTGCCCGCCTGGGCCGATCTGCGGACCGGGGCGGTTGCGCCCTATGCCGGCCATGCCGGCGTCTCCGCCGTCGCCACGGTGAGCTACAACGCGAAGACCGGCTTCAGCCAGCAGGTCGCCATCCCTTCCGTCACCCGCGCGACCGATTACTACGGCGCCGCCCTGGTGATGCTGGCCCGCATCGCCCAGCAGGAAGGCCCCGCCGCCGCACAGATCAGCGCCCCGGTGGTGCTGGCCTCGCGCTGAACCATGGCGCCAAGGGGTGCGCGCTCAATTCTCCGGAAAGCCGCTGAACACGTAGCCCTGGTTGCGGATCGCCGAAATCACCTCGCCCGCGCCGCGGCGGCCGAGCTTGCGGCGGATCTGATGCACCAGATTGTCCAGGGAGCGATCCTCGGCCCGGTAGGGGCGGCGCAGAACCTCCTGGGTGAGCCGGTCCCGGTCGATCGGCATGCCGGGTTGGGCGACCATCAGCGCCAGCAGGCTGAATTCCGCCGCGGTCAGCGGCACGGGCGTGCCGTCGGGCCGCAGCAGGCGGCGCTCCGTTTCCAGCAGTCGCCATTCGCCCGAGACATGCGCCGGGCGCCGCGTGGCTCGGCGCAGATGGGCGCGGACGCGCGCCACCAGCTCGCGTGCCGCGATAGGCTTCAGCAGGAAGTCATCCGCGCCCAGCTCCAGGCCGATGACGCGATCCGCCTCATTGCGGTTGCCGGTGAGGAAGAGGATGGGCGCCGCCGTCAGATTGCGCAGGGCCGGCAGCATCATGAGCGTGTCCACCGCCCCCAGCCGCTGGTCGAGCAGGATCAGGTCCGGCTGGTATCCCTCCAGCAGCGCGAGGGCATCCGGCCAGGTGGCGATGGCGCGGGCCTGGATGCCGTGATCCGTGAAGGTCTCCACCAGCTCGTTGCTGAGGATGGGGTCGTCTTCGATGAGCAGGATGCTGGCTTGGTGGGGGGCGGACGAGGTCATCTCGCCACTCTCTCCCGGCTGCGGCCCGAGGTCCAGGGAAGCGCGGCCGGGCCTTGGCCGGGTGACAGGCGGATGCTCGGTCGGCCCAGCGTCGGCATGGCAAATGCGGGGCGGTGCAAGCGGTGCACGGCAGTTCTTCCCGCCCGTCGCGGTCAATGCCGCGCGGGTCCGCCCCCACCGGCCTCTCGGACGCACCCATGGTCCCGGGGCCGGCAGCCCGACCGCGAGTGTCGCGGCGCCGCTGCCGCGGCCCCCCTTGGCTTTGTCGGCCGTCGCTGCGGATTATCCGAGCCCGATCAGCGCGGGCGCCATGCTGGCCGGGATCGCTTCGCCGGCACCGATCCCCATGCGCTCCAGCCAGGCGGCGAATTCCGGCGCGGGGGTCTTGCCCAGGGCGGCGCGGGCGTAGAGCCCGTCATGGAAGGAGGTGGATTGATAGGCCAGCATCACATCATCCGCCCCCGGCACGCCCATGATATAGGTGACGCCGGCCACACCCAGGCTGGTCAGCAGCGTGTCCATGTCATCCTGGTCGGCCTCGGCGTGGTTGGTGTAGCAGATATCCACCCCCATCGGCAGGCCGAGCAGCTTGCCGCAGAAATGGTCCTCCAGCCCGGCGCGAATGATCTGCTTGCCGTCGAACAGGTATTCGGGGCCGATGAAGCCCACCACGGAATTGACCAGCAGCGGCGCATAGGCGCGCGCCACGCCATAGGCCCGCGCCTCGATGGTCTGCTGGTCCACGCCGTGATGGGCCTCGGCCGAAAGTGCGCTGCCCTGGCCAGTTTCGAAATACATCACATCCTGGCCGAGCGTGCCGCGCCTGAGGCTGAGCGCCGCATCCTCCGCCTCGCGCAGCAAAGCGAGCGACACGCCGAAGCTTTCATTCACCCCCTGCGTGCCGCCGATGGACTGGAACACCAGATCCACCGGCGCGCCGCGTTCCATGGCCAGCAGCGCCGTCGTCACATGGCAGAGGACGCAGCTTTGCGTGGGAATGTCGAAGCGGGTGCGCACCTCGTCCAGCATGGTCAGCAGGCCCAGCACCTGCTCGATATTGTCGGTGGCGGGGTTCACGCCGATCACGGCATCGCCCGCGCCCAGCAGCAGTCCGTCCAGCGTGCTGGCGGCGACACCGCGCAGATCATCGGTGGGGTGGTTGGGTTGCAGGCGGATGGAGAGCGTGCCGGGCAGGCCGATGGTGTTGCGGAAGCGCGTCACCACCCGGCATTTCTGGGCCACCGCGATCAGGTCGCTGATGCGCATGATCTTGCTGACGGCGGCCACCATCTCCGGCGTCAGGCCGCGGCGCAGCGGGGCGAGCGCCTCCGGCTCGGCCGCCAGCAGCCAGTCGCGGAAGCCGCCGACAGTCAGATGCGCGATGGGCGCAAAGGCGGCCGCGTCGTGGCTGTCCTGGATCAGGCGCGTCACGTCGTCCACCTCATAGGGAATGACCGTCTCGTTCAGGAAATGCCGGAGCGGCAGATCCGCCAGGGCGCGCTGGGCGGCCACGCGCTCGGCGGCGCTGGTGGCGGCGACGCCGGCCAGCGCATCGCCCGAGCGGAAGGGCGTGGCGCGGGCCATCAGCATGCGCAGATCGTCGAAGACATGGGAGGTGCCGGCGATGGCGTGGCGGAAGGGCATGACCCTCTCAATCACGCCGCACGGTTGAAAATCAAGGGCGACGGCTTGTCAGGCTCGGCCGCGCGGCGGAAACTTGCGCCAACGGAGGATGACGATGGATCGCCCAAGGGAACGTGAATTGCTTGAGGCCCGCCCCGATGCGGCGGAAGCCTGGCCGGATCAGATTTATGACCTGCTGAAGGCCTACAATATCCGCCAGGTCGCCCTGGTGCCCGATGCGGGCCATTCCCGCCTCATCAAGCGCTGCCTGGCCGACAACACGCTGCGCGTCGTCACCCTCACCACCGAGGAGGAGGGCATCGCCCTGATGCAGGGCGCCTGGCTGGGTGGGGATCGCTCCATCCTGCTCATGCAATCCTCGGGCGTGGGGAATTGCATCAACATGCTCTCGCTCTCGGGCATTCATCGCACGCCCATGCCGATGATCATCACGATGCGCGGCGACTATGGCGAGTTCAACCCGGCGCAGATCCCCATGGGCCAGGCGACGCAGGCGGTGCTGGAGGCGATGGGCACCATCGTCCATCGCGCCGACACGGCCGCCGATGTGGCGCCCACGGTGGAGGCGACGCTGAAGCTCGCCTTCAACACATTCCGGCCGACGGCGACGCTGCTGGGCCAGCGCCTGCTCGGCGCCAAGACCTTCGGGAAGGATTGATCGCCATGGTGGCTTTGGGCGCATCCGGGAAGATTGACCGGCGCGATCTGACGCGCGTGCTGCTGGAGGATCGCGGCGGCATGCTGGTGGTGGCGGGGCTCGGCGCGCCGGCCTGGGACATCACGGCGGTGGGCGATGGCCCGCAGAACCTGCCGCTTTGGGGCGGTATGGGCGGGGCGGCGATGATCGGCCTTGGCCTCGCGCTCGCGCAGCCGGAGCGCCAGGTGCTGGTGTTGACCGGCGATGGCGAGATGCTGATGGGCATTGGCAGCCTCGCCACCGTCGCGCATCAGGCGCCGAAGAACCTCGCCATCGTCGTGCAGGACAATGAGCATTACGGCGAGACCGGCATGCAGGAGACGGCGACGCGCCACGGCACGGACCTCGTCATGAT
>JAIYDS010000138.1 GCA_027487385.1 Acetobacteraceae bacterium | reverse complement strand
GTCATCAGCGCGGTGAGGTCACGGCGCACCGCCTCGATGTCGAGCTTCTGGAACGCCTCGGCATAGTTGAAGCCCTTGGGCAGCGGATTCAGCTCGGCGGTGTTCTGGTGCAGGATCTTCAGGTTGAGCTGGTTCGGCCACCAATCCTTGTTGGAGCGGCCGGCGAAGACCGTGTGCTTCGGCGTGCCGTGCATCACCGGGCATTTCCCGGCGGCGGGGGCAGTGTTTCCGTCCATGTTTCTCTCCAATGTCTGCTGCGGAATTCTGGGTCCGTCAGGCCGGACCATGCCTAGGCTCGAAAGCGATCCTTTGCCAGGGGCGAGATGATGAAGCTTCCCGCCGGACCGGCCATATCGCCGGGCTCCAGGACAGCGGCAGCCAGCCTCGCCGAGAAGGGATCGCCATGCGCCGCATGTGAGGGCATTTTCACCCCAAAGAAAAGCGCGTAGTTCCTAATGCCGCCATAGCGAATTGCTATCATTATTTCTTGGAATGATAAATGAACCTGCGCGCGCTCCGCTACCTCCTCGCGCTGGCCGAGCACGGGCATTTCGGCCAGGCGGCCGAAGCCTGCGGCGTCAGCCAGCCCACCCTCTCCGTGCAGCTGCGCAAGCTGGAGGAAGAGCTGGGCCTCACCCTGTTCGAGCGCGCCAGCAAGGGCGTGGCACCCACCGAGGCCTTCGCCGCGCTGCTCGGCCATGTGCGCGCGGCGGTGGCCGAGGCGGATGCCATCCTGGCCATGGCGCACCACCTGCGCGACCCCATGTCCGGGCGCCTCCGGCTCGGCATCATTCCGACGCTGGCGCCCTATCTGCTGCCGCTGGTCTTCGCCCCGCTGCGCGAGGCGCTGCCGCAGCTCGAGATCGAGCCCTGGGAGGATCAGACGGCCGCCCTGCTCGATCGCCTGCGCGGCCATGGCCTCGACGCCGCGCTGCTCGCCACCGAGGTGCAGGAGCCGGACCTGACCAGCCGCGCGCTCTTCGCCGAGCCCTTCCTGGCCGCCCTGCCGCCCGAGCATCCTCTGGCCGCGCGCGAGAGCGTGGCGGAGACCGAGCTGGCGCGCGACATCCTCGTGCTGGCCGACGGGCATTGCCTGCGCGACCAGGCCCTGGCCGCCTGTGGCCAGGCGGGCGGGCTCGGCGGCTCGCTGCGCGCGGCAAGCCTGCCCACCCTGCTGAACATGGTGGCCGCGGGCTATGGCACCACGCTCATCCCCGGGCTGGCGGCCGGCGTCGCGCAGGATGCGGGGCTGGCCTTGCGGCCGCTTGCCACGGCGGCGGGGCGCGTGGTGCGCATCGTCTGGCGCAGCAGTTTTCCCCGCCGGACGATGGTCGAGGCCGTGGGGGACGTGATCTCCGGGCGGCTCAGCCATTTCAGCGCGGGCGGCGCCATGCCCCAAATGAACAGATTGTGAGACACCGCATTCCCTGCTTTTCTGCGGCCATCGGGCCAGGCGGCCCGCCCAACCGACCGGAGAGCCTCCAGCCGATGCGCCAGACCCGTGCGATGTCCGCCCGCCACGTTCTTCCTCTCAACCTGGCCTTGGCCGGCGCCCTGTTTCTCTTCGCCACACCGGCCCGGGCGGTCGACTATGACGGCAATTGGCAGTTCACGATGAGCTGCGCGGCCAATGGCGCGCAATCCGCCTTCACGGATCGCTTCACCGCCCCCATCGCGCAGAACGCGGTCAGCCGCACGCGCACCGGCCGCACCGCGCAGGGCGCCGAGGACATCAGCCGCTTCACCGGCCGCGTCGAAGCCGGCCAGATGACCGCCGTGCTCGAGCGCAACCGCGGCGGCGAGCGCTGGAGCGTCCGCTTCGCCGGCCCCGCCACCTCGGACACGCGCTTCGAGCTGACCGGCGGCATCTTCCAGGGCGATCGCCTGCTCCGCAGTTGCCAGATGCTGGCCGAGGCCCAGGCCCCCGCCCCCGGCAGCCTTGCCGCCACCGCGCCCGCCCGCGCCCGCGAGACGCGTGAGCGCCTCGCCGCCGCCGTGGCCGCCCTCGCCGCGCTGGAAGCCCGCAGCGAGGCGGAGATGACCGCGCTGCGCACGGATCTCGACCTCGCCCGCTTCGAGGGCGCCGCGATGCGCGCCGAGCTCGATCAGCGGGTGGCGGCCGCCACCGCCCTCGAAGGCCGCCTGCGCACGGCGGAGGCTGCGACCGCCCAGGCCCAGGCCGCGATGGCGCAGGCCGTGGCCGCCGCCACCGCCGAGATCGGCCAGCGCGACCAGCGCATCGCCGCCGTGACGGCCGAGCGCGCCGCCCTGCAAACCCGCCTGACCGCCGCGGAAGCCGCCGCGACCCAGGCCCAGGCCACCGCGACCACGGAGCGCAATGCCCTCCAGGCCCGCCTGACCGCCGCCGAGGCCGCCGCGACCCAAGCACAGGCCGCCGCGACCGCGGAGCGCAATGCCCTCCAGGCCCGCCTGACCGCCGCCGAGGCCGCCGTCACCCAGGCACAGGCCGCCGGCACGGAGCGCAACGCCCTCCAGGCCCGCCTGACCGCCGCCGAGGCCAGCGTGGCGCAGCTCCGCACCGCGCTGGAAACAGCGCAGCGCGAATTGACCGAAGCCCGCGCCGCCCAGCCCCCGCGCTGACCCGGCCGGCCTTGGCGCAAGCCGCCAAGTCGCGTTACATCCGGTTCAGACCAGGGAGAAAACGAGCATGAACGCCATCACACGCCGCGGCGGCCTGGCCCTCGCCGGGACAATCCTCTCCGCCCCCTGGGTGCGGGCCCAGGGCATCTGGAATCCGACGCGGCCCATCACGATGATCGTCGGCTTTCCGCCCGGCGGGCAGACGGATTTCGCCGCCCGGGTGATCCAGGCGGGCATGCAGACCGCGCTCGGCGTGGCCGTCGCCATCGACAATCGCGGCGGCGCCGGCGGCAATATCGGCACCGAGGCGGTGATGCGCTCCCGCCCCGATGGCTACACCATCCTCGCCGGCAACATCTCCCCCATGGCGATCAATCCGCACACCATGGACGGGATGACGATCGACCCGCGCGAGATGGTGCCGATCGGCCTCGCGCTGCAATCCTCGCTCATCCTCGCCACGCATCCCTCGATGAATGTGCGCAATCTGGCCGAACTGCGCGCCTGGATCGCCGCCCAGCCGCGCGGCTCGATCAATTACGGCTCGGCCAGTGCCGGCAGCCTGAGCCATATCGCGATGGAGCTGTTCCGCGATCGGCTGGGCAAGCCCGAGATGACGCATGTGCCCTATCGCGGCTCGGGGCCGGCCATGGCGGATTTCATCGCCGGGCGCTTCAGCCTGATGTTCGACGGCGCCTCGGTCGTGGCGCCCTTCCTGCAGGCCAACCAGCTGCGCGGAGTGCTCGCCACCGGCCGCACCCGCAGCCCCGCCTTCCCCGACATCGCGACGGCCGAGCAGCAGGGCCTCCGGGATTTCGCCTTCTACGCCTGGATCGGGCTCTTCGCCCCGCGCGGCACGCCGCCCGAGATCGTCACCCGCATCAACGCGGCCCTCAACGCCGCCCTGGCCGATCCGGCGACGCGCGAGCGCATGACCAGCCGTGGCGATGAGCCGGGCGGCGGCACCGCCGAAGACATGGGCCGCATGATGGCGCAGGATTACGCGCGCTGGGGCGAAGTGGTGCGGGCCAACAATATCCGCGCGGAGAGCTGAGGGCGGGGCGCCTCTGAGCGGGCCGCTTGGGGCCGGCTCGGAGGCGGAAAGTCTCCCGAAAAACGCCTGTGGCGGCTGGAAATGCCTGCGGCCGCTGGGGCCGGGGCCGCTGGTTGGATGGCTTCTTGTGCAGCGAATCCCCGGCCCTTTCCTTCCCAGCGCCCTGACGCGCAGGGCGCCGGCTCACACCGCCATGGGCGTTTCCAGGTGATAGAGGCAGAGCGCGCGCAGCAGGGCGCGGTCCAAGGCCTCCTCGCTGCGCGAATCCACCTGGTATTTCCGCAGCATCACGAAAAGATGCTGGCGCAGCCCGGCCGGCGCCTGGCCGCCCCGGAGGAAATCCAGCGCCTTGCGCATCTCCGCCTCACCCGAGCGTGTGTCGGTCAGCGCGAAGGCCATGTCGGCATAATCGGCGCGCCCCAGGCAGACCACGGGCTTCTCATAGAGCAGCGCCTCGAAGCCGACGCCGGAATTCATGGTCACCACACCCTGCGCGCGAGGGAGGATGTCGTGGATCGAGGCCGTCGTGGCGATGGCCAGCCGGCTCTCCACCATCTGCCGCAGGAACTCCGCCACCTCCGGCGCGCGGCATTGCGGGTGGCGCTTCAGCACGAGCCGCAGGCCCTGGGCGTGCAGGAAGCGCAGGATATTGCCGAGGGACTGGAGGTAGTCCTCCTCATGCTTCAGCGCGATCACCGCATCATTGAGCACCTGGAGCGGCACGAAGACGAAGCCCGGCTCGGCGTCGAAGGGCTCCTCCGGCTGCGCGAATTTGGAGCGGCGCTCCGCCAGGAAAGGACGGATATCCGAGGCGAAGAAAGCATCCGCCACCGCCGGATCGGGATATTCCGCGCGCAGGGATTTCCTGGCCGTGGCGATCTCCGACCAGCCGGAATAGCCGTCGCGGTCGAAATGCGTCATGTGCGGCAGATAGGCTTCCTTGTAGTGGAAGATCCTCTCCTTCCGCCCCTGGCTGTGCCAGCGCAGCGCGATGGACTGCGCGTCAGGCTGGTGGCGGCGCATGTTGGAGTGCAGCACCAGCGTGGCGCCCAGGCGCATGATCGCGTCGGAAAACGCATGGCGGAAGCCCTGGGTGATGGGGCGATCCCGATACTCCATGTACCAGGTGGGCTGCCGCAGGCGATGCAGCGTGCGTGCATAGGCGAGTGGCTTTTCCACGAGATGCACGCTGCGTTCCAGGCGCCGGGTCATCACGTCGAATTCGTAGCGGCCCTCGAAGCTGGCCTGGGCGTATTTCGCCGCGCTGGGAACCGGGATCTGCGCTGCGTTGATGACCGCCATGGCGCCCTGTCCCGCCGGCCGGCGCCGCTTAGCCGGCCAATTCGCGGGAGCGCGCCGTGGCGGCCTCGATGGCCTCCTCCATCAGCGCGGGCCAGGCCTCCTCGCGCATGAGCACGGCCAAAGCGCGCTCGGTCGTGCCCTTGGGGCTGGTCACGTTGCGGCGCAGCTGCGCCGCATCCTCGGCACTCGCGCCCAGCAGCGCACCGGAACCCGCAACCGTGGCGCGCGCCATGCGGCGGGCGAGGTCCGGCGGCAGGCCCTGGCTGATGGCGGCCTTCTCCATCACCTCGGCCAGCAGGAAGACATAGGCGGGCCCTCCGCCGGAGACGGCGGTGACCGGGTCGATCAGCGCCTCATCCTCCACCCAGGCGGCTTCGCCGATCGCACCCAGCAGGCGGTCGGCCAGGGCGCGCTGCGCCTCGGTGACACCCGGGCCGGGGCAGGCGACGGTGAAGCCCAGCCGCAACGCCGCCGGCGTGTTGGGCATGGCCCGGATGATGCGCGCGCCCTCGCCCAGCAGGGCGGTCATGCTGGCGACGGTGCGGCCGGCCATGATGGAAAGGAAGACCGTCTCCGGCGCCACCAGATGGGCCAGGCCGGGCAGCGCGTTCGGCGCCTCCTGCGGCTTGGTCGCGAGGATCACCGCGGCCGGGGTGAAGCCCGCCGGAATCTCCGCGATGCTGGCCACATGCCGGACGCGGCCCGCAAAACCGGCCATGGCAGCGGCGTGCGGCTCCACCACCACGGTCTCGGCCGGCAGGCCCAGCTCGAGCCAGCCCGCGAGCATGGCGCCGCCCATCTTGCCGCAGCCGATGAGCAGCAGCGGCGGCAGGGATTGGTTGGACATCTTGGCGTTCCTCACTCTGTCACCCACGGGCGGGGATTCGCGGTCTCAGCCCGGGAAAGCCTTGACCTCGGTCTCGACGAAGCTGAGCGGGCCGGCACCCGCATTCACCACATTGTGCTCGACACCGGCGACGCGGTGATAGGCCTCGCCCTTCTTGAGCACGGAGGTGCTGGTGGTGCCGTCCGGGTATTCGACCAGCAACTCCCCATCCATCATCGGCACGACGACATAGAGCCAGCCATGCCGGTGCCAGCCGGTCTCGGCGCCGGGGCCGAAATCCCAGCGGATGACGCGGACCTTGTCGTCATCAATCTGCAGGACGGGAACCGCCGGCTCCCGGCAGCGCAGCGGCTCCTTCATGGCGCCTACTCCGCCGCCTGCTTCAGGGCGGGCATGCCGGGCAGCGGCAAGGCGCCGGTGGCCTGCCAGGTCGCCCAGGCCTTGTCGCCATCCTCCTTGGAGAGCGGGAGATGCGGCGGGCGGATCACACGCCAGCCATCATCGCCCGTGCTGCGCGCGATGATCTCGCGCAGGCCCGGGATCAGCGGCACGGCGGTGGCAGCGCGGCGGGTCGCGGTCAGCATGGCCTGGGCCGCATCGGCCTCGGGGCCGGTGCGCTTGGCGTAGACGATGCCGCCCCAATGGCTGTTGCAGTTGGAGGCGGCGGTGATGCAGCCCGCGCCGCCCTCGGCCAGGATCTTCTGCACGAAGTTGTCGGCGCCCGAATAGACCTCGAACCCGTCCTTGGCGAAGTGGTCAATCATCGCCTTCATGTTCGCATAGTCGCCCAAGCTGTCCTTCACGCCCTTGAAGACGCCCGGATGCGCATCGAGCAGGCGGCCGATCAGGCTGAGGCTGAACGGCACCGCCGATTGCTGCGGGAAGTGATAGAGATAGAGGGCGATGCCACCGCCGACGCGCTTCGCCACCGCGTCGAAATAGGCGAAGAGGCCGTCATCCGAGGGGCCCTTGTAGTAGAAGGGCGGCAGCAGCAGCACGCCGCGGCAGCCCTGCTCGCGCGCATGGATCGTCAGTTCCACCGTGTCGGCGAGCGAGGCGCAGCCGGTACCCGGCATCATCACACCGGCCGGCACGCCGCGCGCGATCAGGCCTTCGAGGATCTGCTTGCGCTCATGCAGGCCGAAGCTGTTCGCCTCGCCCGTCGTGCCCATGATGCCCAGGCCGTTGCAGCCATTGGCCAGCAGCCACTTGGCGTGCTTCGCCATACGGTCCAGGTCGGGGGTGAAATCGGGCGTCATCGCGGTGAGCACGGCGGCATTCACGCCGCCGAACAGGGCGTCCTTCATGGGGCAGTTCCTTCCAGTGAAATGGGGGCCAAGGATCCGATCGCGGGCTTCACGCCCGCGCGTTTTGGCCAGTTGCCCGGCCAGGTGGCGATATGGTCTTCCGAGGCACCGGCCTCACGCTCCGGCACGACGCGGCCGCGCACGGAAATTCCGGCGCGCACCACGCTCTGCGGATCGCCCGAGCGCAGCGGGTGCCACTCCGGCAGGTCCCGCCGCTCGGCGATCAGGCGATAGGCGCAGGTGGGCGGCAGCCAATCAATCTTCTGCAGCCGCGCGGGCGTCAGGCGGATGCAGTCGGGCACGCGGCGCTTGCGGTTGGCGTAGTCGGTGCAGCGGGCCGTGGCCGTGTCCAGCAGGCGGCAGGCGATCTCGGTGTGGTGCAGGCGGCCCGTGTCATCCTCGCGCAGCTTGTGGAGGCAGCAGCGGCCGCAGCCATCGCAGAGGCTTTCCCATTCGGCGCGGGTCATCGCGTCGAGCGTCTTGGTCTTCCAGAAAGGCAGCGTCTCGGGCACCGCGCAGCTTTAGACCAATCCCGCGCGCAACGAAACGGCAGGGGCGGCGATCAGCGCGGCGGCGGCGGCAGGGCGGAGCGCGAGACGCCACCCCGGGGCGCGGCGCTCCGGCTTGTGGCCGGGCTGGCGGCCGGGGTGAAGGCGGGCGCGGATGCCGCGGCCGGCTGGCCGCCGAAGCGCATCAGCGCGGCGCGCAGCGGATCCGCGCCAGGATTATGCGCGGCCATGTTCATCACGATGTCCCGCGCCGTCACCTCGCGCCCGTAATAGGCGGAATTCCAGTCATCCATCGGGTTCAGCACCGAGCCCTCCAGCGCCAGGCCGGCAAACAACCCGCGCGAGCGCGAGAAGGAGAGGATATCCGCGCCCAGTGCCGTGGTGGTCGCGCCCTCGACCGAGCCGCCCAGATGGGCGATGGCAAGCGAGGCATCGGCGCCGAATTTGAACTGGCGGTCGATCACCGCGTTCAGCGCGCGGTCATTCATCAGGAGCAGGAGCGTCTGGCTGTCCTGGATGCCGGCCTGGAAGCCGAAGCTGCCCGAACCCACGGCATAGAAGGCGGGCGAGGACCAGGAGCCGGCGGCATCACGCCCCACCAGCACGCAATTCCCGCCCGATCCGCCAGCGAAGAAGGCGGCGCGGAAGCTCTGGGGGCAAACGACGGCACCGCGCGCGCGGCGCAGCACGCTGGCCGCATCCAGCCGGTCATTTTCCGAGGAAAGAATGTCCTGCACGGTGAGCGCGGAGCGATCCACCAGGGATTGCGGCGCATTGCCCGTGGGCGTTCCCGCACAGGCCGCAAGCAGTGCGGCCATGGCGGCCAGAATGACAAGGCGCATGAGCTTCCCCCGATAACCCTTCGCAACGCCACGATTCTAACAGGGGTTGCATCGCGTCGGAAGCGGAAAGCCCGGCGGGGCAAAAGCCCTCAGGCGCGCGGATCCTCATTCACCGAGGCCACGCGCCAATCCGACCCATGCTTTTCCAGCCGCGTCAGCGACAGGTTCTGCACCGAAAAGCTCAGCGCCTGGTGTCCATCGAGGTTCAGCGCATGGGAGAGCGCGGCGCGGATCGTCCCGCCATGCGCCACCATCACGATATCCTGGCCGGGCAGGCTGCCGGCCAGACCTTCCAGCACCGGACCCACGCGCGCGCACACATCATCCACGCTTTCGCCGCCGGGCGGGCGCTCGGCCGCCGCATGGGGCCAGAAGGGGTGGGGCGGTTGGCGCAGCCGTTCGGTCAGCGCCTCATGGGTGATGCCCTGCCATTCGCCCAGGGATTGCTCGGCCATGTCGGGCTCCACCACCAGGGGCTGCTCGGGATAGCCCGCGGCGAAGATGGCGGCCGCCGTGGCCCGGGTGCGGCTCAGCGGCGTCACCACCCAGCGGGCCGGCTGCGGCAGGCGGGCGGCCAGCCAGCGATAGAGGGCGGCCTCCTCGCGCAGCGCCTGCTCGCACAAGGCCACATCCATGTTGCCGTAGAGCATGGCCCGGGCCGAGGGCTCCACCAGCGCGTGGCGAATCAGGAAGAAGCGGGTGATGTCCATGGCGAACCATGTAGCGGCGCGCCGCGGGCGCCGGTAGCCTCGCCACATGCTCGTCCTGTTCCGCGACCGCCGCTTCCTGATCATGCTGGCGCTGGGCTTCGCCGCCGGCGTGCCCCTGCCGCTGACCGGCTTCGTGCTGCGGCAGTGGTTTTCCGAATCCAACATCTCGCTGGCGGCGATCGGCTTCACGGCGCTGATCGGCCTCGCCTATTCGCTGAAATTCCTCTGGTCGCCCGTCATGGACCATGCGGCGCCGCCCTTCCTGCGCCGACTGGGGCGCCGGCGCGGCTGGCTCGCCAGCATCCAGCCCCCCCTGATGGTGGCGATCCTGGCACTCGGCTTCACCGACCCCGCGAGTGCCGCCTGGCTGACGGCGGCCGTGGCCGTGGTGGTGGCTTTCCTCTCGGCCAGCCAGGACATCGTGATCGACGCCTATCGCATCGAGATCCTGGAGGAGCAGGACCAGGGCTATGGCTTCGCCTGCTATGTCTGGGGCTATCGCTTCGCGCTGCTGGCCGCCAATGCCGGGGCGCTCGGCATGGTCGGGCTGGTCGGCTGGTCGGGCGCCTTCGCCTATTGCGCGGCTCTGGTGGCGATCGGCTTCCTCGCCGTGCTCTTCGCGCCCGAACCGGCCGCGCCGCCGCGCGAGACCCTGTCCTGGCCGCGGCGCATGAAGCTCGCCGTCGTGGACCCCTTCGCCGATTTCATGCGGCGCAGATACTGGCTGGCCATCCTGCTCTTCGTGGTGCTGTTCAAGCTGGGCGAGGCCCTGGCCGGCATCATGACGCCGCCCTTCTACCGCGCCATCGGCTTCACCCGGGCCGATGTGGCGCAGGTGGCGGTGGTGTTCGGCCTGGTCATGTCGCTCGCCGGCGTGCTGGCGGGGGGCTACTTCGTGGCCAGGATCGGCGTGGGGCGGGCGCTGGTGATCACCGGCCTGCTGCAGATGCTCTCCAACCTCATGTATGTCGCGCTCTACTGGGCGGGGCGCGACATCGGGATGCTCTATGCCCAGGTGGGGGTGGAGAACTTCACCGATGGCCTGGCCGATGCCGCCTTCGTCGCCTACCTGACGGGCCTGACGAACCGCGCCTTCAGCGCCACGCAATATGCGCTGCTCTCCTCCCTCGCCGCCGTGCCGCTGCGCTTCCTGGGCGCCTGGTCCGGCCAATGGGCCGAGGCGCTGGGCTGGACGAACTTCTTCCTGATGACGACGGCGGCGGCGCTGCCCGCGCTCTGCATCATGCTCTGGCTGCTGAAGCGGCTGCCGCCGGTGCCGCGCAACCCGCAACCGCTGGGGGTGATGCCCGAACCATGAGCGCCTATTGGCTGACGCCCCTGCTCCTCATCGGCAGCAACATCCTGATGACCTTCGCCTGGTACGGCCACCTCAAGGCCCCCGCCTGGCCGCTCTACGTCGCGGTCCTTGTCTCCTGGGGCATTGCCTTCTTCGAGTATTGCCTGGCCGTCCCCGCCAACCGCATCGGCTATGCCTCGGGCGCCTTCACCGGCCAGCAGTTGAAGGTGATGCAGGAGGTGATCACGCTCGGTGTCTTCGCCGTCTTCAGCGTGACCTTCCTGGGCGAGCAGCTGCGCTGGACCTATTTCGCCGCCATGGGCTGCCTCGTCGCCGCCGTGGTCTTCATCTTCCTGCCGGTGGACTGAAGGAATGGGGTCCGGGGCCTCTCGGCCCCGGCCGCCGGAGGCCCTTTTTTCTTCTCTTGCACGGCATTTGCATGGTCCAGGCGCAGCACCGCCGAAGGACTCGCCCCATGCCGACCCGTCGCACCGCCCTCGCCCTTGCCGGCCTCCCCTTGCTTCCGGCCCAGGCCCAGGGGACTTGGCCCGCAGCGCGCCCGATCGAGATCTTCGTCGGCTTTTCTGCGGGTGGCGGCGTGGATGTCATGGCCCGCGCGGTTGCCCCCTTTCTGACCAATCTTCTCCCCGGTGCGCGATTTGTGATCGTGAATCGCCCCGGTGCCGGCGGGCAGCTGGGCCATGAGGCCGCGGCCAATGCCGCCGCCGATGGCTATGCGCTGGGCGCCACCACCATGCCGGGCCTCGTCTCCCACCCCATCGAGCGCGCGGTGCGCTATCGCGTGGCGGACCTCACCTACCTGGCCAATGTGGTGGATGACCCCTGCGCGCTGTTCGTGCGCCCGGAGAGCCCCTATCGCAGCCTGGCCGACATCATTGCCGCCGGCCGCGCGCGCCCCGAGATCCTGACCTATGGCCTGACCGGCGTGGGCAGCGACGACCACCTGACCATGTTCCGCTTCGAGGCCGCGACCGGCGCGCGGCTGACGCATGTGCCCTTCCCCGGCATCGGCCAGATGCTGCCGCAGGTCTTCTCCGGCCAGGTGGATATCGCGGCCATGAATGTGAGCGAGGCGCTGCCCTTCGTGCGCGAGGGGCGCCTGCGCGGCCTGGCCCAGGCTTCCGCCACGCGCTGGCCCGGCCTGCCCGACCTCCCCACCTATCGCGAGCAGGGGGTGGATGTGCTGGGCAGCGCCAGCCGCGGCTTCGTCGGCCCCGCCGGCATGCCGGAGGAGGTGACACAGCGCCTCATCGCCGCCTTCACCGCGATGCTGGCGGACCCTGGCTTCACGCGCGAGGCGGAGCGCCTGGCCATGCCGCTGCGCCCGGTTCTCGGCGCGGATTACCGCGCGATGGCGCTGGCGATGGAGGCGGAGTTGCGCGCGCTGTGGCAGGCGCGGCGCTGGACCCAAGGGTGACGGGGCGGGGTTGATCGCGCGCGCGGATCGCCGCACAAGCGGAGACTCCCATGCGCCCGTAGCTCAATTGGTCAGAGCGGGCCGCTCATAACGGCTTGGTTGCGGGTTCAAGTCCTGCCGGGCGCAGGGGAAACTGGTCAGATCCGCAGCCGGTCGGGGATCGGCAGGCCGAGCCGGTCCGGCACCGGCCATTCCTCCCGCACGGTGCGCAGCTTCGTGAAGCCGGCCTTGAGGTAGTTGGGCAGGGCGCGGGCGTGGTCGGCGGTGCAGGTGTTCACCGTCAGCGCCACCGGCGCTTCCTCCCAGGCGGCCTGGATGGCGTGGAACAGGAAGGCCATGCCGATGCCCAGGCCCACCGCGCGGGGATAAAGCCCGAAATAGGCCAGGTTGATGACCGGCCAGCCGCGCCGGTCCAGTTCGTAGAAGCCAAGCTCGCCTTCCGCATCGCGCAGCACATGGACGCTGATGGCGCGGTCCGCCAGGACGGAATCCAGTTCCTTGTCGCTCAGCGTGCGGCGCAGCCACCAGACATAGTCGTGGCCGACCGTGGCATAGAGCTGGCGATACAGCGCCACGCCGCAGCGAGGGAAGCATTGCTCGACCCTCAGCCCATCGGGCAGCGCCGGGAAAGGGCCGGCGGGGCGCCGGTCCATCCGCAGGAAGGTCACATCCACCGCGATCCGGGTGGTGGGTTCCACCAGCTTCATGAACGTGGGCCGGATCATGTTTCCAGGAAGCTGCGCAGCTTGCGGGAGCGGGAGGGGTGCTTGAGCTTGCGCAGCGCCTTCGCCTCGATCTGGCGGATGCGCTCGCGCGTCACGTTGAATTGCTGGCCGACCTCTTCGAGCGTGTGGTCCGTGTTCATGCCGATTCCGAAGCGCATGCGCAGCACGCGCTCCTCACGCGGCGTGAGCGAACCCAGCACGCGGGTGGTGGCCTCGCGCAGATTGGACTGGATGGCGGCATCGAGCGGGATGATCGCGTTCTTGTCTTCGATGAAGTCGCCCAGGTGGCTGTCTTCCTCATCGCCGATCGGCGTTTCCAGCGAGATCGGCTCCTTGGCGATCTTCAGCACCTTGCGGACCTTCTCCAAGGGCATGCCGAGCTTCTCGGCCAGCTCCTCGGGCTGCGGCTCGCGGCCGATCTCGTGCAGCATCTGGCGGCTGGTGCGGACCAGCTTGTTGATCGTCTCGATCATATGGACCGGGATGCGGATGGTCCGCGCCTGGTCGGCGATG
>JAIYDS010000099.1 GCA_027487385.1 Acetobacteraceae bacterium | reverse complement strand
TCCAGGATGTAGCGGAAGCCGCGGCCCTCGACGCCGACCAGGTTCTCGGCCGGGACTTCCATGTTGTCGAAGAAGACCTCGCAGGAATTGTGGTTCATCATCGTGCGGATCGGGCGGATCGTCAGGCCCTTGGCCGTGCGCATGTCCACGATGAAGGTGGAGAGGCCCTCGGTCTTCTTCGCCACCTGGTCCTTGGGCGTGGTGCGGGCGAGCAACAGCATGAGGTCGGAATGCTCGGCGCGGCTGGTCCAGATCTTCTGGCCGTTCACGATATACTTGTCGCCCTGGCGCACGGCGGTGGTGCGCAGGTTGGTGGTGTCCGTGCCGCTGGTCGGCTCGGTCACGCCGAAGGCCTGCAGGCGCAGGCTGCCCTCGGCGATGCCGGGGAGGTAGCGCTGCTTCTGCTCGGGCGAGCCATGCTTGAGGATGGTGCCCATGATGTACATCTGGGCGTGGCAGGCCGCACCATTGCAGCCTTCGGCGTGGATCGTCTCCAGGATGGCGGCGGCCGCCGAGAGCGGCAGGCCCGCACCGCCGAATTCCTCGGGGATCAAGGCGCCGAGATAGCCGGCCTCGGTCAGCGCGGTCACGAATTCCGTGGGATAGCCGCGGCGGGCATCCAGCTCGCGCCAATATTCGCCGGGAAAGCGGGCGCAGAGCTTGCGCACCTCCTCGCGGATTTCGGCATGCGGGTCAGCGGCGATCAGGGCTTGGTCCATGGGGCGTCTCCTCGGCCCACCGGATTAGGCCTCGATCCCACGCCTTGCAAGGCTACCAGCCCAGATCGCCCTCTCCCGCGCCGCGCTCCACATTGCCCTCGAAGGCGCTGAGATTGCGGGTGAAGATGGAGGTGCACCACTCGATCCGGTTGACCGGGCCGGGGCCGTAGAAGTCCAGCCGGGTGAAGCCGGCCTCGCGCAGGAAGCGATAGGCGGCGTTGTATTGCCAGCGATCGGCATTGTCGAAGACCAGGAAGCCATCCGCCTTCAGATGGCGCGGCGCCAGCCAGGCGGCGAAGCAGCGTGCCATGCCGTCGATCACGATGACATCGAACTCCTCCGTCCCATGCGCCTCGATCTCGGTGGCATAGGCGGCGAAATCCTCGGTGAGGAGCCCATGCATGACGTTGTGCCCGTCATCATGGCTGAGCGGCAGTTCGGGCGCGCTGGCCAGAAAGCGCTTGAGCAAAGCGCGCCGCTTGGGTGCCGTAGGCGCACCACGCTCGCGCGTGATGACCTGCAGATGCCCAGGCCCGGCGGTGGAGACACGCTCGGCCCAGCCGGCATCATGCTCGACGCTGATGACCTCCCGCACCCGGGCACTCCACCAAAGCGAGGAGCCGCCGCAGCCATATTCGAAGACGCGGAAATCCGGCCGCACCAGGCGCTTCAACTGCCGCAGCGCCGGATAGGTGATGTAGGGGACATAGCCCGCATGGTCGCGCGGCGTGCCATCCAGGCTGGCGAACCAGCCCATGCGGTTCAGATAGCCGCGCGCGAAGTGATAGACCGTCTCATTGATCGCGGCGTGGTGTTCAATGCTCATCCCGGGGCTCCCATCCTGGTCGCAGCCCCGGTGATAGGCAGGAAAGCTTAACAGGAGCTTGTCAGAACCCCGCGCCGGGCTGGGCCAGATAGGCGAGCTCCGCCGCCGTGCTCTCGCGGCCGAGGACGGCGTTGCGATGCGGGAAACGGCCAAAGCGCGCGATCACGGCGCGATGCGCCCAGGCATAGACGATGCTCTTGCCCGGCGCCGCATGGGCGGGGGAATCGCGCAGCCCTTCAAAGAGCGCCACGGAGAGGTTCTGCGCCTCCATGGATTCCGCATGCTCGAAGGGCAGGTAGAGGAAGACGCGCTGCGTCGGTGTCAGCGCCAGGTCCATGCGCTGCGTGATGACCAGGCGCTGCGCGAGGGAGAGCGCATGCGCATCACTGGCGAAGGCCTCGGGCGAACCGCGGAACAGGTTGCGCGGGAACTGGTCCAGCAGGATGAGCAGGGTCAGCGCACCCCCGGGCGTTACGGCCCAGGAATCCAGCGCGCCCTCACGGGCGGGGATGACAAGCGCACCGAAGCGCGCGGCGATCTCGGCGTCGAAGGCGGGGTCCTTCTTGAACCAAGCGTCGCGCGGGGTGTTCGGCCCATCGGCGAACCAGAAGTCCAGGATGTCCTTCACAACGCGCGATCCAGGATACGGATGGAGTGCAGCGCCTCGCGCCCGCTGAGATCGGCGATCTGGTGGCGGCAGGAGGTGCCGTCGGCCACGATCAGATCGCCCGGCGCGGCCGCACGCACGGCGGGCAGCAGCGAGAGCTCCGCCATGGCCTTGGAGGTTTCCAGGTTCTTCGCCTCATAGCCGAAGGCCCCAGCCATGCCGCAACAGCTCGACGCGATGGGCCTGGGCGTCATTCCCGGCACGCGGCGCAGGGCCTTCACCGCGGCGGGGAAAGCGCCGAAGGCCTTCTGGTGGCAATGGCCGTGGATATGCGCGGTTTCCGCAACGGGCTTGAGCGGCGGCAGCGTGCCCTCCGCCTCCAGGAATTCGGTGACGAGGAAGGCGCGCTTGGCCAGCGCCTCGCTCTCCGGCCCCGGCAGCAGGGCGAGGAATTCATCGCGGAGAGTCATCAGGCAGGAGGGCTCAAGGCCCAGCACCGGCGCGTCGGAACTCGCCAGCGCGGCCAGGGTGCGGCGCGCCTCGGCGCGGGCCTCCTCGACCATGCCGGCGGCCAGATAGGTGCGGCCGCAGCAGAGCGGGCGGCCGCCATCCGTCGCGGGTTTCACGCTATAGCCGGAGGCGGCGAGCACGCGCACGGCCGCGCGCAGGTTTTCGGGTTCGAAATTGCGGTTGAAGGTGTCGCCGAAGAGCAGCACCTCCTTGCCGGACCCCGCGCGGGCTTCATCATCGCGAAACACATCGCTGCGGAAGCGCGGCAGGCTGCGCTCGGCCGCCAGGCCCAGGAATTTCTCGGAGAGCTTCGCCAGGCCGGGGATGGTGTCTCGCAGATTGGCAAGCCAGGGCGCGAAGCGCGCGTAGCGCGCGATCACGGGAAGATAGGCCACCAGCTTGTCCTTCAGCGGCACGCCCTGCTTCGCGTTGCGGGCGGCCAGCACCTCGATCTTCATGCGCGCCATGTCCACGCCGGTCGGGCATTCGCGCTTGCAGCCCTTGCAGGAGACGCAGAGCGACATCGCCCCCTGCACCTCCTCGCTCGCGATGCCGCCGGGGATCTGGCCGGTAAGCGCCAAGCGGAGCGTATTGGCACGGCCGCGCGTCAGGTGCTGCTCATCGCGCGTCACGCGGTAGCTCGGGCACATGACGTTGGCGTCAAACTTCCGGCAGGTGCCGTTGTTGTTGCACATCTCGACCGCGCCCAGCAGGCCGGCCTGCGGGCCCGGATGCGCCGACCAGTCCAGCACCGGCTTCACATCGGCAAGCGGCGTGTAGTCGGGCGGGTAGCGGAAGAGGCTGCGGTCATCCATGCGCGGCGGGCGCACCACGCGGCCGGGGTTGAGCAACCCATTCGGGTCGAACTCGTCCTTCACCGCCTCGAAGGCGCGGACGATGCGGGCGCCGAACATGCTCTCATGGAATTCGGAGCGGACGATGCCATCGCCATGCTCGCCCGAATGGCTGCCCTTGTACTCGCGCACCAGCGCGAAGCAGCGCTCGGCGATCTCGCGCATTTTGCGCACATCGCCGCCCTCCTTCATGTTCAGCACGGG
>JAIYDS010000137.1 GCA_027487385.1 Acetobacteraceae bacterium | reverse complement strand
TAGCTTCCCCGAACGGCCTGCTGGAACACATCGAGTGCATGGCCCTTGATGCGCACGAATTCCGGGTCGGTCAATGTGGAAGGGCTGCGCGGGCGGGGCAGGGGGATGTCGAGATATTGGGCGATGCGCGAGGGCCGGCGCGTCAGGAGCAGCAGCTTGTCGGCGAGGTAGATCGCCTCCTCCAGGTCATGGCTCACCAGCACGGCGGTGGTGCCGCGCGCAACCAGAACCTTCTGCAGCTGGTCGCGCATGATCAGCGTCATCTCGTAGTCGAGCGCGGAGAAGGGCTCGTCCAGGAACAGCACCTCGGGCTCGATCACCAGCGATCGCATGATGGAGACGGTCTGCTGCTGGCCGCCGGAGAGCTCATAGGGGTAGCGGTGCAGGTCGAATTTCAGGTCGAATCCCGCGACGAGTTCCTCGATGCGCCGGGTGCGTTCGGCGCGGGGGATGCCCATGAGCTTCAACGGGTAATGAATGTTGTCGATGGCCCGCTGCCAGGGGAACAGCGCCTCGCGGTAGTTCTGGAAGACATAGCCGATGCGCGTCTCGCGGATCGTCTTGCCCTCGAAGAGGATCTCCCCGCCATCGATGGGCAGCAGCCCCGCCACCATGTTGATGAAGGTGGATTTGCCGCAGCCATTCGGCCCGAAGATGGAAACGATGCGGCCCTTCGGCAGGTCGATGTCGAAGCCGACATAGACCGGATTGCCGCCGAAGGATTTTTTCAGGCCCCGCACCGTGATGTGCGTGCCCGGCGTGAACCAGGTCAGATCGGCCATCAGCCGGCCAGGTCGCCGCGCTTGAGGATGAAGTCGCGCACCGCGAAGGGCGCGCGCAGCACGCCCTCCGAGGCAAATACATCCACCAGCGCCTGGTAGGAGTTGAGGTCCGTCTCGTTCAGATCCTTCCAGGCGCGGAGATAGGGTTGCGCCACGATGGGCACCTGCGCCGCCTGCACCGCCGTCCAGCGCGGCAGGATGGCGCGCAGGCGGTCATATTGCGTCTCGGCCAGGAGGGTCGCTTGGTCCAGCACCTCCACCACGCGGCGCGCGACTGCGGGGCGTTCGCGCATGAACTTGGTGGTGAGGACGGAGACGCCGGAATAGAAGGGGTCGGCGATCACGCCCGCCACCGGATTGGTCATGGCGCGCTTCGCCTCGCCCAGCGCCACGGCGATGGAGCCCACCGGTTCCAGCGAGAGCGTGGCATCCACCGAACCCGCGATGACGGCCTGCACCTGCAAGCCCACCGCCATCTCGACCAGCCGCACATCGCCATCCGGGTTCAGCCCGGCGCGGCGGACCATGTGGCGCGAGATGGTGCGCCACTGGATGCCCGGCAGGTGCCCCAGCGACTTGCCGCGCAGATCGGCGAAGCTCGTGATGGGCGAGTTGTTCGCGACGATCAGCCCGTCATTGATGCGGTTCACCCGGATGCCGCCGCCCTGGAGTCCGAAGGCCTTGAAGGTGCCGGGGAACTGCACCTCGGCCAGCACCGAGATGCCGGCGGCCGCACCCGGTGCGCCCACCTCGGCGCGGTTGGCGACCAGGCTGTCGATGATCTGGTTGGGCGCCTGGAAGCGCGCGGCCTCCACCTCGATGCCCGCGCGTTCGAAGAGCTTCTCCTCCTGCGCCACGTAGAAGGCCATGGTCTGCATGATCGGCAGCCAGGCGATGGTGACGCGGTCCCGGCGCCCTTGCGCATAGGCGGGGGCGGCGAATCCTGCGGCGCCGAGACCGGCAAGGATGTTGCGGCGTGTGCTCATGCGGCGCTCCGATTCAGGACCGGCCCGACCAATGGACGAGGCGGCTTTCAAGGGTGAGGAAGATGAGGTTCAGCCCATAGCCGAGCACGCCCGAGACCAGGATGGTCCCGTAGAGCTGCGGCATGTCGAAGGTGATCTGGCTGTCGATGATGCGCTTGCCCAAGCCGTCATCCCCGCCGATGAACATCTCGGCGACGACGATGACGACCAGCGCCAGCGAGACGGCGGTGCGCAGCCCCACGAAGGTCTGCGGCAGGCATTCGTAGAACAGCACATCGCGGAAGATGCGCATGCGGGAGGCACCCATGACGCGCGCGGCCAGGATGCGGGTCTGCCGCGCGTTCATCACGCCATAGGCCACGTTGAACAGAATCACGAGCCAGGCGGCGAAGGCCGCGATGGCGATCTTGGCGAAATCGCCGAGGCCGAAGAGGATCATGAACAGCGGGAACATCGCCGTCGCCGGCGTCGAGCGGAAGAAATCCACCAGGAATTCGATGGAGCGGTAGATCTTCGCATTGGCGCCGACGACGATGCCGAGCGGCACGCCGAAGACGGCCGCGATGGCGAAGGATTGCAGCGTGCGCCAGAGCGTGCGCAGGAAATCCTCACCCATCCCGCCCTGGGTCATGTTGGTCCAGATGGATTGCAGCGTGCGCACGGGCGATGGCAGCAGCCGCTGCGTCACCCAGGCCTGGTCATGCACCACATACCAGATGGCAAAGAGCGCGAGTGGCCCCACCGCCATCAACACCCATCGCCGCCATGCCGCGTCCAATTGCAGTCCCATCCCTGATTGCCCAGCACGCAGGCAGGCGCCTGCCTGCGCCGCGCTGGAGGCGGTTGCCGGCCCAGGCTTTGCAAAAGCGGTGCCAATGGGCACGCCGCTTGCTTGGCCCGGCCCGCATCGCAGGAGCGCCCCATGCCGACCATCCCCGCCGATCCCTATGCCTGGCCCTTCGACGGCGCGCTGACGCCGACCAACACCGCGCTGGTCGTGATCGACATGCAGACCGATTTCTGCGGCAAGGGCGGCTATGTGGATGTCATGGGCTATGACCTTTCGCTGACCCGCGCGCCGATCGAGCCGATCCGGCGCGTGCTCGCCGCCATGCGGGAGAAGGGCTACTGGATCATCCACACGCGTGAGGGGCACAGGCCGGATTTGGCCGATCTGCCGGCCAATAAGCGCTGGCGCTCGCAGCGGATCGGCGCGGGCATCGGTGATCCCGGGCCCTGCGGCAAGATCCTGGTGCGCGGCGAGCCGGGCTGGGAGATCATCGAGGAACTGGCGCCGCTGCCGGGTGAGACCATCATCGACAAGCCCGGCAAGGGCAGTTTCTGCGCAACCGACCTGGAGCTCATCCTGCGCATGCGCGGCATCCGCAACCTGGTGCTGACCGGCATCACCACCGATGTCTGCGTCCACACCACGATGCGCGAGGCCAATGACCGCGGCTTCGAATGCCTGCTGCTGGAGGATTGCTGCGGAGCCACCGACCACGGCAATCATCTGGCCGCGATCAAGATGGTGAAGATGCAGGGCGGCGTCTTCGGCACCGTCTCCGATTCCGCGGCGCTGGTAGCCGCCTTGCCCGATGCGCCGCCTCGCCTATCCTGAGGGCTCACGAGAGGGATTCAGCATGGCACAGGTGGATACGGACCGGTTCATCCGGGACCTGAACGAGTTGCGGAAGATCGGCGAATTCAAGACCGGCGTGCACCGCCCCACCTATTCGCTCGAGGATATGGAAAGCCGCCACTGGCTCATGGAGCGCATGCGTGAATGCGGCCTGGAAGCCTCCATGGACGGCATCGGCAATGTCTTCGGCCGCCATCCCGGCCCCGGTCCGCACCTCCTGGTCGGCAGCCATATCGAGAGCCAGAATCAGGCCGGCTGGCTGGACGGCGCGCTGGGCGTGATGGCCGGCGTGGCCCTCGCCCGTGCGGGCCTGCCCGTGGATGTCGTCGCCTTCGCCGATGAGGAAGGCCATTATGGCAGCTTCATCGGCAGCCGTTCGCTCATCGGCCTCCTGGAGGAGAGCGAGATCGACACGCTCACCAACCGCTACCACGGCAAGCCGCTGCGCCAGGCGCTGAAGGAGGCGGGGCTGGAAGGCCTGCCCCGCCCGCGCCTCGACCCCGCCCGCTACAAGGGCTTCTTCGAGATGCATATCGAGCAGGGCACGCAGCTCGAATCGCAGAACCTCCGTGCCGGCGTCGTCACCGGCATCGTCGCCATCTGGCAGTTCCGCATCGTGATCGAGGGCATGCAGGACCATGCCGGCGGCACCACCATGGCCGAGCGCAAGGATGCGGGCCTGACGGCGGTGCGCATGCTGGCGCGGATTGACCGCGAATTCCCCATGCTCTGTGGCCCCCGCACCGTCTGGACCTGCGGCCGCATCGCGCTCGACCCCGGCGCGCCCTCCATCATCCCCGGCCGCGCCGAGGTGCTCTTCCAGTTCCGCGACATTGATACCGAGGTGCTGGAACGGCTGGAGCGCTGCATGCGCAGCGTGGTGCAGGAAATGAACCGCACCGAGCGCACCACCAGCACCGTCGAGGTCATGAGCCGCAGCAAGCCCGCCCCCTGCGACCCCGCGATGCAGGCGGCGCTCGCCGAGGCCGCGACGCGCCACGCCAATGGACAATGGCAGCACATGCCGAGCGGTGCGGGGCATGACGCGCAATACATGGCGCGCGTGATGCCGGCCGCCATGCTCTTCACCCCCTCGATCAACGGCATCAGCCACCATTGGGCCGAGGACACGAAGGAAGAGGACCTGGCCTTGAACATCCGCATCATGGCCGATGCGGCGGAGGCCTTCCTCCGTGGTTGAGGTCAACACCGAACGCTTCCTCGCGGACCTGCATGAGCTGCGCCAGATCGGCAAGTTCAAGACCGGCGTCCACCGCCCCACCTATACGCCGGAGGACATGCAAAGCCGCTATTGGCTGATGGACCGCCTGCGCGAGGTGGGCCTGGTGCCGAGCATGGACGGCATCGGCAATGTCATCGGCCGCCATCCTGGCCCTGGGCCGCATCTGCTGGTCGGCAGCCATCTCGAAACCCAGAACGAGGCGGGTTGGCTCGATGGCGCGCTGGGCGTGCTGGCGGGTCTTGCCCTGGCCCGCGCCGGCCTGCCCGTGGATGTCGTGGCCTTCGCCGATGAGGAGGGCCATTACGGCACCTTCCTCGGCAGCCGCAGCCTGATCGGCGACGTCACCGAAGCGGATATGGATGCCGCGAAGCACAACATGACCGGCAAGCCCCTGCGCGAGGCGCTGCGCGAAGCGGGCCTCGAAGGCCTGCCGCGCGAGCGGCTCGACCCCGCGCGCTACAAGGGCTTTTTCGAGCTCCATATCGAGCAGGGCACGCAGCTCGAAAATGCCGGGCTACGCAGCGGCGTCGTCACCGGCATCGTCGGCATCCGCTATTTCAAGATCACCGTCATCGGCCAGCAGGACCACACCGGCGGCACCACCATGGCCGAGCGCAAGGATGCCGCCGTCGCCGCCATGCGCGTGCTCAGCCTCATCGACGAACGCTTCCCGATGCAGATCGGCGAGCGCACGGTCTGGACCTGTGGGCGCATCACGCTGGAGCCCAATGCCCCGCACATCATCCCCGGCAAGGCGGAGCTGGTCTTCCAGTTCCGCGACATCTCGGAGGAGGTGATGGACCGGCTGGAGGGGCTGCTGCATCGCATCGTGCAGGAAGTCGGCCGGCGGGATCGCTGCACGCTCAGCATCGAATGCCTGAACCGTTCGCCGCCGGCGCTGGCCCATCCCGCGATGCATGAGGCGCTGCGCCAGGCGGCGACCCAGCACGCCAATGGCCAATGGCAGCCCATGCCGAGCGGCGCCATCCATGACGCGCAGCAGATCGCGAAGATCCTGCCCACGGCCATGCTCTTCACCCCCTCCATCGGCGGCATCAGCCACCATTGGGCGGAGGATACGAAGGAGGAGGATCTGGCGCTGGCGCTGCGCATCCTGGCGGATGGGGCGGAGCGCTTCCTGAAAGGCTAGGGCCTGATCGCCTTTGGTGGAATCACCAAAGGCGTGAATCAGCCTCTCAGCAAAGGCTGAAGGCGCGGCCCCGGCGCTACCAGACCAGGCGGGAGGGTTGCAGCGGCTTCCCACGGGCGGCCAGCTCCACGCTGGGGAGCACGTCGCAGGAGGGCCAGAGGCCGCTCTCCAGGCCGGCGGCATAGCCTTCCGGCAAGCCGGCGGCGCGCATGGCGGCGGCCGCCGCCGCATGGTCATAGGCCAGGGGCAGGATTTCCACCGTCAGGCTGCGCGCGGCCGGCGTCAGCACCGCGAACCAGGCGCGCGGCGTGCCGTCATTGGCCGGCATGCCCACCGCCCCGGCATTGAGCCAAAGCCCGCCGCCCTCCAGGCGCCGCGCGAAGGGAATGCCGCAATGCCCGGCGATCACGCCCTGGCAGCCGGTCTGTGCCAGCTCCTCCAGCAGCACCGGCTCGGGCGTGGAGGCGAAGAGGAAACGGCTGATCTCGCTGGCACCGCCATGCAGCACCGCGAGGCGCCTTCGGTCGGGCAATTCCAGGTGGAGCTGGCGCGGCAGCCCGCCCATCCAGGCGCGGTGGCGCGGGCTCACCTGGCGGTTGGCATGGGCATACCAGGCGCGGGAGAGCAGGTCACAGGCCGTGTCCTCCTCAAAGCCACAGCCGCAATCCTCGGCCTCGGCCGCCAGATTCTCCTCGCAATTGCCCATCAGCACCAGGGCGCCGCTGGCCATCATGCGGTCGCAGCAGAGGGCGGCATCGGCGGCATAGGCGACGACATCGCCGGTGCAGAGGATGCGATCCCCCGTGATGCCGCGCCGCGCCGCCTCTTCCAGCACCGCCTCGGTCGCCTGGAGGTTGGAATAGGGGCCGCCGAAGACCAGCATGGGCGCATCAAGGCGGATGAGGGGGATCATGCGAGGTTCCTCCGCAGCGCGCCGCTGATCCGGTCCGCGGTGAGGGTGAGGGCGATGATGACGATGAGGATGGCCAGCACGCGGTTGAAATCCAGCAGGTCCACGGCGTTCTTCAACTCCTGCCCAAGCCCGCCGGCGCCGACCAGGCCGAGCACGGTGGAGGCGCGGATATTCGCCTCCCACACATACAGCAGCCCGCCCAGGTTTTGCGGCAGGGTCTGCGGCAGCAGGGCGCAGAGCGCCACATGCAGCCGGTTGCCGCCCACCGCCAGCACGGCTTCCGAGGGGCGCGGGTCGGCATTCTCCATCGCCTCGGACCAGAGCTTGGCGAGCGAACCCGCCGAATGCAGCGCGACACCCAGCATGCCGGCAAAGGGGCCGAGCCCCACGGCCGCGACAAAAAGCAGCGCAAAGACAAAGCCATCCACCCCGCGCAGCGCATCCAGCACGCTTCGCAGCGGGTGATACAGCCCGGCCGCGGGTGTCACCTGGCGTGTGGCGGCCAGCGCCAGCGGCAGGCCGATCAGCCCGGCAGCAACCGTGCCCAGCGTCGCGATCCCCACCGTTTCCGCCGCCCGGCGCGCGATATCCGCGCCGCCCGAGAAATCCGGTGGCCATGCGCCGGCGAGCCAGCCCATCAGCCGCGGCAGGCCCGAAGCGAGCCGCGCCGGATCCGGTGCCACCACCCAGAGCGAGGCAGCCATGAGCGCCGCGAAGCCGGTCCAGAAGAGAAGGCGACCCCGGCTCAACTGGTGCGCCTCACGAAGTCCGCAGCCGCCCGAGCGCCCGGCCCGCCGCTTCGATCATGGCGTAGGTCTCAGCCGTGGCCGGCACCCAGCCGGTGTAGTTGGCCGGCATGACGCGCAGCGCCTGCTCGGGCGTGATGGCGATGGCCGCGGCGGCAAGGGCGGCCTTGGTGGCTGCATCCAGGTCATGCCGCACGGCCAGCGCGTCATTGGGCAGGGGCGCGCTGCGCCAGACGATCTGCGCCTGCTCCGCCCGGACCCGCCCTGAGGCCAGCATGGCGTTGAAGTTGCGGTCGAAATCCGTGGCGAGGTCCACCTGGCCGGAGGCGACGGAAATCACATTCGCCGCATGGCTCGCCCCGTCGCGGTAGCGGAAGAAGCTGCGCGGATCGATGCCGCGCGTCGCGAACCAGTGATGCGGGATCAGCCAGCCGCTGGTGGAGCCCGCATCGGCGAAGGAGATGGACATCCCGCGCGCATCCTCCGGGAAGCGTGCGATGGTGAGGCCGGCGCGGGCCAGGATGATGGCATGGTAGGTGGGCAGCCCCTGGTAGAGCACGGTGGCCAGCGCCTCGGCCCGGGCACGGTCGCGCGCCAGCACATAGCCCCAGGGTCCCATCCAGGCGGCATCCACCTGGCCTGAACCGAGCGCCACGGCGATGCCGGCCCAATCCGTGGTGACCGTCAGCTCATAGGGGCGGCCGAGCGCGGCGGCGAGATGGGCGAAGAAGGGCTCGAAGGCGCGCCTTGTATCGCCCGCGGTGGGCTGGAAGGGCCCGACGGCGAAGCGCAGCGGCACCCGGCCTTGCGCGGCGGCAAGGCCAGGCAGCACCAGCGGGGCGGCCAGGAGCAGGCGGCGATTCATCATGCGGCGGAACCCTTGGGCGGGAGGACAGAGTGCTCGATCCAGAGATTGGGCTCGACATAGACGGCGCTGTCCTGCTCGACCGAGACCAGCAGGGGCGAGAGCCCGCCCTCGATGGCGACGGCGCCGGATTGCGCGAGGGGCAGCCCGGTCCAGCTCCGCCATTCCGTGAGCGTGCCGGGGATCACCATGCTGGTGGGCGCGATCTTCACGAAGCGCCCGCCCGCGCGCTCATGGGTGCGGACCCAAGGGTCCACCGAGAAGCCATCGGCGGTGCGGCGGGCCAGGTATTCGGCCATGGGCAGGAAGGGTTCGCGCGATTTCGCGGTGGGACGAACGGGTGCGAGAAGGCGCTGGAGGCCATGGGCCGCCGCGTGGCGGCGCATGGCATCCAGGATCACAGCCGAGCCACCCTTGCCGCGCCAGGCGGGGAGCAGGGTAATCTCCAACGCGCTCAGCGCATTGGGCGCGCGGCCCTGCATCGCATCCTGGTGCGCCCAGCGGATGACGCCGTCCCAGCCGGAATCGGGCAGTTCCGTGCGGTCG
Organism: Acetobacteraceae bacterium; assembly: GCA_027487385.1. Taxonomy (GTDB): domain Bacteria; phylum Pseudomonadota; class Alphaproteobacteria; order Acetobacterales; family Acetobacteraceae; genus Roseococcus. Next base: position 6,959 of record JAIYDS010000137.1, on the reverse strand, counting down.
TCACCGAAATGGAAGGGCACGGAAAAGGACCGGCCTACCGGGGTTTCCGGCCGCGCGGGGTCAATGATGGCGAAGGCGAAATCCTGATAGCGCTCGAAATGCGGCGTGCCGAAATAGAGGTCCGCCACCGTGTCGTGCATCATGAATTCCGTCCAGAGGCTTTGCAGCGCCGGCGCGAAGACCAGCGGCACGCAATCCGGCCGCGCACGAAGCGGGACGAGTTGCAGGCTCATCGGGAGCAGGCGGCGCCGCCCAGCACGCAGAAGGTGGCGCAATGCGGGTGGTTGAGAGCCACCGGCCGGTTCGCCTCGGCCAGGGTGGCGCCCAATTCGAAGCGCGCATCATAGGCCAGCAGCGTGCAGGCCAGCACGGAAGGCCGCGCCGCCCCCTTGCGCTTCACCACCATGCGCGAGGAGGCGCACATCATGGACTCCGGCGACTTCTTCAGGATGCCCCAGCAGGATTCCGTGATTTCCGGCACGTCGCGCCCGGCATCCATCTCGGGGAAGAGCATGAGGGCCACCGGGTCATGCGCCTCCACCGGAATGCCCCATTCGGCGAAGAGCCCGGCATAGGCGGCGCGCATCGTCGCCTCATCCTCGGCCCCGAAGCCGGCGCGGCCGGCCACATGGATGGTGAAGCCCTCGCGTGCCAGCCAGACCAGGCCTTCCAGCGTGCGGGCGAAGCTGCCGGCGCCGCGCTCCAGGTCATGGATGGCGGCATCGTGGTGATCCAGGCTGACGCGGATCGTCAGGCGGGAGACGCCGTGCCGGTCGCGCAGCGCCAGCAGCGGCGCGGCGTAGCGCCGCATCGGCTGCATCGCATTGGTCAGCACCAGGGCCTTCAGCCCGCGCGCGAGCACATCATCCAGCATCGGCACAAGATCGGGGTTCATGAAGGGCTCACCGCCGGTGAAGCCCACCTCCGTCACCGGGAAATCGCGCGCCTCGTCGAGGTAGTCGCGCACCTCGGCGGCGGTGAGATAGACCAGCGCGTCGTTGCGCGGGCTGCTCTCGATGTAGCAATTGGCGCAGGTGATGTTGCACAGCGTGCCGGTGTTGAACCAGAGCGTTTCCAGCGCCGCGAGCCCCACCTGCGCCCGGCGCTCGCCCTTCAGCGTCAGCACCGGATCCTGGAATTTCGCGGGGTTGAGGGGCGTGGTCGTCTGGCTGCGGATGGACAAGGGCGGAACTCCGGGTTCAGGCGCGGGCGGGCGGGCTGGTGTCGTTCAACGCCCAATCATAAGCATCTTCGGCCACGCGGGTCACATTTCGCAGCGCGGAGGCCAGGCTCGGGGCGGCGTAGCGGCGCAGATGGGCGATGACGCCCGCGTCATCACCGCCGAAATCCTCGCGGAACCACTTGTAGATGGAGGAGACGCGCAGCGCATCGCCCAGCAGGACGGTGGCGCCCCGCGAATGGTTCACGAAGGCCCGCGCGGCCGCGTCCAGATCGGCCTCCAGGCTCGCGGCGCGCCAGGCGCGGACGGGAAGGTTGGGGCAGCCGATGGAGGCGCAGTTCACCGCGTAATGCACCCGCGGATCCCGGAAGGTGGGGCGCATCGTGCCATGCTCAATGTCATCAAGGGACATGCGCTGCCCCTCGATGGTGACCAGCCGCGTGCGCCAGGGGCCCGAGAATTGCCGCGGGTCGAGGCCCACGCCGGTGGAGCGGATCTCCTTGATGGAGCGCACCGGATAACGCTCCAGCACCACCTTCAGGGTCAGCGCGTTGTAGAGATTGGCCCAGAAGGCGAAGGCCTCGTGGCGCGGCATGGCCGAAGGGCGGCGCGTCGCGGCCTCGGCGATCCAGGCATCGAGCGCGGCCATGTCGGCCGCATTGGCCTTCCAGCGGGCGTAATCCACCCGCGTGATGTGATCGGACGGCGTGGTGGTGTAGCGGCCCAGCAGCGCGTCGAGTCCGGCTTCGGCCGCCTGGCCGGGGCGGATGAGGGCGGCGGTGGCGAGGAGGGGGAGGGAGCGGCGCAGGATCATTTGGCGGCGAACCTGTTCTTGAGGGGGATGGCGGCCAGCGAGAGCGCGGCGAGGCCCAGCAGCGCGCCCAGGATTTGCGGCGTCAGCACCGAGCCGAGGTCGAGCGTACCGCCCGCATCCAGGATGGAGCCCAGGCCCGCGCCGGTCAGGCTGAAGACGAAGGTGCCGGGCATGATGCCGAAGAAGGTGGTGAGCACGTAGATCGGCAGCTTAACGCCCACGAAGGCCGGCACGAGGTTGACCAGGAAGAAGGGAAAGAGTGGCACCAGGCGCAGCACCAGCAGGTAGGAGGCGGCATTGCGGCGAATGCCCTCCGCCAGGCGCTGGGCGGGGGCACCGAAGCGGTCCAGCGCATTTTCGCCGAAGATGGTGCGGGCGAAGAGGAAGACCAGCGTGGCGCCGATGGTCGCGCCCAGCACGGTCAGCAGCGTGCCCAGCACCGCGCCGAACATGAAGCCGCCCGAGAGCGTCAGGATGATGGCTCCTGGCACGGAGAGCGCGACCGCCGCCGCATAGACCAGCACGAAGGCGCCCGCCGCCAGAAGCGCGTTGCGCGCCACGAAGCCGGCCAGCGCCTCGCGGTGCCGCGCCAGCGTGTCGAGCGAGAGCAATTCGCCCAGGCCCGTGGCGCGCAGCGCGATGATGACGCCGATCACGGCCAGCGCCAGCCAAAATCGCTTGTCGCGGAGCAGCTTCATGGCAGCAACCTCTGGATCCAGCCCACCAGGAAACGGGTGCGCGCGGAAAACAGGCTGGGCGTGTAGAAGCTGCCGGCCGCGCGCTTGGAAATTTCGGACATCGTCGGATAGGGCGCCATCATCTGCGCCACCGCGCCGATCTTCATCCCGGACTGGATGGCGAGGCCCCAGAGCCCGATCATCTCGCCCGCGCGAGGTGCGAGGATGGTGGCGCCCAGGATGCGCCCCTTGGCGCCGAGGATGATCTTGGCCAGGCCTTCGGTGCTGCGCTCGGCCTGGGCGCGGTCATTGCCCGCGAGCGGCTGGGTCAGCACCTGGACCGGGTGGTTGGCCAGCCGCGCCTCGCTCTCGGTCAGCCCGACATGGGCGAGTTCCGGATCGCTGTAGGTGACCCAGGGCAGGGCGGTGTAATCAACCTTGGCCGGCAGGCCAAAGAGGATGTTCCGGATCAGCACCCCCGCATGATACCCGGCCACATGGGTGAATTGCGGCCCGCCGGCGACGTCGCCCGAGGCGAAGACGCGCCTGTTGCTGCTGCGCAGCCGCGCATCCACCGTGATGCCGCGCGGCGTGGTCGCCACGCCGGCGAGGCTGAGATCGAGGCCTTCCATATTGGGCTTACGCCCGGCAGCGACCAACAGATGCGTGCCGGCGAGGATTGTCCCATCCGCCAGTTCGACCTCCACGCCCATCATGGCATGGGGGCGGATGCGCGCGACCTGCGCGCCCTCGACCAGCCGGATCCCCTCGCGCAGCAGGATCTCCCGCAGCAGGGCCACCGCCTCCGGCTCGTCGCGCGGCAGGATGCTGCCGCGCTCGATCACGGTGACCTCGGCGCCCAGGCCGCGAAAGGCCTGGGCCATCTCGATGCCGATCGGCCCGCCGCCCAGCACCAGCAGGTGATCCGGCCGCTCGGTCAGTTCGAAGATGGTCTCGTTGGTGAGGTAGGGCGTCTCGGCCAGGCCGGGCACCGGCGGCACCGCGGCGGTGGAGCCGGTGGCCACCACGAAGCGCCGCGCGCGGATGCGCTGATCGCCTGCCATGACCTCATCAGGCCCCGTGAAGCGGGCGGCGGCCTGGATGACGGTGCAGCCCAGCCCCTCGAAGCGCTCCACACTGTCATGCGGGGCGATGGCGCCGATCACCCCATGCACATGCGCGTGGACGCGGGCGAAATCCACCACGGGCTCCGGCAGGTCCACCCCGAAGCGCGCCGCACCCCGCGCGGATTGCGCCGCATGGCTGGCGGCGAGCAGCGCCTTGGAGGGCACGCAGCCGGTGTTCAGGCAATCGCCCCCCATGCGGTGCTTTTCGATCAGCACGACGGAGGCGCCCATCTGCGCGGCGCCGGCCGCGAGCGAGAGGCCACCCGAACCCGCGCCGATGATGCACAGATCGGCCTGCAGCACGCCGTTGCGCAAGCGGGGCCGGCGGCCGGCCGGGGGAGGGGTCGGGTTCATGCGCTGCCTTCACAATCCGTGGCTCGTCTTCGGCGGCGGTGGCCGGAAGGTTACGCTGCGCCGCCCGCGAGAAGATGCTGCGCGGCCAGGCGGCCGGAGAGGGCCGCCATGGGCACGCCCGCGCCGGGATGCGCGCTGCCGCTGGCCACGTAAAGCCCCGGCAGCTTGGTTTGGGTGCCAGGGCGGGCAAAGGTGGCCGACCAGCCATGCACCGCCTGACCGTAAAGCGCGCCGCCGGTGGCCGGGAAGAGGGCGTCGAAGCCGGTGGGGGTGGTGAGGATTTCCGTCTCGGCGCTGCGCTCGACCGAGAGGCCGGCGCGGGCCAGCAGGGCGAAGGTGGCGGCCTCGGCTTCTGCCAGGGCGGAGGCGGGCAGGGGGCGGTAATCGCCGCGCGCGGGCGCGTTGATCAGGCAGAGCAGGCGCTCGGGCCCCGCCAGCGCCGTGTCGTCATCGCCGCGATCCTGGGCGCAGACATAGACGGTGGGCGTGCTGGGCAGCCGGCCCTGCTCCGTCAGTTCCTTGAATTCGCGGGTGTAATTGTCGGAGAAGAAAACATTGTGCCGCACCAGAGGAAAGCCCTCGGTGCGGGCATGCATGGCCCAGGTGACGGCCGAGAGGGAACGCCGCGCCCGCGGCACGGCGGCGACGGAACCCGCCGCGGCGGCGCCGAAGCGCCCGGCGCCCAAGGCCGCCACATCGCCATTGGAAATGATGCGGGGGGCTTCCAGCACCTCCCCATCGGCCAGCCGGACACCGGCGGCGCGGCCGTTCTTGACCAGGATCTCGGTGACATCGGCCTGGTAGCGGAAGCGCGCGCCCTTGGACGTGGCCAGCGCCTCGAAGGCACGGGCCACGCGATGCATGCCGCCCTCGACCAGCCAGACCCCCTCCTGCTCCACATGGGCGATGAGCATGAGGGTCGCCGGCGCCAGGAAGGGCGAGGAGCCGACATAGGTGGCGTAGCGGCCGAACAACTGGCGCAGGCGCTCATCCTGGAAATGCTCGCCCAGCGCGTTCCACAGCGTGGTGAAGGGCGAGGTGGCGAGCAGCCGCCCCATCCCGCCAAGCCCCGCCCGCCCCACCAGCGCCATGGGCGAGGGGCGCGAATCGCGAATGAAGGGCGCCTCCAGCGCGGCGAAGGTCTTTTTCGCGCGCGCCACGAAGGCGAGGTAGCCGCGCGCCTCGGCCGGGCCGGCAAAGGCGCCGATGGCCTCGGCCGAGCGCTGGATATCGGCAAACAGGTCAAGGCGCCCCGGCCGGCCATCCCAGGCATGGCGGGCCAGCACCTCGACGGGTTGCAAGGTCAGGTGGTCCGCCAGGCTGGTGCCGCAGGCGGCGAAGATCTCGTCGAAGACCCAGCGCATGGTGAAGACGGTGGGGCCGCCATCAATCCGCGCCTCGCCGATGGCGAGGTGGCGCATCTTCCCGCCGGGCGCCGCCTGGCGCTCCAGCACCGTCACGTCCTGGCCGGCTGCGGCCAGCATCGCCGCCGCGGTCAGGCCGGCAATGCCGGCCCCGATGACGAGAACCTTGCCGGACAAGGGATCAGGCAAACACGTCCGCCGGCGATTCCATCAGGATCTCCTCGCCGAGGGCGCGGCCGATCCGCTCGGCGTCGCAGGCATCGCCCGTTACGGTCCGGCGCAGCACGAAGCTGCCATCCGCGCGGGCGATGAGGCCGGTCAGGCGCAACTGCCCGCCATCCAGCAGCGTCGCATGGCCGCCGATGGGCGTGCGGCAGGAACCGTCCAGCGCGCCCAGGAAGGCACGCTCGCACAGGCTGACGGGGCGCGAGCAGGGGTCGCAAATGGCGGAGAGCAGCTCATGCAGCTCCACATCATCGGCCCGGACGGTGACGCCGATGATGCCCTGGCAGGCGGCAGGCACCATATCCTCCTCATCCAGGATCACGCCGGCATGATGCTCCAGCCCCAGGCGCTTCAGCCCGGCCAGCGCCAGCAGCGAGGCGTCGAACTCGCCGGTCGCGACGCGGGAGAGGCGGGTCTGCACATTGCCGCGGATCACCTCGCAGCGCAGATCGGGCCGCGCATGCAGCAGCTGCGCCTGGCGGCGGACCGAGGCGGTGCCGATCAGGGCGCCCTTCGGCAGGGCCGCGAAGGGGTCGGTCGTCGCGTGGTGCGCGGCGCTGGTGAAGCCGCGCCGGTCGCGGAAGGCGCTGCGGTGGCAGGCATCGCCCAGCACGATGGCATCGCGCGGGTCCTCGCGGCGTAGCGTGCAGGCCAGCACGATGCCGGGGGGCAGCTCGGTCTCCAGATCCTTCAGCGAATGCACGGCGAAATCCACGCGGCCATCCAGCAGCGCCTCATGGATTTCCTTGGCGAAGAGGCCCTTGCCGCCGATCTCGGCGAGGCGGCGATCCTGCACGCGGTCCCCCGCCGTGCTGATCTCATGCTCCTCGAAGGCATCCACCTCACGCAGGAGGGGGCAGACGGCGCGGATCAGGTCCAGGAAATGCCGCGTCTGGTAAAGCGCCAGCGGCGAGCCGCGGGTGCCGACGCGCATGGGGAGCGAGGGGCCGTGATGGCGCTTGGCGCGGGCCCGGGCGTGGTGGGGGTGAGCGAGGTCCATCAGGCGCGCGCCAGACCGAGGAGGTGGGCCATGTCCTTGAAGAAGATCTTGACGTGCGCCATCGGATCTTTGCGGACCAGTTCCTTGTTCATGTAGGATTCCCACGTCAGGCGCTGGACATCCTTGTCCATGCACATCTTCACGAAACGCTCCCGCACCCAGTCATTGCGGTACCAGAAAAACTGCATGATCCCGAGGACCATGAAGACCTTGCCGTG
>JAIYDS010000065.1 GCA_027487385.1 Acetobacteraceae bacterium | reverse complement strand
CAGCGCGGCATGCCCATCCGCACGCTGATGAAGCGCTTCGTGCAGGAGGAGACGCGCTGGCGCATCCGCCCCGAGATCGCCGCCCCCTGCCGCTTCGAGAAGTTCAACCTGCTGGGCGATCCGCGCGGCCTCGGCCGCTTCGACGTGGTCTTCTGCCGCAATGTGCTGATCTATTTCGACGTGCCCACCAAGGGGCGCGTGCTGAACGGGATTGCGCAGATCCTCGCCCCCGATGGCGCGCTGTATCTCGGCGCGGCCGAAACGGCGATGGGCGTGACCCATGCGCTGGTCGCCCGGGCGGGCGAGCGGGGCGTCTACGGGGTGGCGGAGCCCACGCGCTTGCGGGCCTGAGGGCGAGCATCATTGCCCGCCAAGGGCGGGAGCCGCACAATCCGGCCATGCCCCAAGAGATTCGCCTGAACGCCTTCGACATGGCCTGTGTGGGCCATATCCAGCACGGGATGTGGACCCATCCGCGCGACACCAGCGCCCAGTACAACAGCCTCGCCCATTGGCTCGACCTCGCCCGGCTGCTGGAGCGCGGGCTGTTTGACGGGCTCTTCCTGGCCGATGTGCTGGGCATTTATGACGTGCTGGATGGCAGCCCGGATGCGGCGCTGCGCGGCGCGGTGCAGGTCCCGCTGCTCGACCCCGCGATGATCGTCCCTGCGATGGCGGCCGTGACCTCGCAGCTTGGCTTCGGCATCACCGCCAACCTCTCCTACGAGGCGCCCTACCTCTTCGCCCGGCGGATGAGCACGCTGGATCACCTGACCCAGGGGCGCATCGGGTGGAACATCGTCACCGGCTATCTGGACAGTGCCGCGCGCGCCATGGGCCTCGACCGGCAGATGCGACATGACGACCGCTACGACATGGCCGAAGAATACATGGAAGTGGTGTATCGCCTCTGGGAGGAAAGTTGGGCCGAGGATGCCGTGCGGCGCGACACCGCCAGCGGCCACTTCACCGACCCCGCCCGCGTCCGCCGCATCCGCCATGAGGGCAAGCAGTACCGGCTGGATGCGCATCACCTCTGCGAGCCCTCACCGCAGCGCACGCCGGTGCTCTACCAGGCCGGCGCCTCGGCGCGCGGGCAGGTCTTCGCCGCGCGCCATGCGGAATGCGTGTTCCTCAATGGCGGGCCCGCCGCCGACGTCGCAAAGCAGGTGGCCGGCCTCCGGGCGCTCGCCGCGCCGCGCGACATCCGGGTCTTCGTCGGCGCCACGCTGGTGCTTGGCCGGACCGATGCGGAGGCCGAGGAAAAGCTGGCCGAATACCGGCGCCATTCCAGCGTCGAGGGTGCGCTCGCCCATGCCGCCGCCTCGCTCGGCATTGATTTCGGCCGCTACGGGATGGATGAGCCGATCGGCGCGGGCCTGGGCAATGCCATCCAGTCCAATGTCTCGGCCATGCGGCGCGCCACGGGGCAGGATTTCACCAAGCGCAACCTCATCCACCAGTTCATCCTCGGCAGCCGGCAGAAGCCCATGGTGGGCAGCGTGGAGCGCATCGCCAGGCAACTCATCGCCTACGCCGAGGAGACGGGGGTGGATGGCTTCAACCTCTCCCGCACGGTCTTCCCCGAATGCCTGGTGGAGGTGGTGGAGCAGCTGGTCCCGGCGCTGCAGGAGCGGGGGGCCTATAAGCGCGACTACGCGCCGGGGACCTATCGGGAGAAGCTCTTCGGGCATGCCCGGCTGCTTGCGCCGCATCCGGCGGCCGCGGCCCGGCAGTAAGACAAAAAGGGCCTCCGGCGGCTGGGGCCGGGAGGCCCCAGACCCCAGGAATTGGGTCAGTCCAGGTGGGAGAGGTAATGCGCGAGGGCCGCCAGGTCGGCGTCCGAAAGGCCCATCACGGCGGCGTTCATCTGCGTGTCGGGGCCGGCGCGCAGGCCGTCGCGATACTGCGTCATCGCGTGCCGCAAGTAATCTTCGCGCTGGGCGGCGACGCGCGGAATCTGCGCGCGGCCACCGTAATCCGAGACATGGCAGGTGGCGCAATGGCGCGGCCCGCTCAGCGCCTGGCCGGCGGCGAAGAGCGCCGCGTCGCGCGGGCGGCGGTCATTCGGCGGCCCGGGCGGCAGCGTCGCGAAATAGGCGGCGATGTCCTGGATATCCTGGTCGGATTTGCCGGCGGCAAAGGGCTGCATGGCGGGCGCGTTGCGCAGCCCTTCCCGCAGCAGGATCATCTGGATGGTGATGAAATCGGCCGGCTGGCCCGCAAGCGAGGGAATGTCGTGGATCTGGCTGCGGCCATTGGCGCCGTGGCATTGGGCGCAGGGCCCGGCGAGTTCGGCGCCGCGCCTTGCATCCTGGGCAAGCGCGACACCGGAGGTCGCGGCGGCCAACAGGGCCGCCGCCAGAAGTCCGGCGCGGATCACCGGCGATAGGTGATGCGGTAGATCGCACCCATCTGCTCGCCGGAGACCAGCATCGAGCCGTCGCGCAGCACATGCACCTCGGCCGGGCGGTCGGCGAAGCGCTGGTTGGCGTCGTCACGCAGGCCGGTCAGGAATTCCTCCACGCGGGTCACATTGCCCTGCGCGTCGAGGTGGGCCACCACCACGTCATAGCCGGAGAGGCGCGAGCGGTTCCAGGAACCGCGGCGGGCGATGAAGATCTGGTTGCGATACTGCTCGGGGAACATGGTGCCCGTGTAGAAGCGCATGCCGAGCACGGCCGTGTGCGGCCCCATCAGCGCCGCCGGCTGCGAGAATTCGCTGCAGGCGCGGCCACGGTTGTACTCGGGGTCCGCCCAGGTGCCCATGCAGTAGGGGAAGCCGAAATCCTCGCCGACGCGCCGCACACGGAGCAGCGAATCCTGCGGATTGTCATCGCCCACCCAATCGCGGCCATGGTTGGTGGCCCAGAGCTCACGCGTCACCGGGTGATGCGCCATGCCCACGCTGTTGCGCACGCCGCGCGCTTCGATGCGGCGATCACTGCCATCGGGGCGGAAGGAGACGAGAAGGGCGAACTTGTCGCGGTCCGTGTCGCACACATTGCAGTTCACGCCGACATTCGTGTAGATCCGGCCATCCGGGCCGAGCGTCGCGTATTTCCAGTGGTGGTTCGCGCCGTGCTCCTGCTCGGTCGGCAGGGCGAAGGCGGCGGTCAGGTCCACCGGCGCCGGCGGGCTGTCCAGGTTCGCCTCGACATTGTCGTAGCGCAGAACGCGATTCACCGCGAAGACGTAGAGGCTGTTGCCGATCACGACGAGGCCGTTCGGCTGGCTCAGGCCCTGGGCGAAGATGCGCGTGCGCGTCGTCCCATCCGGGTTGCGGGTGATGGCATAGACGCGGCCAATGGCGCGGGTGCCGGCGAAGAGCGTGCCGCCCGGCGCCTCGGCGATGGAGCGCACGCCCGGGATGCCATGCGCGAAGACCTCGGCCTGGAAGCCCTGCGGAAGGCGGATGGACGAAACCGGCACCTGGTCGAGCGGCGTCACCGTCAGGCGCGGCGCATGCGGCGCGAGGGTGGAGCCGGCGGGGCGGCCCACGGCCCAGCCCGGGACGGGAGCCGGCGTGGCGCCAGGGGTGGGCGCCGGGGCCTGGGCAAAGGCCGGGCCTGCGATGAGCATCGCGGCCATGCCGAGCAAATGGCGTCGAATTGTCATGATCGTCTCTCCCTGCGCCCCGTTTCGGGCATTGCCCATCAAGGGAAGGACGAAATGAAGGGGCTGGCAAGCCCTGCGGCCCCGGCTCATCCGGGACGACGCATCTCCAGCCCCATCCGCCGCGCGATGACCTGCAGCATCACCTCATCCGCGCCACCGCCGATGGAGCCCAGCCGATAGTCGCGAAAGGCGCGGCTGACCCAGCTTTCCCAGGCATAGCCCTGGCCCCCCATGAACTGCATGCACCAATCCGCCACTTCGCGCGACAAGCGCCCGGCCTTCAGCTTCGCCATGCTGGCCAGCTCCGTCACATCCTGGCCGGCGACGTAGAGCTCCGTCGCGCGATAGGTGAGCGCGCGCAGCGCCTCGATCTCGGTCTTCAGCTCGGCCAGCTTGAACTGGATGAACTGGTTGTCCAGCAGCGGCTTGCCGAAGGCCTGGCGCTCGCGGAGATAGGCGGCCACATGCTCGATGAGCTGGCCCATGGCGAGGCGCCGCGCCGCCGCGTTGAGCCGCTCCTCCTGGAATTGCCTCATCTGGTAGGTGAAGCCCATCCCTTCCTCGCCGATGCGCTGGCGCATGGGCACGCGCACCTCATCGAGGAAAAGCTGCGCCGTATCGCTGCACCACATGCCGAATTTGCGGATCTTCTGGCGCATCACGCCCTTCACATCCGCGCCGCCGGGACTCTCGCGCAGCGGCAGGATGATGAGGCTCTTGTTGCGATGCGGCGCGCCGTCGGAGGTGTTGGCCAGCAGGCAGACCCAATCCGCCTCCATGCCGTTGGTGATCCACATCTTGCCGCCGGAGATCACATAATCGTCGCCATCGCGCCGCGCCGTGGTGCGGATGCTGGCGACATCCGACCCCGCGCCCACCTCCGAGACGCCGATCGCCACCACATGTTCGCCGGCGATGGCCGGGGCCAGGTAGTCTCGCCGCAATTCATCGCTGCCGAATTCCGCCAGCGCCGGTGTCGCCATGTCACTCTGCACCGAGAGCGCCATCCCCACCCCCTGCGCCTGCATGGTGCCCAGCGCCTCACCCGCCGCGACGGACCAGCTGAAGTCGAGCCCCGAGCCGCCGAAGGCCAGGGGCTTGGTGATGCCGAAGAGCCCGAGCTTCCCCGCCTTGCGGAACAGCGCGCGCGAAGGGAAGGCCTCGGCCGCCTCCCAGGCCTCGGCATGCGGGTTGATCTCCTCGGTCACGAAGCGGCGGATGCTCTCCATCCAGGCCTCGTGCTCGGCTGTGTAGATCATGCGCCCCTCCCCTTTCGAGGCAGGCTAGCCCAGGGACTCCGAAACCGGCAGCCGGATCTGCACGCCAAGCCCGCCCAGCGGGCTGCCCTCCAGCAGCAGGGTGCCGCCATAGGCCGCAACGATGTCCTGCGCGATGGCCAGCCCAAGCCCGGTGCCGCTCACCGCCGCATCCAGCCGCACGCCGCGCGTCAGCGCCGCGCGGCGGTCCTGGGGCGGGATGCCGGGCCCGTCATCCTCGACGCGCAGGACCAGCCCATCCGCCTCCCGCGCAGCGGAGAGGCGCACGCGCGTCGCGGCCCATTTCCCGGCATTGTCGAGCAGCGAGCCCAGCAGCTCCAGCACATCGCCCTCATCGCCGGTCAGGGCGAGCGCCTCGGGCACCGCGACCTCCCAGGCCAGGCGCTCGCCGGCGGGGCTGCGGGCCAGCGCCTCGGTGATGCGCCGGGCAAGCGGGGCCAGGGCCACGCGCCCGCCCAGCTGCGGGGGGCCGTGGATCTGCGCCCGCGCCAATTCCCGGGCGAGCCGCGCTTCCATGGCGGCGGCCAGGTCCCGCAGGTCGCGCGCAGCTTCCGCTTCGCCGCGCGCCTCGAGATCGCGCGCGCGGGCGGCCAGCAAGGCAAGCGGCGTGCGCAGCCCATGCGCCAGATCCGCCGCCCGCTCGCGCGCGATCCTGGCACTGCGCCGCTGGGCCTCCAGCAGCGCGTCGAACTCCGTGGCCAGCCCCTCCAGCTCGGAGGGCAAGGCGCCGGCCAGCCGCTCGCGCCGCCCGGCGCGCAATTCGCGCAGCGCCTGGCGCGCGCGCGCGATCGGGTACAGGGCGATCACCCCCTGCACGACGGAGGCCAGCAGCATGCCCACCGCAAGGCTCGCCAGCACGGGCAGGAATTCCCACAGGAAGGCGCGATTGGCGGCGCGCAGCACCTTGCGGTCCACCGCCGCCGCGACGCGGAAATGCGCCGCGGCGCCATCGCCGATGCGCCGCTCCAGCACGATCATCTTGCCACCCTCGGGGCCGATCAGGATGTGCCGGTGCAGCTCCCCCGGGCGCAGGACATCGGGCTCCAGCGCCAGGGTGAAGCCGCCCAGCGAAGGGGAGCGCCAGACCTCGCCCGTTCGGTCATCGCGCAGTTGCCAGTAAAGGCCCGAATAGGGCTCCTGGAAGCGCGGATCGGGCAGGGCCAGCACACGGGGCGGGCCGCCCTCGGCCGGCAGCAGGCCGCGCGCCAGGTAGCGGAGATCAGCCTCCAGCTGGGCCTCCGCCTCGCGCTCCACATGCCGCTCGAAAAGGCCTTGCAGCACGATGCCCATGGCCAGCATCACCAGCGCCGTCAGGGCGAGGCCGGCCCAGGCGAAGCGGGCGCGCAGCGAGTGCGTCACGGCTCGATCACATAGCCATGGCCGCGCCGGGTGCGGATGGCGCTGGCGCCGATCTTCCGGCGCAGCCGGGCGATCAGCGCCTCCACCGCATTGTCCTGTCGGTCAGCCTCATCGGCGTAGAGATGCTCCATCAGCTCGGTCTGGTGCACGGCGCGGCCGGCGTGGTGCAGCAGATAGGCGACCAGGCGGAACTCCAGCGGCGTCAGCTCCACCGGCCGCCCCTCGCTGGTCAGCCGCCGCGCCCGGGTGTCGAGGGCAAGGCCGCCCGCCTGCAACAGGTTGCCGGCCATGCCCGCACCCCGCCGCAGGATGGCGCGCAACCGCGCCAACAGTTCCTCCATGGCGAAGGGCTTGAGCAGGTAGTCATCCGCCCCAGCGTCAATCGCCTCGACCCGCACGGCCCAGGTGGCGCGGGCGGACAGCACGAGGATCGGGAAGCGGACCCCCTCCGCCCGCCAGCGCCGCAGCAGGGAGAGCCCGTCAATGCCGGGGAGGTTGAGATCGAGGATCGCGGCGTCGAAGGGCTCTGTGCCGCCGCGCTCCCAGGCGGTGGTGCCATCGGCCACATGCTCGGCCGCGAAGCCGGCATGCAGCAGGGCGCGCTGCACATCCCGCGCAATCCCCGCCTCATCCTCCACCAGCAGAACCCGCATTGGCACTCCTTTAACCGCCCCTCGCTGACATTCCCCTGACAGGGACCGTCAGCCAAGCGGGGCGGGCGGGAGCTAACAGCCGGCCGCGCAATGGAGAAGCAGATGAAGATCGGTGAGACATTCCGGGCAAGCCCCTGCCGGCTGTGCGGCACGGCCGAGCGCGAGGTGGTGGCCGATCGTGGCCGCGGCGGCGCGGCGCTGACCACCGCCATCTGCCGCGGCTGCGGCCTGGTGAGCCACGCGACCCTGCCGGAGGAGGCCGAGGTCGCCGATTTCTACGCGGCCCGCTACCGGCTGGAATACAAGGGCGGGTACGCGCCCAAGCGCAAGCACGCGCTGCGTGCCCTGCGCGGCGCCATGGCCCGCGCCCGGCGCCTGGCCCCGCTGCTGCCGGCGCGCGGGCGCGTGCTGGACATCGGCGCTTCCTCCGGCGAGTTCACCTTCGTGATGGCCGAGGCGGGCTTCGCGGCCAGCGGGCTGGAGCCGAATTGGGGCTATGGCGAATTCGCCCGCCGCGAATATGGCGTGGAGCTGCGGCAGGGCGGCTGGGACTCGCCCGATTTCCCGCGCGAGCCGCTGGACCTCGTCACCCTCAACCATGTGATGGAGCACCTGACCGACCCCTGGGCGGCGATGGCGCGCATTCATGCGGCCTTGGCGCCGGAGGGGCTGCTCTTCGTCGAGGTGCCGAACCTGGAAGGGGTGCGCAAGCAGATCAGCAACACCTTCCACGCCGCGCATATCTGGAATTTCACACCGGCCACGCTGATCACCGCCGCCTGGCAGGCGGGCTTCGTGCCCCGCGCGGGCGAGCGGCTGGACAGCACCTCCCTCGTCTTCCGCAAGCGCCGGGCGGATGACCTCGCGCCACAGGGCGCCGATGCTGCCCATGCCGAGCGGCTGGTGCGGCAGATGGCGCAGGAGCAAAGCCGCTGGGCCTATTTCGCCTCCGCCGCGCCGATCACGCGGCGCTGGCAGCGGCTGCGGCGCAATATCAACGAGCATCTGGTCACGCGGCGCCATGCGACCATCCGTGCCATGGCCGAGGCCCTGCTGGATGCCGCGGCGCTGGAGCCCGGCTCACCCTGGGCCGCGCGCCATGGCTGGCGGATGCGGCGCGGCCCTCAGCCGGCGAATTCGGCGGTGACGCGCGCGAAGGCCTGATCGAGCCAGGGGAGCAGCGCCGCCACATCGCCCTGCTCCACCGTCGCCCCGCACCAGATGCGCAGCCCCGGCGGCGCGTCCCGATAGCTCGCCGCATCCAGCGCCACGCCCTCGGCCTCCAGCACGGCCGAAAGCCGTGCCGCCGCCTTGGCCTGCGCCTTCGCATCCAGCGCCGTGAACCACGGCGCCACGATGCGCAAACACACGCTGGTGCAGGAGCGCGTGGCCGGTTCCTCCGCCAGGAAGCGCGCCCAGTCGCTTTGCGCCACCCAGCCCGCCACCGTGGCCAGGTTGCCCTCCGCCCGCGCGATCAGCCCGCGCAGCCCGCCCACGGATTCGGCCCAGCGCAGCCCATCCAGCGCATCCTCGACGCAGAGCATGGAGGGCGTGTTGATCGTATCGCCCTTGAAGATGCCCTCGATCAGCTTGCCGCCCTTGGTCAGGCGGAACACCTTCGGCAGCGGCCAGGCCGGCTTGTGCGCTTCCAGCCGCGCCACCGCGCGGGGCGAGAGCGCCAGCATCCCATGCGCAGCCTCGCCCCCCAGCACCTTCTGCCAGGACCAGGTGACGACATCGAGCTTCTCCCAAGGCAGATCCATCGCGAAGGCGGCCGAGGTCGCGTCGCAAATCGTCAGCCCCTCCCGCGCATCGCTGATCCAGTCGCCATCGGTCAGCCGCACGCCGCTGGTGGTGCCGTTCCAGACGAAGACGCAATCCCGCGCCGGGTCCACCGCCGAAAGGTCCGGCAGCTTCCCGTAATCGGCGCGAAGCAGCCGCACATCCGGCAGCTTCAGCTCGGCCTCAATGTCATGCGCCCATTCGGCGGAAAAACTCTCCCAGGCCAGCACATCCACGCCGCGCGGGCCCAGCAGGCTCCACAGCGCCATCTCCACCGCGCCCGTGTCCGAGGCGGGGACGATGCCCAGCCGGTAATCCGCGGGCATGCCGAGAATCGCCTTGGAGCGGGTGATCACCTCAGCGAGCCGCGCCTTGGGGTCGGCCGCGCGATGGCTGCGGCCGAGCAGCGCGCCTTGCAGCGCATCGAGCGAAAATCCAGGCCGCTTGGCGCAGGGGCCGGAGGAGAAACGGGGATTGGCGGGCTTTTGCATGGCCGTTTCGTCGCATGGGCCGGCTGGCCTGTCATCTCCCCCAGCCTGTGCGAAGATGGGGCATGACCGTGATGCTCGACACCTTCTGCCACGCCATGCCCAAGGTGGATCTGCACGTCCATCTGCTGGGCGCCGTGCGCCAGGCCACCTTCGCCGAAATGGCCGCCCGCTGCGGCATGCCAGCCGCCGAGGCCGAGGCGCTCTACGCCCGCGACGCCAAGCCCAAGGGCGTGCTGCACATCCTGCGCGCGCTGGAGCAACGCATCCTGCGCGACCCGCGCGACCTGCACCGCATCACCTATGAGCATCTGCAGGACCAGGCGGCGCATGGCGTGCGCCATTCCGAAATCTTCTGGAACCCGACCGGCACGGCGCATCTCTTCCCCTACGCCAAGGGGGCGGACGCCATCCTCGCCGGCTTCGCCGATGCGGCGGCGGATTTCGGCGTCTCGGCCCTGCTCATCCCCGCCATTGACCGCGAGGCCCCGCCTGAAGCCGCGACCGAACTCGCGGAATGGATGGTGGCGCATCGGCGCGATCCCATCATCGGCCTCGGCATTGACTACCGCGAGACCGACCGCCCGCCCGAGCTTTTCTGGCGCGCCTGGCGCATGGCGAAACAGGCCGGCTTCAAATTGACGGCGCATGCCGGCGAATTCGGCTGCCACCCCCGCAACATCGCGACCGCGATCGACCTGCTGGAGGTGGACCGCATCGACCACGGCTACACCATCCTGGAAGACCCCGCACTCACCGCCCGCTGCGCCGAGCGCGGCCTCCTCTTCACCGTGGTGCCGACCAATTCCTACTATCTCCGCACGCTGGACAACTGGCCCGAAGGCCACCCGCTGGCCCGCATGCCCGCGGCCGGCCTGCTGATCCACCCCAACACGGATGACCCGCCGCTGCACCAGGTGACGCCCACGCGCTGCTGGCGGATGATGGTGGAGGATTTCGGCTTTGGCCTCGCGGATCTGCGCGGCTTCATGCTGAACGGGATTCGCGGCAGCTTCCTGCCGGAGCCGTCCCGCCGCCATCTGGAGGCGGCCTTCGCCCAGGAATTCGACGCGCTGGCCGCCGAGTGCTTCCCGACAGGAGTCATCGCATGATCCCGCGCCGCGCCTTGCTGCTCACGCCCCTCGCCACGCCCGCCCTCGCGCAGGGCTGGCCAGCCCGGAACATCACGCTGGTGGTGCCCTTCGCGGCCGGCGGCAATGTGGACACGGTGGCGCGCCTGGCCGCGGCCGAACTCACCCGCCGCCTCGGCCACACCGTGGTGGTCGAGAATGCGCCCGGTGCCGGCGGCACCATCGGCACCGAGCGCGTGGCCCGCGCCACCCCTGATGGGCACACGCTGCTGGTCGGCGTCGAGAGCCCCTTCACCATCTCGCCCTTCGTCACGCCCAATGCCGTGCGCTACGATTCGCTGCGCGATTTCGCCCCCATCGGCATGCTGGCCTCGCTGCCGCTCACGCTGGTGGGCCGGCCGGACCTGCCGGCGACGGATCTCGCCGGCGTGTTGGCCCTGGCGCGGTCCCGCCCGGAGGGGCTGACCTTCGCCACCTCCGGCACAGGCACCTCGCTGCATCTCTGGGGCGAGATCATCGCCCGCCGCGCGGGCGTGCGGCTGGAGCACGTGCCCTATCGCATCGCCGCGCAGATCCCGAGCGACCTGATCGCGGGCCGGCTCGACCTCGCGGTGCTGACCATCACCACGACGGCGCCGCTGCTGCGCGATGGGCGGATCAAGGGCTTCGCCAATTCCTCGCTCGGCCCCTTGCAGGGCCTGCCGCCGCTGGCCAGCCTGCCGGAATTCGCCGGCTTCGAGATGCTGGCCTGGCAGGGGCTCTTCGCCCCCGCGCGCACCGATGGCGCCATCCTGCGCCGCCTGGCCACGGAGCTGGACGCGCTGCAGGCTGACGCGGAGTTCCGCCAGCGCCTGGCGAATATCGGGATGACGCCGTGGCGCAAGACGCCGGAGGAGATGACCGCCCTGCTGCGGGCCGAGCTCGCGCGGTATGAGGAGGTGGTGCGGGTGGGGAATATTCGCGCGGAGTAAGAAAAGAGGGCCTCCGGCGGCTGGGGCCACGGGCCCCAGACCCCTTTCCTTGGCACAAATCCTACCACAACCTTTTGAAAAAAATGGGGTCTGGGGCCCGTGGCCCCAGCCGCCGGAGGCCTTTTCCCCTCCCCCCGACTGCCATGAAAGCTTCACCCACGGCGCAATCGTTTCCACTAAACTGGAATCATGGAAACAGACGAAGCCGCCTTCGCATTTGCCGCCCTCGGCCAGGCCACGCGCCTCGAATTGATGCGTGACCTGCTGGAGGCCGGGCCCAATGGCAGGGCCGCCGGGGAGATCGCCCAGCGTCTCGACCTGCCCGCCTCCACCCTCTCCTTTCATCTGCGCGCGCTGCAGGAGGCCGGGCTGATCGCCCCCACCCGCCAGGGCCGGCACCTCATCTACGCCCCGCAAATCGCGCGGCTGCGCGCCCTGCTCGCCTTCCTGGCCGAGGCCTGCTGCGGCGGCGCGCCCGAGCGCTGCGGCGATTTGGGCCGCCTGCTCAATGCCATCACACGGGAGAACAAGACGATGGAACACGCCGCCTTCAACGTACTGTTTCTGTGCACGCACAATTCCGCCCGCTCCATCATCGCCGAGGCCATCCTCGACAAGATCGGCCGGCCGCGCTTCGAGGGCTGGTCCGCCGGTTCCGACCCGCGCCCCGAAGGCCCACTGCCGGAAGTGCTGAGCCTGCTGAAGACGCTCGGCCATGACGTCTCCGACCTGCGCTCCAAGTCCTGGAACGAGCTGACCGGCCCGGATGCGCCGCGCATGGATTTCGTGATCACCCTCTGCGACACCATCCAGGGCCAGGCCTGCCCGGATTTCGGCGAGACGGTCGTCACCGGCGCCTGGCCCCTGCCCGACCCGAGCAAGTTCACCGGCAGCGTCGCCGAGCGCGCGACACTGCTGAACGAGGTCTATGCGGGCCTGCGCCGGCGGCTGGAGGCCTTCATGAGCCTGCCCATCGCCTCGCTCGACAAGATGGCGCTGAAGGCGCGCGTGGATGAGCTCGCCGATCCGCACGCGGTGTCGCGCGCATGAGGGTCGGCATCAGCGGCATGGGCCGCATCGGGCGGCTCGCCCTGCGCGCCGCCCTGGGCGCGGCCGAGCGCCAGCCGGAAGACCCGCGCGCGGGCAACCGGCTGGAGGTGGTCCATCTGAACGAGATCAAGGGCGGGGCCGCGGCCATCGCCCATCTGCTGGAATTCGACAGCGTGCAGGGCCGCTGGCGTGCGTCCATCGCGGCCGAGGGCAATGATGCCATCCGCATCGGCGAGCGGCGGATGAGCTATTCCGAGCACGCCACACCCGGCGCCATTCCCTGGGGCGATCTCGGCGTGGATGTGGTGCTGGAATGCACCGGCAAGTTCCTGACGCCCGAGGTGCTGCAAGGCCATCTGGACCGCGGCGCCAGGCGCGTGATCGTCGCGGCGCCGGTAAAGTTCGACAGCGTGCTGAACGTGGTCGTCGGCGTGAACGAGCATCTCTACGATCCCGCGCGGCATCCCATCGTCACCGCCGCCTCCTGCACCACCAATTGCCTGGCCCCGGTGGTGAAGGTGGTGCATGAGGCGATCGGCATCCGGCATGGCCAGATCACCACCATCCATGATCCCACCAACACCAATGTCGTGGTGGATGCGCCGCACAAGGATCTGCGGCGGGCACGTTCGGCCATGCTGTCGCTTCAGCCCACCACCACGGGCAGCGCAACGGCCATCGCGCTGATCTATCCGGAGCTGAAGGGCAAGCTGAACGGCCATGCGGTGCGCACGCCCGTGCTCAACGCCTCGCTGACGGATTGCGTCTTCGAGATGCGGCGCGAAACCTCGGCCGAGGAGGTGAATGCCCTGTTCGCCGCCGCCGCCGCCGGGCCGCTGGCCGGCATCCTGGGCTTCGAGCCGCGCGCGCTCGTCTCGGCGGATTATGCGCGGGACACGCGGAGCTCCATCGTGGATGGGCTTTCCACCCTGGTCACCGATGGCACGCTGCTGAAGATCTACGCCTGGTACGACAATGAGATGGGCTATGCCTGCCGCATGGTGGACCTGGCCTGCCATATGGAGCGCGCGGGCCTGTGAGGAACTATGCCATCGTCACCGCCGCCTATTGGGGCTTCACGCTGACCGATGGCGCGCTGCGCATGCTGGTGCTGCTGCATTTCTTCCAGCTTGGCTATTCGCCCTTCACGCTGGCGCTGCTGTTCCTGCTCTATGAGGCGGCGGGGATCGGCGCCAATCTGATCGGCGGGTGGCTCGCCACGCGCTTCGGCATCGCGCGCATGCTGGCCGTGGGGCTGGCCACGCAGATCAGCGGCTTCCTGCTGCTCTCCGCCGTCTCGCCCAGCTGGGGGGCAGCACTTTCCGTGGCCTGGGTGGTGGTGGCGCAGGGCATTTGCGGCGTGGCCAAGGATCTGACGAAGACCGCCAGCAAATCCGCCATCAAGCTGACGGCACCGGACGCGGCAGGCACCCTCTTCAAATGGGTCGCCTTCTTCACCGGCAGCAAGAACGCCATGAAAGGTCTGGGCTTCTTTCTGGGCGGCTTGCTGCTGGAGCTGCTGGGCTTCCGCGGCGCCCTCTGGGCCATGGCGGCGATGCTGGGCGCCGTGCTGGTGGCGGTGGCGCTCTCCCTGCCGCCACTGATGGGCAAGGCCAAGGCCTCGAAATCCGCCAAGGAGCTTTTTGCGAAGAATCGCGGCGTGAATCTGCTGGCCGCGGCGCGGGTCTTCCTCTTCGGGGCGCGCGATGTCTGGTTCGTCGTCGGCCTGCCGGTGTTTCTCTACGCGGCGGGCTGGAGCTTCACCATGGTGGGCGGCTTCCTGGCCCTCTGGACCATCGGCTATGGCGTGGTGCAGGCGGCGGCACCGGCCGTGATCCGCAAGAGCGCCGATGGGCTTTCCAGCGAGGTGCCGGCGGCGCGGCTCTGGTCGCTGCTGCTGGCGCTGGTGCCGGCGCTGCTGGCGCTGCCGCTGCTGGCCGGGCTGCCGCATGGCGATCTCATCGTCACCCTCGGGCTTTGCGTCTTCGGCTTTGCCTTCGCGGTGAATTCCTCGGTGCATTCCTATCTGGTGCTGGCCTATGCGGGCAGCGAGAAGGCAGCCGAGGATGTGGGCTTCTACTACGCCGCCAATGCGGTGGGGCGCTTCGCCGGCACGCTGCTCTCCGGGCTGCTCTTCGCCTGGGCGGGGCTGCCGGCCTGCCTGATCGCCTCGGCGCTGATGCTCTTCGCCTGTTGGGGGCTGACCTTGGCGCTGCCGAAAGAAAAAATGGCCTCCGGCGGCTGGGGCCGCGAGGCCCCAGACCCCAAATTTATTCAACCATAGCCACAGCTTGCAGGATCAGCGCCTGGGAATGGGATCTGGGGCCACGGCCCCAGCCGCCGGAGGCCCTTTCCTTCCCGCCGCCACCGCCTCCAGCAGCGCGATCTGTTGCGGCAGGCAGATGCGGGCCAGGTCGTAATGGTCCAGCACATGCTGGCGCGCCGCCTGCTTGATGGGCGCCTGCGCCGCCGGATCAGCCAGCATCGCCGCCAGCCCCTCGGCAATCGCCTCGGGCGCGAAGAAATCCACCAGCCGCCCATTCACCCCATCCTGGATCACCTCCATCACGGGGGGCGTGGCCGAGCCGAGGATGGGCGCGCCACAGGCCATGGCGTCCAGCATCGACCACGACAGCACGAAGGGATAGGTCAGGTAGAGATGCGCCCGCGTCAGCCGGAAGAGGCTGAGCAGTTGCGGATAGGGCACCCGCCCCACGAAATGCACGCGGGAGAGGTCGATCTTCCCCTCCATCTCGCGCAGCATCACCTCGCGCCAACTGCCGCCCTCAGCCGGCGCACGGCCATAGGAAACGCCGTCGCTACCCACGACCACCACCTGCGCCTGCGGGCGCAGCCGCTGGAAACTCGGCAAGGCCCGCATGAATTGCGGGAAGCCACGATAGGGTTCGAGGTTGCGGGCCACATAGGTCGCCACCTCATCGGCGGGGGTCAACCGCCGGCCATCGGGCAGGGTGAACTCGGCCGGGCCCTTGGGGGAGGCGATGGCGGTATCAATCCCCTCATGGATCACCGAGATGCGCTCTCGGGCCCAATCCGGATAGCGCGACCATTGCCAGCGTGTGGGCGAAACGCCCCAATCGGCGGCATCGAGCTGGATGAGCTGAATGGTGTTCTGCACCCGTGTCCGCGCCGCCTCGTCGAGGCCGACCTCCGCGCCCGGTGGGTCGAAGCCGATATCGCCGCCCTTCGACTGGAAGAAATACTCCCAGTAGAAGATCATCTTCGCGTTCGGAAACACGTCCCGCAGGAACAGGCCCTCGCCCCAGCCGGGATGGGCGCAGATCAGGTCGGGGCGGAAGCCCTTGTCGCGCAGCTGGATGGCGGCGCGGGCGGCGGCCTGGCCGTGGCGGATATGGCCCTCGGTGCGCACCAGATAGGGGTGCGGCGTGGTCTTCCCTGGCTCGGGCGGCTTGTAGCGCAGCTGGGTGATGCCAGGGATGCTGGGCGTCTCGTTCTGGCCGAGACCCACCACGCGGTTGCCCTTCCGCTTCGCCATGGCGGGCGCCAGGTGCCGGTATTGCCCCGGGAAATTCTGGTGCAGAAAAAGGATCTGCATCGCGGCTATTTCAGGATCGCGGGCAGGTCGAGCCCTTTCTCCCGCGCGCAGTTCAGCGCGATGTCATAGCCCGCATCCGCGTGGCGCATCACGCCCGTCGCCGGGTCGTTCCACAGCACGCGCGAGAGGCGGCGCGCGGCGTCGGGCGTGCCGTCGCAGACGATCACCATGCCCGAATGCTGCGAATAGCCCATGCCCACGCCGCCGCCATGATGCAGCGAAACCCAGGTGGCGCCGGAGGCCGTGTTCAGCAGCGCGTTCAGCAGCGGCCAATCGGAAACGGCGTCCGAGCCGTCCATCATCGCCTCGGTCTCGCGGTTGGGGCTGGCCACGCTGCCGGAATCCAGATGGTCGCGACCGATGACGACGGGGCCGATCTCGCCGCGCGCCACCATCTCGTTGAAGGCGAGGCCAATGCGGTCGCGATCGCCGAGGCCGACCCAGCAGATGCGCGCGGGCAGGCCCTGGAAGGCGATGCGCTGCTTCGCCATGTCGAGCCACTGATGCAGATGCGTGTCATGCGGCATCAGCTCGCGCACCTTGGCGTCGGTCTTCGCGATGTCCTCGGGGTTGCCGGAGAGCGCGGCCCAGCGGAAGGGGCCGATGCCGCGGCAGAACAAGGGCCGGATATAGGCCGGCACGAAGCCCGGGAAGTCGAAGGCGTTCGCCAGGCCCTCATCCTTGGCCATCTGACGGATGTTGTTGCCATAGTCGAGCACGGCGGCGCCCATCTTCTGGAAGTCGAGCATGGCCTGCACATGCTGCACCATGCTGCGCTTGGCGGCGGCATAGACGGCCGCCGGGTCGCTCTCGCGCTTCTGCTGCCATTCGGCGAGCGTCCAGCCGGCGGGCAGGTAGCCATTGCCGGGATCATGCGCGGAGGTCTGGTCGGTCACGATGTCGGGCACCACGCCGCGCCGCACCAACTCGGGGAAGACCTCGGCGGCATTGCCGAGCAGGCCCACGCTGATGGCGCGCTTCTCGGCGCAGGCGGTGCGGATCATGTCGAGCGCGGTGTCGAGGTCATCGGCGCGGTGATCGAGGTATTTCGTCTCCAGCCGCTTCTCGATGCTGCTGGGCTGGCACTCGACGGCGAGCACGCAAGCGCCGGCGAAGACGCCGGCCAGCGGCTGCGCACCGCCCATGCCGCCCAGGCCACCCGTCAGGATCCAGCGCCCGGCCAGCGAGCCGTTGAAATGCTGGCGGCCCGCCTCCACGAAGGTTTCGTAGGTGCCCTGCACGATCCCCTGGCTGCCGATATAGATCCAGCTGCCGGCCGTCATCTGGCCGTACATCATGAGCCCCTTGCGATCGAGCTCGTTGAAATGCTGCCAATTGGCCCAGGCCGGCACCAGGTTGGAATTGGCGATCAGCACGCGCGGCGCATCGGCATGGGTGCGAAACACGCCGACGGGCTTGCCCGATTGCACGCAGAGCGTCTGGTCGCCCTCCAGCTTCTTCAGGGCGGCCACGATGCGCTCATAGCTGTCCCAATCCCGCGCCGCGCGGCCGATGCCGCCATAGACCACCAGTTCCCCCGGGCGTTCGGCCACCTCGTCATCCAGGTTGTTCATCAGCATCCGCATCGCCGCCTCGGTGGTCCATTGGCGGCAGGAGATCTCCAGTCCGCGCGGGCTGCGGATGGCGGGGGCGTTGCGGAATCGGGTCATGGCGGCACCGGGGCTGTGGATGCCGACAGACATAATGCCAAGCCCGTGCGCTGGCCAATTTCCCCCGAAAGGGTCTAGGAAGCCGCCATGTCCGACGCAGCCAAGCCCGATACCCCGCCCGATCGCCTCGCCGCCGATCCGAAGAGCCCCTTTCACGACGCCAAGGCGCTGGAGCGCGGCGTCGGCATCATCTTCAAGGGCGTCGAGCGCACCAATGTGGATGAGTATTGCGTGAGCGAGGGCTGGGTGCGCCTCATCATGGGCAAGCAGGTGGGTCGCAACGGGCTGCCGCTGACCATGAAGCTCCAGGGCGAGGTCATTCCCTACTTCCGGGACCTGCCGCACCCCCTCGCCAAGGACTGATCACGGCCGGATCGTCTCGGAAGTCGCTGATTTTGGCACGCCGGCGCGGCATGAATTTGTCACATGTCCGTCCAAATCATTCTTCCCCCTTGGCGGAACCTCATGCAGGATCATGTCTGGGAAGCGGCCCCCTGCCTGGTCCGTGACGAAGGCGGCCGCGCGGAATCCCGCGCAGGCTGTCTCGCTGCCGAGGAAGTCATCCTGTGCGTCCAGTCTACCCCTCCATGTCCGCCCACAATGCCGCCGATGAGCCCTGGCGCCTGGAGCGCCTGGCCCGGACCGATGGCCGCGTTCGCGAATTGCTCCGCATCCTGACGCGCGAGGCGCCGGATGATGAATCCAGCCTGGGCGAGGGTGTCTGGGCCAAGCACGTGACGGCGCTGCATGATGACCGCGGCACGCTGGTGGTGCGCATGAGCGCGAAGCTCGCCGCCTCCTCCTGGCTGCCGGTGCTGGGCGCCGTGGTCGGCCGCGCCTGGAATGGCGAGGATGAGGGCAGCGTGGCCTTCCAGGTGGAGGGCAGCGTGACCCTCATGGCGCTGTCCGACATCCTGGCCCCGGAAGGCCCGGCCTGACCTCAGGCGCTATCGCGCGAAACGCCCGATGCGGATGGCGCGGGCGATGCGCTCGTGCTCGGCCAGGCTCTCCGCCATGAGGGCGGCGAAGCCCTCGGGCCCCAGGCGCAGGGGCGCGATGGCCAGGCGGCGCATGGTCTCCAGGAAATCCGGTTGCAGGGACGCGGCCATCAGCGCCTCCACCCAGCGCGCCTGCACCGGCGCGGGCAGGCCGCGCGGCGCCCCCACCCCGATCCAAGGGCGCGAGGACCAGGAATAGCCCAGCTCCGGCAGCGTCGGCACCTGCGGGAATTCCTCCGACTTCTCGGCGTTCAGCACGGCCAGCGCCCGCAGCGCGCCATCTCGGACATGGGGCAGCACCTCGCCCGAGACCACCGCGCATTGCAGATGCCCGCCGATCAGCGCCGTCACCGCCGGGGCGCCGCCGGTGAAGGGCACGAAGGTGACGTCCAGATTCTCCTCCGCCGCCAGCCGCGCCATGTTGAGAT
>JAIYDS010000249.1 GCA_027487385.1 Acetobacteraceae bacterium | reverse complement strand
GTGAATTTCCGCACGGCCGAGGATGCGCTGGCCTATGAGGAAAAGATCGACCGCATCATGACCGCGCTCGAGACCTGCGTGAAACCCACCATCGCCGCCATCGCCGGCGCCTGCACGGGGGGTGGGGCGGGCATCGCCTCGGTCTGTGACCTGCGCATCGGCGCGGCCAATGCGCGCTTCGGCTTCCCCATCGCCAAGACGCTGGGCAATTGCCTCTCCATGGCGAATTACGCGCGGCTGGCCACCATGATGGGCCCGACCCGGGTGATGGACCTGGTCTATACGGCGCGGCTGCTGAACGCCGAGGAGATGAAGGCTGTCGGCCTGCTCAGCGAGATCCTGCCGGACCACGCGGCGCTGCAGGCCCGCGCGGCGGAACTGGCGCAGACCCTCACCCAGCACGCGCCGCTGACGCTGCGCGCGACGAAGGAGGCGATGCGCCGCCTGCGCGCGCCGCTGCGCGAGATCCATGGCGATGACCTGGTCGAGATGTGCTTCACCAGCGCCGATTTCGCGGAAGGTGTCTCGAGCTTCCTGGCCAAGCGCCCGCCGCAATGGACCGGCCGCTGACGATCACGCGGATCGGCCCCGCCGATTGGCAGGGCCGTGCCCCTTGGGGCATAGCGTTGGCATGAGGAAACATCACGTCACGCTCGGCTCCGGCCTGGTTCTGGTCGCCGGTCTCATGGCCCTGCTGGGCGCCGAGTTCCCGGTGATTCCGGCCGGGGCCCTTTGCCCCGACCTGGCGCTGGAGGCCTCGCCCGCCCGGCTCGTGTCCCAGGTGCAGAGCGGGCTCGCCGCGCTGCTGGGCTGCGAGCCGGACTGAGCGGCTCAAGGTCTCACTGCGGGCGGCCACACTGCACGGCGGCGATGCGGCAATGCAGATGCGGCTCCCGCCCGCGGCAATCGGCCAGGGCCTCGGCCTCGGCGGCCTGCCGCGTGTCGCCGCTCCCCGCGCTGGTGGACATCACATGGAAGGTCGAGGCGTCGGAGGTCATGACGAAGGCCGAAGGATGCCGGCGCACGGCCTGGGCCACCGCCCCGCAGGCGGCGGTGAATTCGGCGATGACGCGGCAGCCGGGGCCCGCCTGGGTGCAGCGCTGCTCGGCGGTGCGGAAGGCGGCGAGGCGATCCGCCTCGCCCACCACCAGGGCGAAGGCGGCCGAGGGGCTGCGGGCCGCGTAGATCACGCCATGGCTTTGCGCCGCCGCGGCCGGCACCAGCGGCCGATGGGCCACCATCTGAGGTACGACCACGCCGCGCGCCTGCGGCCGGGCATGAGCCTGGCCCGCCGCGCAGCGGATCTGGCAGGCCTGGGCGGCGCTGGGATGGGCGCCGGGGCGGGCCGCCTGCTGCAGGCAATCCGAGCGGCAGGCCTGGCCGAGATCGGCCTGCATGCGGCTCATCCGCTCCGGCTGGCCCGGCGCGGCCACCGCCGAACCGAAGCTGGCGACGCTGAGAAGGGCGGTGAGCAGGAAGCGGCGCATGGGGTGATCTCCGGGGCGGGCAGCGTTTCGATGGCCCCAATGTGACGCGCCTCTGTCGCCCGATGATCGCGCGGCGCGCCCCGCTCTGTCGCGTCTGTCGCGCCCCGCCTGCCGCCCGGTCGCGCGACAGACGCGACAGAAGCCGCGACAGAAAGCTGACATAAGCGGGACATGCCCGATCACGCCCTGCCGGCCGCCGTGCCGGATGATGATGCCGCGCTTGTCGAAGCGCTCTTCGCCCAGCCCGACTCCGGCCTGTTGCAGCTGGATGCCGCGGGCTGCGTGCGCCGTGTGGCGCCTGGCTTCGGCCGCCAGCTGCGCCAGGACGCCCCGGAGCCGGGCGAGGTGCTCAGCGAGTGGCTGGAGCGGCTGCTGGACGAGGGCGCCTTCGCCATGCCCACCTCCCTGCCGCATCTGCTGGCGCCCTTCCTGGCGCCGCAGGGCGGCACGGCGCGCTGGGCGCGGGCGGATGGGCGGGTGCTGCATCTGAGCGTCCAGGCGCTGCCGGCGGGCGGGCGCCTGGCCAGCCTGGCCGGCATCCGGCCGGAAGAGGAACCCGCGCAGGAGCTGATGCGCAGCGCCTATCTGCTGGAAAACGTCACCGACGCCGTGGTGCTGATGGATGAAGCGGGCACCATCCTGCAGAACTCCACCGGCCGCGGGGATCTGCTGGGCCTGCCCGATGACCTGGTGAAGCCCGGCAACACCCACCAGGACATCCTGCGCTTCATGTACCGGCGCGGCGATTACGGTTTCGAGCAGACGGAGGAGGAGTTCGTCCTGCACCGCCGCGCCATGATCAAGGCCGCCGGCCGCTTCACCCTGCCGAGCCAGATGCCCGATGGCCGCTGGGCCGAATACAATTTCCGCCCGCTCCCCAATGGCGACCTGCTGATCCTGGTGCGCGACGTGACGGAGCTGCGCAACGCCCTGGCCGCGCTGGAGGCCGAGCGGCAGGAGCGCGAGGAGGAGCGCCGCCGCGCCGCCCTGCTGCTGGAAAGCACCGAGGACGCCATCCTGCTCTTCGACGCCGAGGGCCGGCTGATCCAGACCTCCCGCCGCTGCGAGGCCTTGCTGGACCTGCCCGAGGCGCTCTTCGCGCCGGGCGCCACCCATGCCGCGATCACCGCCGCCATGTATCGCCGCGGCGATTACGGCTTCGCCCTCGATGAGGCGGAGTTCCTCCGTCGCACCCGGGCGGTGCTGGCCGAGCCCGGCCGCCGGCAGCGGGTGCGGCTGCTGCCGAATGGCCGCTGGGTCGAGATCACGACGGACACGCGGCCCGATCTCTCGCTGCTGATCAATGTGCGCGACGTCACCGGGCTGAAGCAGGTCCAGCTGGCGCTGGAGGCCGAGCAGCAGAAGCTGCGCCGCGTCATGGACAATATGCGCGACGGCGTGATGCTCTTCGACGCCGATTTGCGCTGGACCATCGTCAGCGAGCCCATCCTGCGCTTCTTCGACCTGCCCGCCAGCTTCGGCGTCGGCACCAGCCTGCGCGACGTCACGCGCCACCAGATGCTGCGCGGCGATTTCGGCCCGGTGCCGGAGGGCGAGGCGGCGATCTCGGCGGCCATCGAGGCGCGCATCGCGGGCCTCATGGAGCCGGGCGGAAGGCGCTATGTCCGCAAGACGCTGAACGGCTATTGGCTCGATATCCGCATGCAGCCGCTGCCCGATGGGGGCTTGCTCGGCTTCTACCGCGACGTGACGCTGCTCAAGCAGCAGGAGGAGCAGGTGGAGGCCGAGCGCCACCTGCTGCTCGAATTGCTGAATGGGCTGGATGAGGCGGTGGTGCTGCTGGGGCCGGACCAGGCGATCCTGGCCAGCAATGCCCGCGGCACGGATTTCCTGCCCGAACGGCCGGACCTGCTGGCCGCCGGCGGCAGCATGCGCGAGGTGCTGCGCCATCTGTATCGGCGCGGCGACTACGGCATGGAGCTGGATGAGGAAGCCCGCATCGCCGAGCGCCTGGCCTTCATCACCGACCCCGCCGGCCAGCGCTACACCCGCCCCGCCAGCGATGGCCGTTGGGTGGAGTTCCAATACACGCCACTCTCGGGCGGCCGCACCCTGATGCAGGCGCGCGACGTGACGCCGCTCAAGCGCCGCGAGGCCGAGGTGGAGGAGCAGCGCGCCCTGCTGGCCGAAGTGCTGAACTCCATGGACGCCATGGTGGTGCTGCTGGATTCCACCTCGCGCATCATCATGTCCAATGGACGCGGCCGGAACCTGCTGAACATCCCCTCCGAGTTGGTGGAGGAGGGCGGGTCGCTCCGCGAATCCATGCGCTACATGTACCGCCGCGGCGATTTCGGCTTCGACCAGCCCGAGGCCTTCTGGGTGGATGGGCGGGTGGATGCCGTGCTCTCCGGCCGCCCGATCCGCCTGACGCGCCCGGCGCCGGGCAATCGCTGGCTGGAATTCAGCTATAGTCCCATCGGCCAGGGCCGCATCATCGCCCAGGGGCGCGATGTGACCGCGCTCAAGGCCAGCGAGCAGGCAGCCATCGCGGCGAAGGAGGCGGCGGAGGCGGCGGCCCTGGCCAAGTCCAGCTTCCTCGCCGCCATGAGCCATGAGATCCGCACGCCGATGAATGGCGTGCTGGGCATGCTGGAGGTGCTCGGCCGCTCCGAACTCAAGCCCGACCAGGCGCGCAGCGTGGCCGTGATGCGCGAGAGTGCGCATTCCCTGCTGCGCATCATCGATGACGTGCTGGATTTCTCGAAGATCGAGGCCGGGCGCCTCGATGTGGAGGTGATGCCCTTCAGCCTCAGCGCCATGGTGGATGGCACGATCGAGACGCTGACGCCCGAGGCGAAGCGCCGCGGCCTCACCCTCTTCGCTGACCCGCCCGGCCCCGGCCCGGATTGGCTGGAGGGCGACCCGACGCGGGTGCGGCAGATCCTCTTCAACCTCGTGGGCAATGCGCTGAAATTCACCGAGCGCGGCTTCGTGCGCATCGCCGCGACCACCGAGACGCAGCCCGGCGGCGCGCTGCTGACGCTGAGCGTCGAGGATAGCGGCGTCGGGATGGACGCGGCGACGCTGGGCCGCCTGTTTCAGCCCTTCACCCAGGCCGACAGCTCCACCACGCGCCGCTTTGGCGGCACCGGCCTTGGCCTTTCCATCGTCCGCCGCCTGGCGGAGTTGATGGGCGGCGAGGTGCGGGCGGAGAGCGCGCCCGGACGCGGCAGCCGCTTCACCGTGACGCTGCGCCTGGGCGTCGCGGCCGCGCCTGCCGCCCTCGGGGTTCTGGCACCAGGGGCGGCCGGGCCGGGCTCCATGACGGCGCAAAGCGCCGATGGCGTGCTGATCGTGGATGACCACCCGGTGAACCGCGAGGTGCTGCTGCGCCAGCTGGAATTGCTCGGCCTCAGCGCCGGCACGGCGGTGGATGGGGCGGATGCGCTGCGCGCCTGGCGGCAGGCCCGGCAATCCATCATCCTGCTCGACATCCACATGCCCATCATGGACGGTTTCGAGCTGGCCCGCGCCATTCGCGCCGAGGAGCAGCGCGAGGGCCTCTCCCGCACCACGCTGATCGCCGTCACCGCCAATGCGCTGAAGGGCGAAGCGGAGCGCTGCTATGCGGCGGGGATGGACGGGTTCCTGGCCAAGCCGGTCAGCCTGGATGGTCTGTCCCGCGCGCTGTCCCGCTTCCTGCCCGAGGTGGCGGGGGAGGGGCCGGCCCAGGGTGGCGCGCTGTTTGATCCGGAGGCGCTGCGCGGCTTGTTCGGCCAGGACCGCGCGCGGCTCTCCAGCATCCTGGAAAGCTTCGCCGAACAGGCGCGACACGACATCCAGGGCATGCGGGGCGCCGATGCGGCCATGCTGGCCCAGGCGGCGCACCGGCTGAAAGGGGCCTCGCGCATGGTGGGCGCGCGGCTGCTGGCCGAGCGCGCCCAGGCGCTGGAGGCGGCTGTGAAGGCGGGCGAGGCGGATTCGGCGGCGCCGGCCGAGATGCAGGCGCTGCTGGCCGAGACGCTGTTGGTGGCCCGGGCCTTCTTCCAGAAGGCCTGAGCCCGGTGGCTCAGCGCCCCATTCTTCAGCGCCCGGTCATGATCCGCTCGACCAGCTGCTTCACCGTGGGCACGAAGCCGTTGGAGTAGAAGGGGTCGGAGCTGAAGCGATAGGCATTGTGCCCGGCGAACATCAGGTTGTTCTCCAGGCTGCCGTCATGCGCGATGTCCTGCAGCGTCTTCTGGATGCAGAAGCTGCGCGGATCGGCCTTCTTGCCGGTGCTGTAGTCGGGCTCGATCTGCGTCCAGTTGCTGAAGCGGCAATGGCTGAGGCAGCCCATGCAGGCCACCTGATCGGCCAGGATTTCGCGCGCATTTTCCGGGGTGACGAAAATCAGCGTCGAATCCGGGGTGCGCATGGCTTCGGTGAAGCCGGCCTGGGTCCAGGCCTCGGCGCGGCTGCGGTCACCCGGCGTCAGCCAGACCAGGCGCTTGCGCGGGCCCACGCCGAATTCCGCCGTATGCTCGCCGACCGGCTCGGAGGTATAGGCCACCTGGCGCTCATTCCGCGCTTCCAGCTCCCGGAGAAAATCATTGCGCACGGCCGAAGAGTAGAAGCCGGTCGGCGAGAAGGGCTGCAGCAGCACATCGCCGGACTGAAGCTGCGTCAGGCGCTGCTTCCAGGCGTCGCTGATCGGGCTCTCCTTGGTCAGCAGGGGGCGCGTGCCGAACTGGAAGGCGATGGGGCCGAGCTCGGGATTGTCGATCCAGTCGGACCATTCCTCCAGCCACCAGACGCCGCCGGCCATGATGATGGGCGTGGCATCCAGGCCGAAGGCGCGCATTTGCTCGCGCAGCTTGCGGACGCGCTCATACGGCGCCTCGGGCTTCTTCGGGTCTTCGCTGTTGGAGAGGCCGTTATGCCCGCCGGCCAGCCAGGGGTCCTCATAGACCACGCCGCCCAGCCATTCGCTCACCTTGGAATAGCTGCGCTTCCACAGGGCGGAAAAGGCCCGGGCGGAGGAGACGATGGGGTAGTAATGGACGCCGAAATCCTTGGCGATCTCGGCCAGGCGATAGGGCATGCCGGCGCCGCAGGTGACGCCGTTGACGAGGCCCTTGGCGCCTTCCAGCACGCCGCGGATCACGCGCTCGGCGCCGCCCATCTCCCAGAGGATATTGGCGTGGATGCGGGCATCCTTGCCGCCCACATCGCGGGCTTCGCGCGCCTGGGCGATGCCGCCGGCGATGCCATAGGCCACCAGCTCCTCATGCCGGTCGCGGCGGGTCTTGCCGGAATAGATCTGCCGGATGGTGCGGCCCTCGGCGTCATAGCTGTCCGCATTCACGGCCGAGAAGGTGCCGACGCCGCCCGCTGCCGCCCAGGCGCCGGCGGTCAGCCCATTGCTCACGGCAACACCCTTGCCGCCCTCCACGAGGGGGAGCACGTCCACGCCGCCCATGCGGATGCTGTTGATCGCCTTCACTGGTGCTTTCCCTGCCGTGCCTAACCCGTCGGTCATTACATTATGGTGAAACCGCCCGGCGCAAGAAAGCACCGGACGGTTTCCCTGTTCAAGTCACCTGCAAGCGCAGGGTTCAGTCGTCGCGGCTGCGGCGCGGGCCGCGGTCGCGGCCTTCACGGCGCGGGCGCTCCTCGCGCTCGCCACCCTCACCCTCGGCGCGGGGACGGCGCTCGCCCACCTGCTCGGTGATGTCCGCACCCGTGGCCTGGTCCACCACGCGCATGGAGAGCTTCACCTTGCCGCGATCGTCGAAGCCGATGACCTTGACCTTCACGGCATCGCCTTCCTTGACGATGTCGGTGGTGCGGTTCACGCGCTCATTGGCCAGTTCGCTGATATGGACCAGACCGTCCTTGGCGCCCAGGAAGTTCACGAAGGCGCCGAATTCGGCGGTCTTCACGACCTTGCCATTGTAGATCTGGCCGATCTCGGCCTCGGCGGTGATGCCCTTGATGCGGTCGATCGCGGCCTGGGTCGCCTCGGGGTTGGACGAGGCGATCTTGATCGTGCCGTCATCCTCGATGTCGATCTTCGTGCCGGTCTGCTCGACGATCTCGCGGATCACCTTGCCGCCCGTGCCGATCACGTCACGGATCTTGTCCTTCGGCACCTGGATCACGGTGATGCGCGGCGCGGTGGCCGCCATCTCGCCGCGGGCGCCGGTGATGGCCTTCGCCATCTCGCCCAGGATATGGAACCGGCCATCCTTCGCCTGATCGAGCGCGGTGCGCATGATGTCGAAGGTGATGGAGGTGATCTTGATGTCCATCTGGAGGGCGGTGATGCCCGCCTCCGTCCCGGCCACCTTGAAATCCATGTCGCCGAGGTGATCCTCGTCGCCCAGGATGTCGGAGAGGACCGCGAAGCCGCGGTCTTCCTTGATCAGGCCCATGGCGATGCCGGCCACCGGGCGCAGCAGCGGGCAGCCCGCATCCATCAGCGAGAGCGAGGTGCCGCAGACCGTCGCCATGGACGACGAGCCATTGGACTCCGTGATCTCGGACACCACGCGCATGGTGTACGGGAACTTGTCCTTCTCCGGCAGCACCGGATGGATCGCGCGCCAGGCGAGCTTGCCATGGCCGATCTCACGCCGGCCGGGCGAGCCCATGCGGCCCGTCTCGTTCACCGAGTAGGGAGGGAAGTTGTAGTGCAGCATGAAGTTCTCGCGGTACTCGCCCGCGAGCGCGTCGATGATCTGCTCATCCTGGCCGGTGCCGAGCGTCGCCACGCAAAGCGCCTGCGTCTCGCCACGGGTGAAGAGCGCCGAGCCATGCGCGCGGGGCAGCACGCCCACTTCCGCAAGGATGGAGCGGACGGTCTTGGTGTCGCGGCCATCGATGCGCAGGCCGGTGTCGAGGATGGCGTTGCGGACGACATCCGCTTCCAGCTCCTTCATCAGCCCCTTGGCGGCGGCGACATCGGCGCCCTCCGCTTCCAGCGCGGCGAGGACGGTCTTCTTCGCCTCGCCCACGGCCTTCTGGCGCGCGAGCTTCTCGATGATCTTGTAGGCCTCGGCCATCGGCGCGGTGCCGAGTTCGGCAATGCGGGCCTTCAGCGCGGCCTTGGCGGGGTCTTCGAGGGCCACATCCCAGGGCTCCTTCGCGGCCACTTCGGCGAGCGCGATGATGCCCTGGATGACCGGCTGGAAGCCCTCATGGCCGAACTTCACGGCGCCGAGCATCACGTCTTCCGACAGCTCGGCGGCTTCGGATTCGACCATCAGCACGCCCTCGGCCGTGCCCGCGACCACGAGGTCGAGCTTGGAGAGCTTGCGCTGCGCGGCGGTCGGGTTGAGCACATAGGCCCCGTCGATATAGCCGACGCGCGCGCCGCCCACCGGGCCGAAGAAGGGAATGCCGGAGAGCGTCAGCGCGGCCGAGCAGCCGACGAGGGCGACCATGTCGGGGTCGTTCTCCAGGTCATGGCTGAGGACGGTGGCGATGACCTGGACCTCGTTGCGGAAGCCCTCAGGGAAGAGGGGGCGCAGCGGGCGGTCGATGAGGCGCGAGATCAGCGTCTCGCTCTCGGAGGGGCGGCCTTCGCGCTTGAAGAAGCCACCCGGGATCTTGCCGGCCGCGAAGGCCTTTTCCTGGTAGTTGACCGTGAGGGGGAAGAAATCCTGGCCCGGCTTCACGCTGCGGGCGCCGACCACGGTGCAGAGCACGATGGTATCGCCCAGGCGGGCCATGACGGCGCCATCGGCCTGGCGGGCGATCTTGCCGGTTTCCAGGGTGAGAATCTGTCCGCCCCAGGAAATATCCTTGCGGAAGTAGTTGTCGAACATGCGTCATCCTTCTGCCCCCGGATGGGGGCGTGCTTCGGGCCCCGCGCGAAAGGCGGGGCAGTGATTCGCGAAGCGGCAGGGTGGCAGTCCAACCACCGGGGCACCCTGGGAAGGGAGGCTTCCGGCGTCTCGGGCGACATGGGGGCCGGGGAT
>JAIYDS010000257.1 GCA_027487385.1 Acetobacteraceae bacterium | reverse complement strand
TGGACGATGTGGTGGACGCCTTCCTGCGCGCCGCGCAGCAGGCCCACCGGCCGGAGGTCGGCGGCCATGTCTTCAACATCGGCGGCAGCCCCCCACTTTCCCTGCGCGACCTGGCCGAACGGCTGATCGCGGCCAATGACGGCAAGGGGCGCTACGAGGTGAAGGACTTCCCCGCCGACCGCGCGCCCATCGACATCGGCAGCTTCGCCGCCGATGACCGCGCCTTCCGCGCCGCCACCGGCTGGTGGCCGCGCGTGGATGTCGAGGAAGGGCTGAAGCGCTCCCTCGAATGGTACCGGCCGCGCCTGGCCGACTACATCGCCTGAGGATGCCCCGATGAACGCCACCGCCATCACCGTCCCGCAGGCCGATCCCGGCGCGGGCTACCGCGCGCAGAAGGCGGAGATCGACGCCGCGGTCGCGCGGGCCCTGGCCTCCGGCTGGTACATCCTCGGCAAGGAAGGCGAGGCCTTCGAGAAGGAATACGCCGCCTGGCAGGGTGCGGGTCGCGCCGCAGGCGCGCGGGAGATCCGCGCCATCGGCTGCGCCAACGGCACCGATGCGCTGACGCTGGCGATGCGCGGGCTCGGCATCGGGCCGGGTGCCACGGTCGTCACCGTCTCCCACACCGCGGTCGCCACCGTCGCGGCGATCGAGATGGTCGGCGCCACGCCGCTGCTGCTCGACATCGATCCCGACACCTACACCATGGACCCCGACGAACTGGCCGCGGTGCTTGATGATCCGCCGCCCGGCCTGCCGCCGATCCGCGCGGTGATCCCGGTGCACATCTACGGCCAGGCCTGCGACCTCGCGCCGATCCTGGCCGCCTGTGCGAAGCATGGCGTCGCCGTGATCGAGGATTGCAGCCAGGCGCATGGCGCGACGATCGGCGGCGCCAAGGTCGGCAATCTGGGCCGCGTCGCCTGCTATTCGCTGTATCCGACCAAGAACCTGGGCGCGCTGGGCGATGGCGGCATCCTCGCCACGCCCGACCCGGAGCTGGCCGGGCGCATCGCCGCCATCCGGCAATATGGCTGGAAGCGCCGCTACATCAGCGACCTGCAGGGCGTGAATTCCCGCCTGGACGAGGTGCAGGCCGCCATCCTGCGGGTGAAGCTGCAGCATCTGGACCGGCAGAATGACCGCCGCCGGCAGATCGCCGCCGCCTATGACAAGGCGCTCTCGGGCTCGCGCAGCCTGACCGCGCCGGTGCGCCGGGCGCATGCGCATCACGTCTTCCACCTCTACGTCCTGCGCCATCCGCGGCGCGATGAGTTCATGATGTCGCTCAAGGCGCATGGCATCGGCACCGGCATCCATTACCCCATGCCGGTGCACACCCAGCCCGCCTATGAGGGCCGCGTCGCGCTCGGCCCCGCCAATTGCGCCGAGACGGGCCGGGCCGCGCAGGAGGTGTTCAGCCTGCCGATGTATCCGGAGCTGAGCGACGAGGCCGTGGCGCGGGTCTGCGACGCGCTGGCCACGCTCTGAGCGCGGTGCCCCTGACAGCGGCACTGGTCTTTCCGCTGGCGGCGCTGGCGGAGATCGCCGGCTGCTTCGCCGCCTGGGCGGTGCTGCGCCAGGGGGCTTCGGCGCTCTGGCTGATCCCGGGTGGGCTGGCGCTCGCCGCCTTCGCCTGGCTGCTGACGCTGACCCCGGGGGATGCCGCGGGCCGCGCCTTCGCGGCCTATGGCGGCGTCTATGTCGCGGCCTCGCTCGCCTGGCTGATGGCGGTGGAGGGGCTCCGGCCCTCGGGCTGGGACCTGGCCGGGGTGGCGCTCTGCCTGGCCGGGACGGGCGTGATCCTGTTCGGCGCGGCGCGGCAAGTTTAACCGGCTTGTCGCTGGCCAAGCGCCGGCTTCGGGATTACTTGCCCGTCATCCTGTTCGGAGAGACGCCATGAACCGCCGCAGCCTGTTCGCCTCCACCGCCGCCCTGGCCCTCGCCGCGCATGCGCCGGCCCTGGCCCAGGCTTCGCGCCCGGCCCCCGCGGCGGAGCCGCGCCCGGCAAATGCGGCGGAGCCGCGCCCGGCAAATGTCATCTTCTTCCATCCCGATGGCTTCGGCGTGAATCACTGGGGCGCGGTGCGCATGGTCAGCGTCGGCCCCGATGGCCGCACCGAATGGGACCGGCTGCCGCACAGCGCCGTCTATCTGGGCCACATGAAGGACGGGCTGACCGGCACCTCGCATGGCGGCGCCACCACCCATGCCTTTGGCGTGCGCGTTCAGGCCGACAGCTTCGGCATGGATGGCACCACGCCGATCCGCAGCCTTTCGGGCTTCGAGGGCTCCATCGCGAAGGAGGCGCTGGCGCGCGGCAAATGGGTGGGCCTGGTCAATTCCGGCGCGGCCTATGAGCCGGGCACCGCGGCCTTCGTCGCCAGCACCCCGCGCCGCAACAGCCTGGCCGAGATCACCCGCCTTGTCGCGCAATCCGGCGTGCAGGTGCATCTGGCGGGCGGCGAGCGCTGGTATCTGCCGCGCGGCACCCAGGGCCGCTTCGGCGAGGGCGCGCGCGAGGATGGGCTGAACCTGATCGAGGCGCTGCGCGCCCAGGGCTACACCCTCGTCTTCACCAAGGAGGAGCTGGCGGCCGTGCCGGCGGGGACGGAGAAGCTCTGGGGCATCTTCGCGCATGACCACACCTTCAACGACCGCAACGAGGAAACCCAGGCGCGCGAGAACCTGCCGCACTACGTCCCCACCGCGCCCAGCATCGCCGAGATGAGCGAGGCGGCGCTGCGCCTCCTCGCCCGCGCGCCGGACGGCTTCCTGCTGGTGGCCGAGGAAGAGGGCACCGACAATTTCGGCAATGTGAACAACGCGCCGGGCGCCATCGAGGCCGGGATCCGCGCCGATGCCGCGATCGGCGTCTTCCGCCGCTTCGTCGCCGCCAACCCGAACACGCTGATGCTGACCACCTGCGATTCGGATGCGGGCGGCATGCAGGTGATCGGCCCGGGCCGCCAGCAGAACGCCATCCGCGAGGGCGCGAACCTGGCCGAGCGCGACCGCAACGGCGCGCCGCTGGACGGCCAGGGCGGCACAGGCACCACGGCCTGGCTCTCGGCGCCGGACCGCAACGGGGTGCGCCACCCCTTCGCCATCGCCTGGTCCACGCTGACCGATGTCTCGGGCGGCATCCTGGTGCGCGGCGTCGGCCTGAATGCCGAGCTGATCAGCCAGGCCGGCACGATGGACAATGTGGACGTCTACCGCATCATGTTCCGCACCCTGTTCGGGCGCGAGGCGGCCTGAGGGGCCAGGCAACCCGCGTCTCGGCCGGGCGTTCTCCCTGGGACACATCCAGGGGAACCCCGTCATGAACAGCATTGTCTATATCGTCGGCGCCGTCGTCATCGTCCTTGCGGTCCTGGGGTTCTTCGGCCTGCGCTGAACCCCCTCGCCAGGCGGGGCGGCGCCATGCTTCCATCCCGCTCGCCATGCCGATCCTGCTGCTGCTTGTCCTTCTCTTCGCGCCCTGGAACGCCCGCGCGGCGGAGCTCTGCCCGCGCGACGCCATGGGGCTGCGCGTGGGCGAAAGCCTGACCTGCACCTGCATCCCCGCCGCCGTGCTCGATGCCGGCAGCGTGGCCGGCAGTGACGTCTATACCGGCGACAGCCGGATCTGCCGCGCCGCCCTGCATGCCGGGGCGGTGAGCCGGGCGGGCGGCATCGTCACGCTGCGCGTGCTGGGTGGCGTCACGCGCCATCCCGGCTCCTCGCGCCATGGGGTGCGGACCGCCGATTTCGGCGCCTGGCGCCAGAGCTTCACCTTCGAGGAGGAGGCGGGCAGCGGCCCGCGCCTCTGCCCCGACACCATGGCCGCCTATGCCGGCAGCGCGGAGCGCATCACCTGCCTTTGCCCGGGCGAGGCCGCGCTGCGCGCCGCCACCGTCTGGGGCAGCAACCCCTATACCGCCGATTCCGGCCTGTGCCGCGCGGCCTTGCATGCCGGCATGATCCCGATCACCGGCGGCGAGTTGAAGGTCGTCATGGGCCCCGGGGCCGCCGCCTATCCCGCCAGCCTGCAAAACGGCGTGCAGACGCGGGAATTCGGCGCCTTCCGCGGCAGCTTCACCTTCGAGGGCGCGCCCAACGCCACGCCCGGCGCGCCGGTCCAGGCGCCGGTGCTCCAGGCGCTGCGGCGCGATGGGCGGGTCGCGCTCTACATCCAGTTCCGCACCAATTCCGCCGATCTCGACCCCCCTGCCCTGCCCTTGCTGCAGGAGCTGCGCGAGGCGCTGCTGAGCCAGCCCACGCTGCGCCTGCGCCTGCTGGGCCACACCGACAACCAGGGCGGCCCGGCCATCAACAATCCGCTGAGCTTTCGCCGCGCGCAGGCGGTGCGCAGCTGGCTGGTGCGCGAGGGGATCGCCGAGGCACGCCTGACCGCCGAGGGCCGCGGGCAGAATGATCCGGTGGCGGAGAATACGAGCGAGGCGGGGCGGGCGCTGAACCGGAGGGTGGAGGCGCTGCGGGTGGATTGAAGGAAAAATGGCCTCCGGCGGCTGGGGCCGAGAGGCCCCAGACCCCTTCAATTTGGGTCACCCTGGCCGGAGGGGTGCGCCAAGTTCTGGGGTCTGGGGCCTCTCGGCCCCAGCCGCCGGAGGCCTCATTTTCCTTGCTTCAGGCCGGCGCCAGCGCCTCGGTGATCGAGGTGAACATCGGCAGCCCATCCGTGCCGCCCACCAGCGGATCCACGCAATTCTCCGGGTGCGGCATCAGCCCCATCACCCGCGCATTCGCCGAGCAGATTCCGGCGATGGCGTTGATCGAGCCGTTGCGGTTCTCACCCTCATAGCGCAGCACCACGCGCCCCTCGCCTTCCAGCCGCGCCAGTGTTTCGGCGTCGCAGAAGTAGTTGCCGTCGCCATGCGCCATGGTGGCGCGGAAGGTGGCGCCGCGCTGGAAGTGGCGGGTGTAGGGGGTATCGGCCCGCTCCACCCGCATCACGCAATCCATGGCGAGGAAGCGCAGGCTGGCATTGCGCAGCAGGGCGCCCGGCAGCAGCCCGGCCTCGCAGAGCATCTGGAAGCCGTTGCAGACCCCCAGCACATGGCCGCCGCGCGCGGCATGGGCGCGCACCGCCTCCATGATGGGCGATTGCGCGGCCATGGCGCCGCAGCGCAGGTAATCGCCATAGGAGAAGCCGCCGGGCAGCACCACGAGGTCCGTGCCCGTGGGCAAGGCCGTCTCGCGATGCCAGAGCATGGTGGGGGCGACACCGCTGACCCGCTTGAGCGCGATCGCCATGTCACGCTCGCGATTGGTGCCGGGGAAGACGAGGATGGCGGCTTTCATTCGGTTTCTCCGCGGGAGCGTTCGGGCAACAGGTGGCGGAACAGCGCCTGGCGCTCGCGCACCTGCTCCAGGGTGGGTTTTTCCATCTCGGCCATCTCGCGCTGCGGGCCGGAGAGGGCCACGCCCATCACGCCCGAGAGCAGCAGGATGGGGGCGACCAGCATGCAGGCCGGGAAGACGGTGCGGGGCGAGAGATCGCGCATCCAGCCGGGCGGCAGCAGCCAATAGGCGATCCACATCAGCGGCAGGGCGGCGATGGCCATGCCGAGCAGCATGGCGGAGAGCACCGCCGCCGGGATGATCGGGAAGAACAGCAGGATGCCGCCAGTGTTCATGCCAGGGGGTTCATAGCCGGCGGCTCACCCTTGCCACAGCTTCAGCCAATGCAGCCCGCCCAGGATGACGGTGGTGCCGATGGCGGCGATGGCGGCGGCGGTGACCCAGCGATTTGCCTTGGCCTTCTGCGCGGCGATCCAGCCCATGCGCGGCTTGCCCGGCTGGGGCTTTCCGCCTGGCAGGCGCTGCTCCCGCCAGCGCAGCCCCATGGCGACCAGCACCGTCAGCACGGCCATGAGCAGGAGCGAGGCCTTCACCATGGGTAGAAGATCCAGCCCAGCGGGTTGCGCCAACCCTCCAGCAGCAGGCTGATCGGCCAGAAGAGCCCGCCCAGGAAGGCCTTGGAGAGCAGGAAGAAGACCTCCGTCAGCCAGTAATTCGAGATGATGGGCGGGCCGAAGAGCAGATAGGCCGTGGTGGTCAGCAGGCGCCAGGCGGCAAAGCCCAGCGAGCCGATCACGAACCAGCGCAGCGAGGCCTCACGCGCCGTCACATCACCTCCACGGTGAAGCTCTCGATGACCGTGTTCGCCAGGAGCTTGCGGGCCATCTCCTCGCCCGTCGCCTTGGCGCGGGCGGCATCGGCCTCGTCGAGTTCGACGATCATCACCTTGCCGACCCGCACCTCACCCACGCCCGCGAAATCGAGCCCGGCCAGGGCGCGCTCGATCGCCTTGCCCTGCGGGTCCAGCACGCCCGCCTTCGGAAACACCGTCACCTTCAATCGCGTCATCAATCCCTCCGGCCCGCAGGCCCAACCAACCGATCCACCACGGCCCACCAAAGCCACCCTGCGGCCTGCTTCCGTGCCAACAGAGCCGCCGCCCCCCGGGCGCCCTGGTGAAGCTTTGCTTCACCAGGATGAACCCACCCCCGAAGGCAAAGCACCAAGCCGGGGTCCCCGTGAAAACACCCCTTCGGTGTTTTCATGGGGAATTCACTGGACCATCTCAGGCCCCTTGAGGTCCCGCACGCCAGCCTCGGGCAGGATGCCGAGGCGGCGGGCCACCTCCTGATAGCCTTCCTCGACCTTGCCGAGATCCCGCCGGAAGCGGTCCTTGTCCATCTTCTCGCCCGTCTTGCTGTCCCAGAGGCGGCAATTATCGGGGCTGATCTCGTCGGCAACGACGATCCGCATCTCCTCATTGTCGTAGAGGCGGCCGAATTCCAGCTTGAAATCCACCAGCGTGATGCCGACGCCGAGGAAGAGCCCGGTCAGGAAATCGTTCACGCGCAGCGTCAGCTGCACCATGTCGTCCAGGTCATGCGTCGCGGCCCAGCCAAAGGCGGTGATGTGCTCCTCGCTCACCATCGGGTTCTGCAGCGCGTCGTTCTTGTAGTAGTATTCGATGATGGAGCGCGGCAGGCGCGTCCCCTCGGGGATGCCGAGGCGCGAGGCGAGCGAGCCCGCGGCCACATTGCGCACCACGATTTCCAGCGGAATGATCTCGACCTCGCGCACCAACTGCTCGCGCATGTTCAGGCGGCGGATGAAATGCGTGGGGATGCCGATCTCGCCCAGGCGCGACATCAGGTATTCGCTGATGCGGTTGTTCAGCACCCCCTTGCCGGTGATGGTGCCCTTCTTCTGCGCGTTGAAGGCGGTGGCATCGTCCTTGAAATACTGGACGAGGGTGCCGGGCTCCGGGCCTTCGAACAGGATCTTGGCCTTGCCTTCATAGATCTGGCGGCGGCGAGCCATGGGGGGCGGTCCTTCTGGAATCATCTTCGCATATAGCAGGCTTGGCCATGCGTGGCACGCGGACCTGCCCTCAGAGGGCCACGGGCGCGAATTCCGCCCGGTCGGGCGGGCCGGGGGCGAAAAGCCAGTGCCGGGCGCCCATGGCCCCCAGCGCCACCAGCGAGGAACAGAGCGTGCCGAAGCCGCCGATGGGCGGCACGTTCAGCGCCTCGGCCGTGGCGCCGGCGGAATCGGCCAGCAGGGCGGGCCAGGCGCCCCAATCCGGCGGGCTGGGCGGGGCGGCGGCCTGAAAGCGCGGCAAGTGCCGGGCGGTGCGCGGGCTCGCTCGGTCATTGGGCGGGTGGGCGGTGACCATGGAGACCCCCTCGCCCAGCGCCGTGACCTCCGGCCGGCCGGCGCCGAGGCCCGCGATGAACCAGGCCGTCGCCGCATCCGCCAGCACCATGTTGAAGGGGCGCCACAGCCCGGCATCCAGCGCGCCGATCCGCGCGGCGGCCTCGGCGGCGCTCGCGCCCTCCAGCGCCAGCATGGGCAGATCCCCGCGCGAGCGCTTGGCCGGGTCCGGCCCCAGGCTGCCCACCCGGTTCAGCACGCTGGCGATGACGCCGTGGCGGTTCATCGCCATCCAGCTGCCGCCGGCCAGGCGGTCCCGCCCGCCGATGATGCCGGGCCAGAATTCCGCCGGCGGGTCCCAGGCGCGGTCCAGCCGCTCATCGCGATTGGCCGCCAGCAGCAGGGGCCAGTCGGCGTTCGGGCGGCGCAGCAGGATCACGGTGCACATCGCCCGGGTTTAGCCAGTGTCGCCGCCTGGCGGAACCGGGCCGGATTGAATGGCGGGCGCGGCCAGTCCAGGCTGCCCCTCCCCTTCCGGCAGGAGCAGCCATGGCCCGCGTGCGTTCCATCCCCTCATCCGAATTGCCCCCCGATCTCGCCGCCATCTATGAGGATTTCGCCGGGCAATACGGCCCCTTCCGCAACCAGGTCGCGGTCTTCGCCCATGTGCCGGCGGCCCTGCGCCACCTGATGCCGCTGCTGATGGAATTGCGCGCGGCCGCCACGCTGCCCAAGCGCTACCTGGAGATC
This sequence comes from Acetobacteraceae bacterium, assembly GCA_027487385.1. Lineage (GTDB taxonomy): Bacteria > Pseudomonadota > Alphaproteobacteria > Acetobacterales > Acetobacteraceae > Roseococcus. Next base: position 14,265 of record JAIYDS010000257.1, on the reverse strand, counting down.
GCCATCGTCGTCGTCTCGCGGCTGAATGAGTGCCATTACTGCGTGGCGCATCACAAGCCCTTCCTGATGGTGGCCGGCGTCTCGTCCGAGGCGGTGGACCGCATCATGGATGCGAAGCTGCCCGCCGAATTCGACGCGCTGGACCGGCTGGTGATCCGCTACGCCCAGGTGGCCTGGGAGACGCCGAACCGCATCACCCCCAGCCTCCATGCCGAACTGCTGGAGCATTTCAGCGAAGCGCAGATCGTCGAACTCACGCTGCGCATCACGCTCTGCGGCTTCTTCAACCGCTTCAACGACGCGCTGCAGATCGAGGAGGAGGAGGAGGTCCACGCCTGAAGCGTATCGGGGCCGATCGCTGGCAGGAGAAAAAAGGGGCCTCCGGCGGCTGGGGCCATTGGCCCCAGACCCAGACCTGTTGGGACATCACTCGGCAAAGCAGCGATGTATGACTGATATGAAGGGAGTCTGGGGCCACGGCCCCAGCCGCCGGAGGCCCTTTCATCTTCCGCCTCAAAGGTTGAAGGCCACACGCCCGGCCTCCGCCACGTCGTAGCCGCCCATGCGCGCCGCGCGCTCGGCGAAGAGCGGCGTGCGGGCGAAGGCGAGCAGCCTTTGCATCGGCGCCTCGAAAGCCTCGCGCCGGTGCAGCACCAGGTCGAAGCGCTCGCGGATCAGCGGCACGAAGCCGAGGCCGCTGCGCTGCGCCTCGGCGCGGATGCCAAAGCCGACATCCGCCGCGCCGGAGAGCACGGCGGCGGCCACCTCATCCTCGGCCAGCGCAGGCTCGGGCAGGAAGGCGATGTCGCGCAGCGCCACCCCGGCATCGCTCAGCAGGCCCACCAGGAGCACATGGCTGCCCGCGCGGGGCTGGCGGCCCATGACGCGCAGCCCGGGCCTGGTGAGATCGGCGATGGCGGCCAGCCCGGCCGGATTGCCGGCCGGGGTGATCAGCCCCTGCTCGCGCCAGGCCCAAATGAGGCCGACCAGCGGCGCGCCGGGCATGGCGGCGCGCACCGCGGCCTCGTTGAAGCCGCCACCCTCGGAATCGCGCAGATGCAGCGCGGCGGCCAGCGCCTCGCCCGCCGCCAGCGCATCCAGCCCATCCAGGCTGCCGCCGGCCCGCAGCGCCAGGCCGCAGCCCGATTGCCGCACCGCCCAATCCAGCAGCGGGTCATGGCTGCCGGCCAGGATGGGGGGTGGCGGGGCTTGGCCGCCCGCCTCGGCCTGGGCGCTCACCCAGCGGCGCAGCGCCTCGGCCGGGAAGACCCATTTGCCGCCGATCAGCGCCGAGGGCAGGCGGCGGCTGCGCGCCAGGTCGTAGAGCGCGCGCTCGGAGATGCGCAGAAAGCTCGCCGCTTCCTTCAAGGTCCAGATGGCGGGGTGCATCCGGCAGATATCGGCAAATGGCGGCAGCTGATCAAGCCCTGATCCGATGGACGCCGCGTCTCGCCAGGATTAAGCCGCCGTCATGGGTGATTTCGGCAATGCGCTGCAGCAGGGGGTCGCGCTCGTCCTCGCAGGCGATGCCGCGCTGTGGCGCATCATCACCCTCAGCCTCTCCGTCTCGCTCACCGCCACGCTGATCGCCGCCTGCATCGGCCTGCCGCTGGGCGCCTTGCTGGCCGTGACGCGCTTTCCCGGCCGGCAAGGGGTGCTGGTGGCGCTGAACGCGCTGATGGGGCTGCCGCCGGTGGTGGCGGGGCTCGTCATCTACATCCTGCTGTCGCGCTCCGGCCCGTTTGGCGCGCTCGGACTGCTCTTCACCCCCTCGGCCATGGTGATCGCGCAGGCGGTGCTGATCACCCCCATCCTCGCCGCCCTCACCCGCCAGGTGCTGGAAGGGCTCTGGGAGGAATATGCCGAGCAGCTGCGCTCGCTGGGCTCGGGCCCCGGCCGGGCGGTGGGCACGCTGCTCTGGGATGGGCGCTTCGCCCTGCTGACCGTGCTGCTGGCGGGCTTCGGCCGCGCCTCGGCCGAGGTCGGCGCCGTCATGGTGGTGGGCGGCAATATCGAGGGCTTCACCCGCGTGATGACCACCGCCATCGCGCTGGAAACCAGCAAGGGCGACCTGCCCTTGGCGCTGGCGCTGGGCCTGGTCCTCATGGTCATCGTGCTCGGCGTGAATGCCGCGGCGCAGCTGCTGCGCGAGGCCTCGGCAAGATGGGCGGGATGAGCGGGCCGCTGCTGCGCGCCGAGGGGCTGGGCTTCACCGCGCGCGGCGTGGCGATCCTGCGCGAGGTGAGTTTCAACCTGCATCCGGGCGCGCCCAGCCTGATCATCGGCCCGAATGGCGCGGGCAAATCCGTGCTGCTGCGCCTGCTGCACCGGCTGCTGGCGCCGAGCGCCGGCAGGGTCGTCAGCGCCGGACTGGGCCGCCAGGCCATGGTCTTCCAGAAGCCCGTGCTGCTCCGCCGCTCCGTCGCGCAGAACATCGCCCATGCGCTCTCGCTGGCCGGCATCCGCGAGCCCGCGCGCATCCCCGCCGCACTGGAGGAGGTGGGGCTGCCGCATCTGGCCGAGCGGCCCGCGCGCCGGCTTTCGGGCGGCGAGCAGCAGCGCGTGGCGCTGGCCCGCGCCCTCGCGCTGCAGCCCGACATCCTCTTCCTCGACGAGCCCACGGCGAGCCTCGACCCGGCCGCGACCCGCGCGGTGGAGGGCATCGTGGCCCGCGCCGCCGCGCGCGGCATGAAGATCGTGATGACCACGCATGACCTGCACCAGGCCCGCCGCCTCGCCGGCGAAATCCTGCTGCTGCACCGGGGCCGCCTCATCGAGCAGGCGCCCGCCGAAACCTTCTTCTCGCAACCCCAAAGCGCGGAGGCCCAGGCCTTCCTGCGCGGAGACATCCTCGAATGATGCGCCGCACCCTTCTCGCCCTGCTGCTCCTGGCCACACCGGCCGCGGCGCAGGAGCGCGTGATCACCATCAGCAGCACCACCAGCACAGAGCAATCCGGGCTGTTCGGCCATATCCTGCCGATCTTTCGCGAGGCGACGGGCATCACGGCCCGCGTGGTGGCGCTCGGCACCGGCCAGGCGCTGGATGTGGGGCGGCGCGGCGATGCCGATGTCGTCTTCGTGCATGACCGCGCGGCGGAGGAGCGCTTCGTGGCGGAAGGCTTCGCCACCCGCCGCCAGCACGTGATGTTCAACGACTTCGTGATCATCGGCCCGGCCGCCGACCCCGCGCGCATCGCCGGCACGCGCGATTCCGTGGCCGCGCTGCGCCGCATCGCCGAGGCGCGGGCGCCCTTCGTCAGCCGCGGCGACCGCAGCGGCACCCATGCGGCGGAGCTGCGCCTCTGGCAGCAGGCCGGCGTCGAGCCCTCGGGCAGCTGGTATCGCGCGGTCGGCCAGGGCATGGGCCCGGCGCTGAACACGGCGGCCGCGCAGAACGCCTATATCCTGGCCGATCGCGGCACCTGGCTTTCCTTCCGCAACCGGCAGGAGCTGCGCATCGTGACCGAGGGCGATCCGCGCCTCTTCAACCAATATGGCGTGATGCTGGTGAACCCGGCGCGCCACCCGCATGTGAAGGCCGCCGACGGTCAGGCCTTCGTGGACTGGATCGTCTCGCCCACCGGGCAGGCCGCCATCGCCGGCTACAAGATCAATGGCGAGCAGCTCTTCTTCCCCAACGCCGCGCAGCCTGAGCCCACCTCGTGAAGCGGCTGCTGCTGGCGGCCCTTCTGATGGCCGCCCCCGCCCAGGCCGAGCCTGTGCGCCTCGCCGCCGCGGGCAGCCTGCGCGCGGCGCTCTCCGAGGTCGCCGCCGCCTTCGCGGCCAGCCCGGGCGGCAGCCCGGTGGTGGAAAGCTATGCGCCCTCCGGCCTGCTGCGGAACCGGATCGCGGGGGGCGAGGGCTTCGACCTCTTCGCCAGCGCGAACATGGCGCATCCCGAGGCGCTGGCGCGGGAGCGCCGCATGCCGGTGGTGCTTTTCGCCCGCAACCGCCTCTGCGCCCTGGCGCGCCCCGGCCTGGATGTCACGCCGGAGACGCTGCTGGCGCGCATGCTCGATCCCGCCATCCGGCTCGGCACCTCCACCCCGCGCGCCGATCCGGCGGGCGACTACGCCTTCGCCCTCTTCGCCCGGGCCGAGGCCTTGCGCCCCGGCGCGCGCGCGGCGCTGGAAGGCAAGGCGCTGACCCTGACCGGCGGCCCGGATTCCGCCCGCCCCCCGGCCGGGCGTGACCTCTACGCCTGGCAGTTCGAGCGCGACGCGGCGGATCTCTTCCTCACCTATTGCACCAACGCCGTCCTGGCCCGCCGGGCCGAGCCGCGCCTCCTCAGCATCGAGGTGCCGGAGGCGCTGGCCGTCTTCGCGGATTACGGCATGCTTCTGCTGGACACCCGCCCAGAAGCCACGCGGCTGGCCCTGTTCATCCTCTCGCCCCAGGGCCAGATGATCCTCGCCCGGCACGGCTTCGACGCGCCGGGCCTGCCCAAGGAGAGATGATGTTCCGCCGCGCGCTGCTCGCCTCGACCATCGCCACCCCGGCCCTCGCGCGGGAGGTGCGGGATTCGGTGGGGCGCGCGGCGCAATTGCCGGCGAAGATCAGCCGCGTCCTGGCGGCCGGCCCGCCCGCCGCCATCCTGCTCTACACCCTGGCGCCGGAGTTGCTGGCCGGCTGGCCCGCCCGCCCGCCCAGCCGCCTGGAAGCGAGCTTCCTGACCGAACAGGCCGCCGCCCTGCCCGAGACGGGCCGCCTGACCGGCCGCGACAACACGGCCAATATCGAGGCGGTGCTGCGCCAGCGCCCCGATCTCGTGCTCGACTACGGCAGCGTGGCGCCGAGCTTCGTCAGCCTCGCCAATCGCGTGCAGGAGCAGACCGGCATCCCGACGCTGCTCCTGGATGGCGCCCTCTCCCGCATTCCCGAGACCTATCGGGTGTTGGGCGAGATCCTGGACCGCCGCAAGGACGCCATCGAGCGCGCGGATGCCGCCCAGCGCATCCTGGCCGAGGCGGAAGCGCATGCCGCCCGCCTCGCCGCGCGCGGCCGGCCGCGCGTGCTGTATGTGCGCGGGCCGCGCGGGCTGGAGACGGGGCTCGCGGGCTCCATCAACACCGAGATCATCGAATTCGCGGGGGCTGCGAATGTCGCGGGCCGGGCCCTCGGCCCGGGCGGCCTGACGCAGATCAGCCTGGAGCAGGTGCTGGCCTGGAACCCGGATTGGGTGATCGCCATCCATCCCGATTTCCCGGCCCATGCCCGGCAGGACCCGCTCTGGCGCGCCCTGCCGGCGCTGCGCGCCAACCGCCTGGTGCTGGCGCCCGGCCTGCCCTTCGGCTGGGTGGATTTCCCGCCCGCGGTGAACCGGCTGCTCGGGCTGATCTGGCTGCCCGTTCTCTTCGGCCTGGCGCCGGCCGACAGCCTGGCGGAGCGGGTCAGCGATTTCCACGCGCTCTTCTACCACCGCCGGCCCGAGCCGCAGCAGATCGCGGCGCTGCTGCGCCCCGCGCTGCCGGGCTGATGCGCGCCGCCCTGGCCTGGGGCCTGGCGCTGGGCGCGCTGGGGGCGGCGATCCTGCTGGCGCTGGCCTTTGGGCGCTTCCCCATCCCGCCCCACCAATTGCTCGACATCCTGCTGGGGCGGGAGGAGGGGCCGGCCGCCATCGTCTTCTGGAACATCCGCGCCCCCCGCGTGGCCGCCGCCATCCTGGTGGGGGCGGCGCTGGCCGGCGCCGGGGCGGCCTTCCAGGGCATGTTCCGCAACCCGCTGGCCTCGCCCGATCTGCTGGGCGTTTCGGCCGGGGCTTCGCTGGGCGCCGTGCTGGGCATCTTCCTCGGCTTGCCGGTGGCAGCGATCCAGGGGCTGGCCTTCGCGGGCGGCGTCGCCGCCGTGGCCGGCGTGGCGGGCCTCGCCGCCCTGGTGCGCGGGCGGGGCGATCCGGCGCTGCTGCTCATCCTCGCCGGCATCGCGCTGGGCGCCCTGATGGGGGCCGCGATCAGCCTCCTGAAGATCCTGGCCGACCCCTACAACCAGCTGCCCGCCATCACCTTCTGGCTGCTCGGCTCGCTGAACGCCGTGACGCGCGGCGATGTGGTGGCGGCGGCGATCCCGGCCGCCGCCGGGCTCGCTTTGCTCTTCCTGCTGCGCTGGCGGTTGAACCTGCTGACGCTGGGCGAGGATGAGGCGCGGGCACTCGGCGCCAACACCACCCTGCTGCGGGGTGCGGCCGTGACGGGCGCCACGCTCGCCACGGCCGCGGTCACGGCGCTGGCCGGCGCGGTCGGCTGGATCGGCCTCGTCGTCCCCCATATGGCGCGGCTCCTGGGCGGGCCGGATCTGAACCGGCTGATCCCGCTCTCCATGCTGCTGGGCGCGGCCTTCCTGCTGGCGGTCGACACCGCCGCGCGCAATCTGGGCCGCACCGAATTGCCGCTGGGCGTGCTGACCGCGCTGCTCGGCACGCCGCTGTTTCTCTGGCTCCTGGCGCGGGGGCGGCATGCTTGAGGCGCGCGACCTCACCGTGGGCCATGGCCGGCGGGCGGTGCTCTCCGGGCTGAACCTGACGCTGCGGCCGGGCGAGGTGCTCTGCCTGCTCGGCCCCAATGGCGGCGGCAAGACGACGCTGCTGCGCACATTGCTCGGCCTGATCCCGGCGCTGGGCGGCGAGGTGCGGCTGGAAGGGCAGCCGATCGCCCGCCTCTCCCGGCGCGATGTGGCGCAGCGCCTGGCCTATGTGCCCCAGGCCGGCCAGGGCGGCTTCGCCTATCCGGCCCGCGCGGTGGTGGCGATGGGCCGCGCGGCGCGGCTTGGCCTGTTCGCGGCGCCCGGTGCGGCCGACCACGCGGCGGCGGAGGCGGCGCTCGCTCGCCTCTCCATCGCGCACCTGGCCGACCGGCCGGTCACGGAACTGTCCGGCGGCGAGCGGCAATTGGTGCTGATCGCCCGCGCCCTGGCCCAGGGGGGCAGCGCCATAATCCTGGACGAGCCCACCGCCAGCCTCGATTTCGGCAACCAGGCGCTGGTGCTGCGCGAGGTGCGCGCCCTGGCCCGGCGCGATGGCCTGGCCGTGCTGATGACGACCCACCAGCCCGACCACGCGCTGCTGCTGGCCGATGCGGTGATGCTGATCTCGGCCGGGCGCGCTGAAGGCCCCGCCCCGCCCGAGGCGCTGATCACGCCCGGGACGCTCCGCGCCGCATATGGCGTGGAGGCGGTGATCGGCACGCTCGGCGCACGCCGCGTGGTGGCGCCGCTGATCTGATCCCGCCTCAACCCACCCGCGTGATGCCGGGCGGCTGCCAGGCGCCACGGCCGATGGGCAGCAGCGAGGGCGCCTCGGTCTTCGGCCAATAAAGGCGCATCACCATGTAGACGGGCCCGTCGGGCGCGGGCAGCCAATTCGCCCGCAGCGCCTCGCCCGGATCATCCTTCTGGATATGGATGGTGACGCCGCCATCCGGGTTGCGCCGCATGCCGGCGAGCATGGGCGAATTGATCAGGTAGCGATCGATCGGGTTCTGCACGAGCAGCTGATTGCCGCCGTGATACATGGTCACCGACCAGAAGGCGTTCACCGGCGGCAGCTGGTTCGGGCCGAAGGTGAGGCTATAGCGCCCCTTGCTGCCATCCAGCGTTTCGCCCGCCGCGGTGGTGCGGGTGAAGGGATAGGTCGCCTCTTCCGTGCTGTTGCCGTAGATGCCGGCCTTGGCGGCGACGGCGCGCAGCAGCCAGTTGCCGTCATAGGCCTCCGGGCTGCCCGGGATGGGCGAGACCCGCCAGCCATTCATCGCGACGCCCGCGGCGGTGACGGCCGCCTCCACCTTGCGCTCGCCCGCCACGGCGGCGCCGAGCAGCTCGATCCGGTCGAGGAAGGAATGCGGCAGGGCCGTGCCGCGCCCATCGAGGCCGATGGTCGCCATCTGCGCGCGGATCGCGGCCTCATTGGGCTGCGGCGCATTGAATTGCAGCGCGAAGGCCAGGTAGTCGAAGAAATGATGCTTCGCGAGGTCGGCCGTGATGCGCGGCCAGCGGATCTCGGGCGCCGGCGGCGGCGCGGCGCTGCGGGCGAAGCTCGACAGCGGCTCCGCCCGGTAACCGCGCTGCACCGCGACGACATTCGGCATGTCCTCGGGACCGAAGAGCTGGGTGCGGAAGATGGTGAGCGCGAATTGCGTGGTGGAGCGGATCACGCCCTTGATGCCGGGGGGCGCGGCCCCCTGCCAGCCCGGCCCCGCGACCAGCCAGGAGCCCCCCGCCTGCCCGGTGGCGCGGCTGCCGATATAGCCGACATTGTAGGTGTTGCCGTCGCAGATCATGACCGAGAAGTAGCGCCCCGCCGGCACATCCGGCACGCTGAGCACCACCGGTTCCGCCCGCAGGTCGAGCCAGCACATGGAATAGGGCGTGTCGCTGTTGGGCGTCGGCACCGCCGTATCGCGCCAGGTGAAGACCTGCGCGTCGTTCCAGACCTGGTTGAAGGGCGCCTTGAACTGGCCACTGTTCCGGTCGATCGCAAATTCATACATCACGGTGTAGTTCATCACGAGCGGCAGGCCGAAGACGAAAGCGGCCTCCGCCGCCTCGACGCTGCCGACCATGCCGGGCCGGCCCTGCGCCGAGACAAGGCCGGGGCGGGCCAGCAGGCCGGCCGCTGCGGATGCACCGAACAGGTTGCGCTTGCTGATCATTCTGATCTCCCGTGATCCATGCTTGCGGCGATCATCTCCGCCCGCGGCCGAGCCCGGGTCAAGTCGTGCGCAGCCGATAGAGGTAAAGATCGCCCACCGTCTCCGAGACCGAACGGTTCAGCGCCTCCAGCCGCCCCAGCAGCGCGATGCGCTCCTGCCGCGCCGCCAGCAATTCGGGCGGCAGCAGCAGGGGCAGCAGGGCGGTGGCGCGGGCCAGGCCCAGCAGCAGCGCCTCGCGCGGCTCGGGGATGTCATCCGTCTCGATGCTGCGGGTCAGGCGGGCGCGCACCTCGCGCGGCTCGGGCCGATCCTCGGGCTTGAGGTAGCGGCGCTCGGGGAAGACCAGCAGGATGCGGCCATCCACGCGCTTCAGCAGGCCGCGCTCCACCAGCGAAGCGAGGACCAGCGGGCGCAGGCCGGTCTCCTCGCGCGCCAGCAGCATCAGCGCGCCGCGCGAATCCGGCGCGCCCCGCAGCAGGGGCAGGCCGGCATCCAGCACGGCATCGCCGGTCGGGCTGTCATCCAGCACATCCAACCTGTGGCGGTCCGTGTCCACGCGGCCGGCCAGCGCCAGTTCCATCATCACCGCGCCGGCCAGCGCGATGGAGGCGGCGATCCCCTGCCGGCCGATGGCGCGCCCCGTCTCGTCATCGAGGGTGAGGAGGACGATCTCCTCCGGCAAGGAGAGCATGGGGTTACTCCGCGACGGCCGCCGACCAGGGGGACATGGTGTCCGTCACGCCCACGCGCATGCCGGCCTTTTGCTGGATCATGTTGGGGCAGGCGAAATTCACCGGCATCACCGCATGCTCCACCACCTCCACCGGGCTATCCGCGGCCAGGGCCGCGATCACCGCCTCGCCCAGGCGGCGATCGGCGGTGACGCCTTCGGGGCCGCTCACATCCAGGCGCGGGTGGTGCGAGGCGGCCTCGGCCTCCATCGCGAAATCCAGCGCATAGGAAAACACCTGGAAGACCGCCGCCATGATGCGCCGCCCACCCGAGGCGCCACCGGCGAATTCCGGCATGCCCTTCGCGTCGAGCGCGATCACCGGGCACATGTTGCAGAGCGGGCGCTTGCCGGGCGCGATGGCGTTGGCGCTGCCCGGCGTCGGGTCGAACCACATCACACCATTGTTCATCAGCACGCCCGAGCCGGGCAGCACCATGCGCGAGCCCATGGAGGAGAGGAGCGTGGTGGTCATCGCGATCATCATGCCGTCACGGTCGGCGACGGTCAGATGGGTGGTGCAGCTATCGGCACCCTTGGGCTCGGCATCGCCCAGCCCGGCCAGGCGCTCGGCATAGGCAGCGCGCAGCGAGCGGGCGAGATGGGCGTACCAGCCGGCATCGGGAATCGCGTTGTAGGGGGCGGTTTCCATCAGCTCCATCAGCCGCGCCAGGGTGGGGGCGGCGGTCAGGCCATTGGCCAGCATCCAGGACCGGCCGCGGAATTTCCGCTCCAAGGCCGGGCGCACCACGGCGGCGCAGGAAGCGAGATCCTCGGCGGTGACGAAGCCACCCATCGCCTTCATGTCGGCCGCGATCGAGGCCGCCACATCGCCCGTGTAGAAATCAGCCAGGCCCGCATGCTGCAGGCGCTCCAGCGTGTCGGCCAGGCGCCCCTGCGGGAAGAAGCCGGGCGTGCCCTGATAGGGCGGCACGGGGGGCAGGCCGTTCGGCAGGTAGATGCGCGCACTTTCCTCGTACATCCGCAGGACCGAGGCGCTGTTCGCCACCTTCAGCGTGGTGAACCAATCCTGGCTCAGCCCGCGCTTCGCCAGCGCCACGGCGGGCGCCATCACATCCTTGATGGGCATGCGGCCATGCCGCTTGTGGATCTCGGCATAGCCGGCGACGGCGGAGGGGATCAGCGCCGATTTCGGGCCGTGGATGTTCACATCCCCCACCACCTCGGGCCAGGCAAACAGGTCATTCTTCAGCTTGCCGGTCAGCGGGTAGGCGGAGGGGTCCAGGCCGCGCGGCGCCACAGGACCGAAATCGAAGGTCTCGGCCGGGCCGCCCGGCTTCATCACCTGGGTGAAGCCGATGCCGCCCAGGCCGCTGTTCCAGGGCTCCACCGTGGCGAGCGCGAAGGCCGCCCCCACCGCCGCATCCGCCGCCGTGCCGCCCGCGCGCAGGATCTCCGCCCCGGCTTCCGCCGCATCGCGCGACTGGCTGGCGACCATTCCGCCCTCACCACGGGCGGCCGGCTTGCGGATGATCCAATGCTGCGAGACATGCGGAGGAAGGGTCATGTGCGATTTCCTGAGGCGTTTCGGGCGGCATGCTCCAATGCGCTGGCCCGCGCCGCAAGACACTCCGGTGAAATCGACAGCGCACCGTATGGACAAAATGTCATCTTTGGCCCATGCGCGGAATTCCCCACCACCCGATGGAGAATCCGCCCATGTTCGGCATGTTCAAGAGCCAGGCCAGCCTCGACCTCACGCCCCGCAACGCGCTTGTCGTCTCCCTCGTGCATTGCATGGGCGCCGATGGCGAGATGGACCAGGAGGAGATCGCCCACCTGTTTTCCGTGCTCGGCCCCAATGCCACCCGCGCCAATCTGGACGCCTGCGTGAAATACGCGCGCGCCAAGGCCCCGGCCGAATTCCTGGCGGAGGTGGCGCCGAAGCTGAACCACGCGCAGAAGCTCTGCATCCTGCTGAACATGATCGACAGCGCCATGTCCGATGGCGAGGCCGAGCCCGAGGAGCAGGCCCTGGTGCGCCAATACGCCGAGGCCTTCGGCCTGAGCGATGCCGAGATGGAGCCGCATTTCCGCAGCCTGGTCGCCAAGAATGACCGGGCTGTCCTGGACCGCTGACACTTGGCGGGGCCGCCGTCCGGCGTGACGGCGGCCCTCTTTCGCATCGCACCATCTTTGGCGTAAACCGCGCGCGACAGTTCCTTACCGGAGTTAAGTGGATGAGCCTCGTCGTCGCGCCCGCCCTGAAGTCCTTCATCGAGACCGAGGCCCTGCCGGGCACGGGCGTCACGGCCGAAGCCTTCTGGGCCGGCCTCTCCGGGCTGCTGGCCGATTTCGCCCCCCGCAACGCCGCCCTTCTGGCCAAGCGGGACGAATTGCAGGCCCGCATCGACGCCTGGCACCGCGAGCATGCCGAGAAGCCCATCAACGCGGAGGCCTATGAGGGTTTCCTGCGCGAAATCGGCTACCTGCTGCCCGAGCCCGCCGATTTCGCCGTCACCACCGCCAATGTGGACCCCGAACTGGGCGCCGTCGCCGGCCCGCAGCTTGTGGTGCCGGTCAACAATGCCCGCTATGCGCTGAACGCCGCCAATGCCCGCTGGGGCAGCCTGTATGACGCGCTCTACGGCACCGATGCCATCTCGGAGGCCGACGGCGCCGAGCGGGGCAAGGGCTACAATCCGGCCCGCGGCGCCAAGGTCGTCGCCTTCGCGCGCAAGGTCCTGGACCAAGCCGTGCCGCTGATGGGCGCCGGCCATGCCGAGGCGCTGAAGTACCAGGTGAAGGAGGGTGCGCTCTCCGTCGCGCTGCAGGGCGGCGGCGCGGTTCCGCTGCGCAACCCCGCGCAATTCCTGGGCTATGTGGGTGAGGCCGCCTCCCCCTCCGCCCTGCTCTTCGTGCATCACGGCCTGCATCTGGAGCTGCGCATCGACCGCAACCACCCGATCGGCCGCGAGGATGCGGCGGGTGTGGCCGACCTCGTTCTGGAAGCGGCCCTGACCACCATCCAGGATTGCGAGGACAGCGTCGCCGCCGTGGATGCGGCGGACAAGGTGGATGTCTATCGCAACTGGCTCGGCCTGATGAACGGCACCCTCTCGGCCGATCTGGAGAAGGGCGGCAAGACCATCACCCGCCGCCTGAACGAGGACCGCAGCTACACCGCGGCCGGCGGCGGCACGCTGACCCTGCCCGGCCGCTCCGTCATGCTGGTGCGCAATGTCGGCCACCACATGATGACCGACGCCGTCACCTGGAACGGCGCCGAGGTGCCCGAGACCATCCTGGACGCGCTGATCACCGCCACCATCGCCCTGCATGACCTGCGCGGCGCCCGGCGCAACAGCCGCACCGGCAGCGTCTATATCGTGAAGCCCAAGATGCACGGCCCCGCCGAAGTGGCCTGGGCCGTCGAGCTTTTCGGCCGCGTCGAGCAGATCCTCGGCCTGCCCCAGGCCACGCTGAAGATGGGCATCATGGATGAGGAGCGCCGCACCACGGTGAACCTCAAGGCCTGCATCAAGGAGGCGGCGGACCGTGTCGCCTTCATCAACACGGGCTTCCTGGACCGCACGGGCGACGAGATCCACACCTCGATGGAAGCCGGCGCCATGATCCGCAAGAACGACATGCGCGGCACGGCCTGGATCAAGGCCTATGAGGAGTGGAACGTGGATATCGGCCTGCTTTGCGGCCTGCGCGGCCGCGCGCAGATCGGCAAGGGCATGTGGGCCATGCCCGATGCCATGGCCGCCATGCTGGAGCAGAAGGTGGGCCACCCCAAGGCCGGCGCCAACACCGCCTGGGTCCCCTCCCCCACCGCCGCCACGCTGCATGCGCTGCATTACCACCAAGTGGATGTGGCCGCCCGCCAGGCCGAGATCTTCGCCGGCGGCCGCCGCGGCCAATTGACCGACCTGCTGGCCATCCCCGTCGCCAGCAACACCAACTGGCCCGCCTCCGACCTGCAGGCCGAACTGGACAACAACGCCCAGGGCATCCTGGGCTACGTGGTCCGCTGGGTGGACCAGGGTGTGGGCTGCTCCAAGGTGCCGGACATCCATGATGTCGGCCTGATGGAAGACCGCGCGACGCTGCGCATCTCCGCCCAGCACATCGCCAATTGGCTGCGCCATGGCATCGTGACCGAGGCGCAGGTGATGGAAACCATGAAGCGCATGGCCGCCATCGTGGACAAGCAGAATGCCGGCGACGCCGCCTATACGCCGATGGCGCCGGGCTTCGACGGCGTGGCCTTCAAGGCGGCCTGCGCGCTCGTGCTCGAAGGCGCCAAGCAGGCCAACGGGTATACCGAGTTCCTGCTGACGCAGTACCGCAGGATGGCCAAGGCGGCCTGAGGAAAGACCGGGGGCTCTGCCCCCGGGCCCCCGGCAAGAACCTCAGGTTCTTGCATCTCCGGCTTCGTGCTATCCTCCACCAAAAGGGGAGGACGGCATGATCTTTCGGCAACTCTTCGACAGCACCTCCAGCACCTACACTTACCTCCTCGCCAGCCGGGCGGGCGGCGAGGCGCTGATCATTGATCCCGTGCTGGAACGGGTGGACCGCTACCTCAAGCTCATCGAGGAGCTGGACCTCAAGCTGGTGAAGGCGGTGGACACCCACCTCCATGCCGACCACATCACCGGCCTCGGCGCCCTGCGCGACCACACGAAATGCATCACCGTCATGGGCGAGCAAAGCGGCGTGGACGTCGTCTCCATGCGCGTCTCCGATGGCGACCGGCTGGAGATCGAGGGCATCCGGCTCGGCGTCATCTACACGCCCGGCCACACCGATGACAGCTACAGCTTCACCATGGCCGACCGCGTCTTCACCGGCGACACGCTGCTGATCCGCGGCACCGGCCGCACCGATTTCCAGAACGGCAATGCCCGGCAGCAATATG
>JAIYDS010000129.1 GCA_027487385.1 Acetobacteraceae bacterium | reverse complement strand
TTCGTGCAGAAGCTGTAGCCCCATGAGCGAGCCCACCTCCTTTACCTTCGACGCCGAGAGCGAAGCGCAAATCGCCAAGGTGCTGCCGCGCTATCCCGCGGGCAAGCAGGCGAGCGCCGTGATGCCGCTGCTCTACATCGCGCAGAAGCAGATGGGGCGGGAAACCGGCTCCGCCTGGGTGCCGCGCATTGCCATGGACGTGATCGCTGAGCGGCTCGGCATGGCACCGATGCGCGTCTATGAGGTCGCGACCTTCTACTTCATGTACAACACCAAGCCGATCGGCCGCTTCCATTTGCAGGTCTGCGGCACCACGCCCTGCTGGCTGCGCGGCTCAGATGACGTGCTGCGCGCCTGCAAGGATGCGGGGCATCTCAAGGGCTATGGCGATACCAGCGCGGATGGCAATTTCACGCTGACGGAAGTCGAATGCCTGGGCGGCTGCGTGAACGCGCCGATCCTGCAGGTGGATGACGATTACTACGAGGACATGGATTACGACAGCACGGTGAAGCTGATCGAGGCGCTGAAGCGCGGCGAGCGGCCGAAGCCCGGCTCGATGATCGGGCGGCAGACCTCGGCACCGGTGGGTGGGCCGCAAGTGCTGAACGGGGCGGAGGACTGAGACATGGCACTCTCCGACAAGGACCGCATCTTCACCAATCTCTACGGCACGCAGCCCTGGAACCTGGCCGCCGCCCGCATGCGGGGCGATTGGGACGGGACGAAGGATCTGCTCTCCAAGGGGCGCGACGCGCTGATCGAGGAGGTGAAGAATTCCGGCCTGCGCGGGCGCGGCGGCGCCGGCTTCCCGACCGGCATGAAGTGGTCCTTCATGCCCAAGGCGCCGATCGAGGGCCGCCCCTCCTACCTCGTCGTCAATGGCGATGAGAGCGAGCCTGGCACCTGCAAGGACCGCGACATCCTTCGCCATGATCCGCACAAGCTGGTCGAGGGCTGCCTGGTCGCGGGTTTTGCGATGGGGGCGGTGGCCGCCTACATCTACGTGCGCGGTGAATACTACAACGAGATCCAGGTGCTGCAGGCCGCGATTGACGAGGCTTATGACGCCGGCCTGATCGGCAAGAATGCCTGCGGCTCGGGCTATGATTTCGACGTCTTCGTGCATCGCGGCGCCGGCGCCTATATCTGCGGCGAAGAGACGGCGCTGATCGAGAGCCTCGAGGGCAAGAAGGGCATGCCGCGGCTCAAGCCGCCATTTCCGGCCGCTGTCGGCCTCTATGGCTGCCCGACCACGGTGAACAATGTCGAGACCATCGCGGTGGTGCCGACCATCCTGCGGCGTGGCGCCTCCTGGTTTTCCAGCTTTGGGCGGCCGAAGAATTCCGGCACCAAGATCTTCTGCCTGCAAGGCCATGTGAACAAGCCGTGCAATGTGGAAGCCGAGATGAGCATCCCGCTGCGCGAATTGATCGACCGCTATGCCGGTGGCGTGCGCGGCGGCTGGGACAATCTGCTGGCGGTGATCCCGGGTGGGTCTTCCACCCCGATGATCCCGAAATCCGTGTGCGACGATGTGCTGATGGATTTCGACGCGCTGCGCGAGCACAAGACGGGCCTGGGCACGGCCGGCGTCATTGTGATGGACAAGTCCACCGACCTGATCAAGGCGATCCAGCGCCTCTCCGCCTTCTACAAGCATGAGAGCTGCGGCCAATGCACGCCCTGCCGCGAGGGCATGGGCTGGGTGAACCGCGTGATGCTGCGCATGGTCGAAGGCCGCGCCGAGATCGAGGAGATCGACGTGCTGGAGCAGGTGACGCGGCAGATCGAAGGGCACACCATCTGCGCGCTGGCCGATGGCGGCGTCTGGCCGGTGCAGGGGCTGATCCGGCATTTCCGGCCGATGATGGAGGAGCGGATCGCGGCCTATAAGGCGCGGAACAACCTTCCGATGGCGGCGGAGTAAGCGCGATGGCCAAGGTCACCATTGACGGCATCGAGGTCGAAGTCCCCAACGGCGCTTCCGTGCTCCAGGCCTGCGAGGCCGCGGGCAAGGAAATCCCACGCTTCTGCTATCACGAGCGCCTCTCGGTCGCCGGCAATTGCCGCATGTGCCTGGTGGAGGTGGAGAAGGCGCCCAAGCCCGTCGCCTCCTGCGCCTATCCCGTGATGGACGGCATGAAGGTCTTCACCGACACGCCGGTGGTGCGCAATGCGCGGCGCGGCGTGATGGAATTCCTGCTGATCAACCATCCGCTCGATTGCCCGATCTGTGACCAGGGCGGCGAGTGCGACCTGCAGGACCAGGCCGTCTCCTACGGCAAGGATGGCAGCCGCTATCAGGAGCAGAAGCGCTCGGTCAAAGACAAGAACATCGGGCCGCTCATCAAGACGGTCATGAATCGCTGCATCCATTGCACGCGCTGCATCCGCTTCGCCGCCGAAGTGGCCGGCGTGCCGGAGATGGGTGCCACCGGCCGCGGCGAGAACATGGAAGTCGGCACCTATGTCGAGAAGGCGCTGAGCAGCGAGCTTTCCGGCAATCTGATTGATCTTTGCCCCGTGGGCGCGCTGACCAGCCGGCCCTATGCCTTCGTGTCGCGCCCGTGGGAGCTCGCCAAGACGGACAGCGTGGATGTGCTGGACGCGACCGGTGCCTCCATCCGCATCGATGTGCGCGGCGGCGAGGTGCTGCGCATGCTGCCGCGCGTGAATGACGATGTGAACGAGGAGTGGCTGGGCGACCGTTCGCGCTTCTCCTTCGATGGTCTGAAGCGCAAGCGGCTGGATCGCCCTTGGGTGCGTCGTGACGGCGTGCTGAAGCCCGCCAGCTGGGCTGAGGCCTTTGGTGCCATCGTGCAGAATGTGCGCGGCCGCAGCATCGGCGCCATCGCCGGCGATACGCTGGATGCGGAGAGCCTCTTCGCGCTGAAATCCATGCTGGCCGCCATGGGCAGCACGAACCTGGATGCGCGGCAGGATGGCGCGAAGCTCGATGCCTCGCGCCCCGACTACTACCTGTTCAATTCCAGCATCGCCGGGATCGAGGAGGCGGATGCCATCCTCATCATTGGCAGTAATACGCGCGTCGAGGCCCCGGTGATCAATGCGCGCATCCGCAAGCGCTGGGTGGCCGGCGGCATGCGCGTGGGCGTGATCGGGGAGGGGGCGGACCTCACCTATCCCGCGACGCATCTGGGCCATGGCCCGGCGGATTTCGCTGCGGGTGCGGAGTTCCTCGCGGGGGCCAGCAAGCCGATGGTCATCCTTGGCCGTGGCGCGCTGGCGCGGGACGATGGTGCTGCCGTCCTCGCCGCTGCCTGGGAGCTCGCCAAGGGCGCGGAAGCGCTGCGCGAGGATTGGCACGGCTTCAACATCCTGCATCAGTTTGGTGGCCAGGTGGCGGCCCTCGACCTCGGCTTCGTGCCGGGTGAGGGTGGGCTCGATATGGCCGGCATGCTGGCGGGCGGGGTGGACGCGCTCTGGCTACTGGGGGCGGATGGCTTTGACGTGTCGCGCATCCAGCCCGGCACCTTCGTGATCTACCAGGGCCATCATGGCGAGGCGGCGGCCGCGCGGGCCGATGTGATCCTGCCGGGGGCCGCCTACACGGAAAAGGACGGCACCTACGTCAACACGGAAGGCCGCGTTCAGCGCGGCCGCATGGCCGTGCCGCCACCGGGCGAGGCGCGGGAGGATTGGCGCATCATCCGCGCCGCCTCGCAATTCCTCGGTGTGACGCTGCCGTTTGACACGCTTGAGGCGCTGCGGGCCGAGATGGCCGCCGCGCATCCGGTTTTCGCGCGGCTCGACCAGGCGCCGCTGCCGGGCTGCACGGATGATGCCGGTCCGGAAGCGGCGGGTGCGCTGAGCGATGCGCCCTTCGGCCTGCCGATCCGCAACTATTGGCAGGTGGATCCGATCACGCGCGCCAGCTCCACCATGGCCGAGTGCGCGGCGACCTATCTGCGTCCCGCGCTGGCAGCGGAGTGAGCGCATGACGGATTTTCTCACCTCTCCCGTCGGCGTGCTGGCGCTGACCGTGGCGCAGACGCTGGCGCTGTTGGTGCCGGTGCTGATCGCCGTCGCCTACCTCACCTGGGCCGAGCGCAAGGTGCTGGGCGCCATGCAGATGCGGCGCGGGCCCAATGTGGTCGGGCCCTTCGGCCTGGGCCAGCCCTTCGCCGATGCCATCAAGATGCTGATGAAGGAGACCATCATTCCTTCCGGAGCCTCGCGCGGGCTCTTTATCTTCGCGCCGATGCTCACCTTCGTGCTCGCCATGCTGGCCTGGGCGGTGATCCCGGTAAACGATGGCTGGGCGATCGCGGACATCAATGTTGGCATCCTCTACCTCTTCGCCATCTCCTCGCTGGGCGTCTACGGCATCATCATTGCGGGCTGGGCGTCCAACTCGAAATACGCCTTCCTGGGCGCGCTGCGCTCGGCGGCGCAGATGGTTTCCTACGAAGTCAGCATGGGTTTCGTCATCGTGACCGTGCTGCTCTGCGTGGGCTCGCTGAACCTGACGGAGATCGTGCGCGCGCAGGAAAATCTCTGGTTCGTCATTCCGCTCTTCCCGATGTTCGTGATCTTCTTCATCAGCACGCTGGCGGAAACCAACCGCGCGCCCTTCGACCTTCCGGAGGGCGAGAGCGAGCTGGTGGCGGGCTTCTTCGTCGAATACAGCTCGATGAGCTTCGCGCTGTTCTTCCTCGGCGAATACGCGAACATGATCCTGATGTCGGCGCTGACGACAATCCTCTTCCTCGGGGGGTGGTATCCGCCGCTGGACATCGCGCCGCTGAACTGGATCCCGGGGCCGATCTGGTTCGCGCTGAAGGTGGCCGCACTCCTCTTCGTCTTCATCTGGGTGCGCGCGACCTTCCCGCGCTACCGCTATGACCAGCTGATGCGGCTGGGCTGGAAGGTGTTTCTTCCGTTCAGCCTGCTCTGGCTCGTGCTCACAGCCGCTTTCCTCAAGCTGACAGGGTTGCTCCCCGCATGACCGGTCTTGATCGCTTCGCGCGCGCCTTCCTGCTGGCCGAGCTGGTCGGCGGCATGTGGCTGACGCTCAAGCAATTCTTCAGCCGCAAGGCGACGCTGAACTACCCCTATGAGAAGACGCCCCTCTCGGCGCGCTTCAAGGGCGAGCACGCGCTGCGCCGCTATCCCAATGGCGAGGAACGCTGCATCGCCTGCAAGCTGTGCGAGGCGGTCTGCCCCGCCCAGGCCATCACCATCGAGGCCGAACCGCGCGAAGACGGCTCCCGCCGCACCACGCGCTATGACATCGACATGACGAAGTGCATCTATTGCGGGCTCTGCGAGGAAGCCTGCCCGGTGGATGCCATCGTCGAAGGCCCGAACGCCGAATTCGCGACGGAAACGCGCGAAGAGCTGATGTACGACAAGGACCGCCTGCTCGCGAATGGCGATCGGTGGGAGAGCCTTCTCGCCAAGCGTCTCGAACTGGATGCGCCCTACCGATGATCGCCGGCCTCGCCTTCTACCTTTTCGCCTTCATCCTCATCGCCTCGGCGGTGATGGTGGTGACGTCGCGCAACCCCGTTTATTCGGTGCTGTATCTCATCCTCGCCTTCTTCAACGCGGCGGCGCTCTTCCTGATCGCCGGCGCCGAGTTCCTGGCGATGATCCTGGTCATCGTCTATGTCGGCGCGGTCGCGGTGCTTTTCCTCTTCGTCGTGATGATGCTGGATGTGGATTTCGTGCAGCTGCGCGAAGGCTTCCAGCGCTATGCGCCGGTGGGCGCCGTCATTGGCGGCATCCTCTTCCTGGAATTGCTGCTGGTGCTGGGCGCCTGGCGCTTTGCGGCCGATGTCGGTGATTTGCGGCTTTCGCCGACGCCGGCCGGCGTCTCCAACACCGAGGCGCTCGGGCGGATCATCTACACGGACTACATCTATCTGTTCCAGGCTTCGGGGCTGATCCTGCTGGTCGCCATGATCGGCGCCATCGTGCTGACCCTGCGCGACAAGCCGACCGCCAAGCGCCAGAATATCGCGGAGCAGATCGCGCGTTCCTCCGAGGTGGTGATGGCCCAGCCCGCCATCGGTGCTGGCATCCGGCGCGAGGAGATCCTTCGCCCGCTGCCGCCGCCGGAGAAGCCGGCGCCTAAGCAGGTTGAGCATGGAGGGCACCACTGATGCTGACCATCGGTCTCGGCCACTACCTCTCGGTGGGCGCCATCCTCTTCGTGCTCGGCGTCTTCGGGATCTTCATGAACCGCAAGAACGTCATCGTTATCCTGATGAGCGTGGAGCTCATCCTGCTCGCGGTGAATTTGAACTTCGTGGCCTTCTCCTCCCGGCTGGATGATCTGACCGGCCAGGTCTTCGCCATGTTCATCCTGACCGTCGCGGCCGCCGAGGCCGCCATCGGGCTGGCCATCGTCGTCATCTATTACCGAAACCGCGGCAGCATCGAAGTTGATGATGTCTCGGCGCTGAAAGGCTGACCCGATGTTCGTCGGAGCCATCTTCTTTCCCCTGCTGGGCGCCTGCATCAGCGGCTTCTTCGGCCGCTGGATCGGCGACCGCGCGGCGATGTGGTCCACCGTGGTCTGCATGGCGCTGGCCGCCATCTGCGGCAGCATGGCCTTCTGGCAGGT
>JAIYDS010000265.1 GCA_027487385.1 Acetobacteraceae bacterium | reverse complement strand
TGTCCGGGATATCCGCCAGGTCCTTTTCATTGTCCTTCGGGATGAAGACCGTGGTGATCCCCGCACGCAGGGCCGCCAGCAGCTTCTCCTTCAGGCCGCCGATCGGCAGCACGCGGCCACGCAGCGTGATCTCGCCCGTCATCGCCACCTCGCGCCGGACGGGGATGCCCGTCAGCACGGAGATGATGCTGGTGGCCATCGCCACGCCCGCGGAAGGGCCATCCTTGGGCGTGGCCCCTTCAGGGACATGCACATGGATGTCGCGCTTCTCGAAGAGCGTCGGCTTGATGCCGAAGGTGATGGAGCGCGACCGCACATAGGAGAGTGCCGCGCTGACCGATTCCTTCATCACATCGCCCAGCTGGCCCGTCGGCTTGATGTTGCCCTTGCCGGGCACCACCACGCTCTCGATGGAGAGGATCTCGCCCCCCACCTCGGTCCAGGCGAGGCCCGTGACGACGCCCACCATGTCCTCGCTCTCGGCCTCGCCATAGCGGAACTTCTTCACGCCCGCATATTTCTCGAGGTTCTTGCGCGTGATGGCGACCTTCTTGGCCTTGGCCGAGACGATCTCCTTCACCGCCTTGCGCGCCAGGCCGCCCAACTCGCGCTCCAGGTTCCGCACGCCGGCCTCGCGCGTGTAGTAGCGCACGAGGTCCAGCAGGGCTTCGTCCGTCAGCGACCACTCCGCGGGCTTCAGGCCGTTCGCCTCAGTCACCTTGGGCATGAGGTGGCGCTTGGAGATCTGCACCTTCTCATCCTCGGTGTAGCCCGGGATGCGGATGATCTCCATGCGGTCCAGCAGGGGCTGGGGCATGCGCAGCGAATTGGCGGTCGTGATGAACATCACATCCGAGAGGTCGTAATCCACCTCCAGGTAGTGATCGGCGAAGGTGCCGTT
Organism: Acetobacteraceae bacterium; assembly: GCA_027487385.1. Taxonomy (GTDB): domain Bacteria; phylum Pseudomonadota; class Alphaproteobacteria; order Acetobacterales; family Acetobacteraceae; genus Roseococcus. The sequence goes on along the minus strand of JAIYDS010000265.1, from coordinate 9,407 downwards.
CTGCTCGGGGTCCAGCACCTCCAGCAGCGCGCTGGACGGGTCGCCGCGCCAATCGGCGCCGAGCTTGTCGATCTCGTCCAGCAGGAAGAGCGGGTTGCTGGTCTTGGCCTTCTTCATGCCCTGGATGACCTTGCCCGGCATGGAGCCAATATAGGTCCGCCGGTGGCCACGGATCTCGGCCTCATCGCGCACGCCGCCCAGCGACATGCGGACGAAGTTGCGCCCGGTGGCTTTCGCGATGGACTTGCCGAGCGAGGTCTTGCCCACGCCAGGCGGCCCCACCAGGCAGAGAATCGGACCGCGGATCTTCTTGCTGCGCGACTGCACCGCCAGATACTCGATAATCCGTTCCTTGACCTTCTCCAGGCCATAATGGTCGGCGTCGAGCACCTTCTCGGCGGCCACGATGTCGCGGCGGACGACGCTGCGCTTCTTCCAGGGGATGCTCAGGATCCAGTCGAGGTAGTTGCGCACCACCGTCGCCTCGGCCGACATGGGCGACATGGTGCGCAGCTTCTTCAGCTCCGCCATCGCCTTGTCATGGGCTTCCTTGGTGAGCTTCGTGGCCTTGATCTTGGCCTCGATCTCGGCGGTCTCGTCCTTGCCGTCCTCGCCCTCGCCCAGCTCCTTCTGGATCGCCTTCATCTGCTCGTTCAGGTAGTATTCGCGCTGGGTCTTCTCCATCTGCCGCTTCACGCGGCTGCGGATGCGCTTTTCGACCTGCAGCACGCTCATCTCGCCTTCCATATGCGAGAAGACGCGCTCCAGACGCGCTGCGACCGAGGCGATTTCGAGCAGTTCCTGCTTTTCAGGGATCTTGATGGAGAGATGGCTCGCCACCGTATCCGCGAGCTTGCCGGCATCCTCGATCTGGTTGATCGAGACCAGCACCTCGGGCGCGATCTTCTTGTTGAGCTTGATATAGCTCTCGAATTGCGAGACCACGGTGCGCATCAGCGCCTCGACCTCGCGCTTCTCCGAGGCCGTCTCGGGGACGGTTTCGGTGAAGGCCTCGAAATAGCTGTCGGTCTCCTTGAAGCCGACGATCTTCGCGCGGCGGCCGCCTTCGACCAGCACCTTCACCGTGCCATCGGGCAGCTTGAGAAGCTGGAGAACGGTGGAGACGGTGCCGGTTTCGAAGAGGTCCTTGGCGCCGGGGTCGTCCTGCAGGGCGTTCTTCTGCGCGACGAGGAGGATCTGCTTGTCCTCGCGCATCACTGCTTCCAGCGCGCGCACGGATTTCTCGCGTCCGACGAAGAGCGGCACGATCATGTGGGGAAACACCACGATATCCCGCAGCGGCAGGACGGGGAGTAACTCGCCGCGAATGGTTTCCGTCATAAGGACCTCACTGGGACAGTCGGCGGGGCAGGCGCCCGAATTCGGCACGCTCACCCGGAGCCACGGTTGATTTCACTACTTGGTCATGAAGGGACGGCAAACAAGCCGCCCCCTCACCCTGCCCCCGGCTCAGGCGGAGCTTTGTTCGGCGGCCTTCTCGCCGTAGATGAAGAGCGGTTGCGCGCGCACCTCGGCCACTTCGCGGTTGACCACCACCTCCTCCACATCGTTCAGGCCCGGAAGCTCGAACATGGTGGTCAGCAGGATCTGCTCCATGATGGAGCGCAGCCCGCGGGCGCCGGTCTTGCGCTGGATGGCGCGGGTGGCGACGGATTTCAGCGCATCCTCGGTGAAGGTGAGCTTGGCGCCCTCCATCTCGAACAGGCGCTGATACTGCTTCAGCAGGGCGTTCTTCGGCCGCGTCAGAATCTCGATGAGGGCCTTCTCATCCAGATCCTCCAGCGTGGCGACGACGGGCAGGCGGCCGATGAATTCCGGGATCAGGCCGAATTTCAGCAGATCCTCGGGCTCCACCTCGCGCAGCACGGCGCCCATGCGGCGATCCTCGGGGCTGCGGACCTCGGCGCCATAGCCGATGCCCGAGCCCTTGCCGCGCGCGCCGATGATCCGCTCCAGCCCAGCGAAGGCGCCACCGCAGATGAAGAGGATATTCGTCGTGTCCACCTGCAGGAATTCCTGCTGCGGATGCTTGCGCCCGCCCTGCGGCGGCACGGAGGCGACGGTGCCCTCCATGATCTTCAGCAAGGCCTGCTGCACGCCCTCGCCCGAGACATCCCGCGTGATGGAGGGGTTGTCCGACTTGCGGGAGATCTTGTCCACTTCGTCAATATAGACGATGCCGCGCTGCGCCCGCTCGACATTGTAGTCGGCCGCCTGCAGCAGCTTGAGGATGATGTTCTCCACATCCTCGCCCACATAGCCGGCCTCGGTCAGCGTCGTCGCATCCGCCATGGTGAAGGGCACGTCGAGAATCCGCGCCAGCGTCTGGGCCAGCAGCGTCTTGCCGGAGCCGGTGGGCCCGATCAGCATGATGTTGGACTTGGCGATCTCGACATCATTGTTCTTCGCGACCGCGGCCAGGCGCTTGTAGTGGTTGTGCACCGCCACCGCGAGCACCTTCTTCGCGTGCTCCTGGCCGATCACGTAATCGTCGAGGACCTTGCAGATCTCCTTGGGAGTCGGCACGCCATCGCGCGTCTTCACCATGTGCGTCTTGTGCTCTTCACGGATGATATCCATGCAGAGTTCCACGCATTCATCGCAGATGAAGACGGTCGGGCCCGCGATGAGCTTGCGCACCTCGTGCTGCGACTTGCCGCAGAAGGAGCAGTAAAGGGTATTCTTGCTGTCGCCAGACTTGCTCATGCGCACTCCTCGCGGCTGGTAGGGACCCGGCTGTCCGCTCTCAGCCCGCGTTGCAAACTCGTGACCCGGGAATCTAGCCTCCCCGGGGGCTTCAAGGGAAGTGGAGCGTCCCGGGGGGACCCTGGACGCCCATCCTGACCCATCAAACCCTAAACTTGACCCAAGAAAATCAGATTTTCGCGGGCTCGGGCGTGGCGGGGCGCTTGTCCACCACCTGGTCGATCAGGCCCCAGTCCCGGGCCTCCTCGGCCGACATGTAGCTGTCACGCTCCAGCTTGGCCTCGATCGCCTCGACCGGCTGACCGGTGTGGGTGACATAGATTTGGTTCAAACGCTTCCGAAGTTCCAGGATCTCACGCGCCTGAATCTCGATATCGGTCGCCTGGCCCTGGGCGCCGCCGGAGGGCTGGTGGACCATGACGCGGGCATTCGGCAGCGCATAGCGCTTGCCCTTGGCGCCGGCCGTCAGCAACAGCGAGCCCATGGAGGCCGCCATGCCGAGGCACAGCGTGCTGACCGGGCTGCGGATGAACTGCATCGTGTCGTAGATCGCAAGGCCCGCGCTGACCACACCGCCCGGGCTGTTGATGTAAAAGGAGATTTCCTTGTTCGGATTCTCGCTTTCCAGGAACAGCAGCTGGGCGCAGATCAGCGAGGAAACCTGATCATAGACCGCGCCGGTCAGGAAAATGATCCGCTCCTTCAGCAGGCGCGAGTAAATATCATAGGCGCGCTCACCGCGGCTGGATTGCTCCACCACCATGGGAACGAGGGAGTTGTTATAGATTTCAACAGGATCGCGGTCCTGGGTACCGACATAGCGCACGTCTCGAATTCCCATCTTCTGAGGTCCGCCCCAGGATGGGCACGGCCTGGTTAAGGCCGGGCGAATCGTGCCCCGGCCCCTCGGTCAGGCACAGCATGTGGGCAGAGAGGCGCCCAAGGAAAGAGGGGGGCGCAAATCCCCCCTCCCCGTCCGGATCAGATCTGCTGGGCGGCCTCGGCCAGCTTCTCGGGGGAGACCGTCTCCTCCTCGACCTTGGCGAGCTCGAGCATGAAATCCACCACCTTCTCCTCGAAGATCGGGGAGCGGAGGTTTTCCAGCGCCTGCGGGTTCTTCTGGAAGAAATCGAAAACCTGCTTTTCCTGGCCCGGATAGCGCTGCACCTCGGCGCGCATCGCGTTGCCCAGCTCCTCGCGCGTCACCGTGATGTTGTTGGTGGTGCCGATCTCGGAGAGCAGCAGGCCCAGGCGGATGCGGCGCTCGGCGATGGCGCGGTACTCGGCCTTCAGCGTGGCCTCATCCTTGCCGGCATCCTCGCCATCGAGCTTGCCAGCCTTCATGTCGGCCTCGACGCGCTCCCAGATCTGCTTGAACTCGTTTTCCACCATGCCCTCGGGCACTTCGAAGCTGGCGCGCTCGGCGAGCGCGTCCAGCAGCTTGCGCTTGAGCGCCATGCGGCTCTGGCCGTCATACTCGCGCTGCAGGCTTTCCAGGATCACCTCGCGCAGCTTCTCGAAGCTCTCCAGGCCGAGCTTCTTCGCCAGCTCGTCATCCATGGCGGGCTTGGCATAGGTCTTCAGCGCCTTGGCCGTGACCGTGAATTCGGCATCCTTGCCGGCCAGGTCGGCCGAGCCGTATTCGGCCGGGAAGCTCACCTTGATGACGCGCTCTTCGCCCGGGGCCAGGCCTTCCAGCTGCTCGGTGAAGCCGGGGATGAAGCCGGGGCCGGCCACTTCGATCGGCATGTCGGTCGCGGCACCGCCCTGGAATTCCTCACCGCCAATGCGGCCGACGAAATCACAGACCAGCACCTCGCCCTTCACGGCGGCGCGGGCTTCGACCTCTTCCAGGCTGGCCTGGCGGCGCGCGATATTGTCCAGCGCGGCGTTCACCTCCGCATCGCCCGGGGCAGCCTTGAGGCGCGTCAGGCTGATGCCGGCGAAATCGGGCATCGGGATGGTGGGCAGGATTTCCACATCCATGCGGAATTCGAGGTCGGCGCCATCCGCGAAATTCACCAGCTCGATCTTGGGCTGCAGCGCGGGGCGGAGGTTGTTGTCGGTCACCACCTTGCTGGTGGCTTCCTGGACCGAGGCTTCCAGCACTTCGCCCATCACGGCCTGGCCGTAGCGGGCCAGCACCACCTTCTGCGGCACCTTGCCGGGGCGGAAGCCCGGCATCTTCATGTCCTTGGCGAGTTCCGCCAGGCGCTTGTCCTTCTGGGCGGCGATGCTCGTCGCGGGAACCACCACATTATAGGCCCGCTTGAGCCCTTCGTTCGCGACCTCAGTGACCTGCATAATAAGTGATTCCGTTCATGCGTTGCGTGACCTGGCCAAGTGGTGCGGGCGGAGGGATTTGAACCCCCACGGCTTGCGCCACTGGAACCTAAATCCAGCGTGTCTGCCAATTCCACCACGCCCGCGTGACCGCGTGGCCATAGGGAGAGCCGCGCGTGTAGCCGAAACCCGAGGGCCCGCCAATACTGGCCCCATGGTGGAATCGCATGATCCCGGCGGCAAGGTCCGCCTGAAGCTGGCCTCGGACATCGTCTCGGCGGCCGCTTTCTCGGAATGCCGGCGCTGGCGCTGGTGGCTGGAGCGGCGCTGGGATGGCCAGCCCATCGGCACGCCGGGCTTTGGCGTGGTCATCGGGATGAACCCCTCGACGGCCGATCTCGACGCCGATGACCCGACGGTGGCGGGCTGCGTCTTCCGGGCGCGGTATCGCTGGGGGCTGCCCGGCCTCGTCATGCTCAACGCCTTCGCCTATCGCGCGACGGACAAGAAGCGGCTGCTGGAGGTGGGAGATCCCGTGGGCGCGGAAAATGACGCGATGATCCTGCATTATGCCCGCAGCGCCGCGCTGGTGGTGGTGGCCTGGGGCCAGCCGCCCAGGGCGCTGATGGGGCGCGGGGCGGCGGTGGCCGGGTTGCTGCAAGGGGCGGGCATCACGCCGATGTGCTTCGGGGTGAATGGCGATGGCAGCCCCAAGCACCCGCTTTATCAGAAGCGGGATGCGATGCTGATGCCGTTTTCCTGGACGCCAACTGGTTGACCAACCAGTTTACCGCGCATGGTCACCCATATCGGCGCCTTCGAGACCAAGGCCCATCTCTCCGCCCTGCCCGACCGCGTGGAGAAGGGCGAGGAGTTGGCCATCACGCGGCGCGGCGTGCCCCTCCTGCCCCGATCTATCCCAGCAGCAACTCCGCGCAGGCATCCAGGATCGCCGCTTCATCCAGCCCGTATTCGGCATAAAGCGCCGGGATATCGCCTCCTTGGCCAAAGCGGTCCACGCCCAGCGCCGCCACGCGGTGCCCGCGCACGCCGCCCATCCAGTCCAGCGCCGCCGGATGCCCGTCCAGCAGCGTGACGATTCCCGCCCCCGGCGCCAGCGGCGCCAGAAGTGTCTCGATCTGCGAGGGCGCGCCACCCGGTCCGCTGCGGGCGCGCTTCCGCGCATCCAGCCAGCCCTGGTGCAGCCGGTCGGGCGAGGTCACCGCCAGCAGGCCTGCCCCGGGCTCTTCGGCGCGCAGGGTTTCGAAGGCGGCCATGGCCTCGGGCGCGATCGGCCCCTGATAGGCGATGGCGATGCGCGCCCCAGGCGCCGGCGGCGTCACCCAATAGCCGCCCGCGATCACCTGCGCGGGGTCCAGCTTCCGCTCCGGCTGCAACAGCCCGCGGGTGGAAAGCCGCAGCCAGACGGAAGATCCTTCCGGCTCCTGCATATGCGCGAAGGCGTGGCGCATCAGGATGGCGAGTTCATCGGCAAAGGCGGGCTCATAGGCGGCCAGCCGATCCTGCGCCATGCCGATCAGCGGCGTGTTCACCGATTGGTGCTGCCCGCCCTCGGGCGCCAGCGTCAGGCCGGAGGGCGTGCTGACCAGCAGAAAACGGGCATCCATGTAGCAGCCATAGATCAGCGCATCGAGGCCGCGATTGACGAAGGGATCATAGACCGTGCCGATCGGCAGCAGCCGCGCGCCATAAAGCCGGTCGGCCAGACCCAGCGCCGCCAGCACCAGGAAGAGGTTCTGCTCGGCAATGCCGAGCTCCACATGCTGCCCCTCGGGCGACATGCCCCAGCGCTGCGCGGAAGCCAGCTTCGCATCGCGGAACACGTCATTCTTGAGGTGCCGGTCAAAGATGCCGCGCCGATTCACCCAGGGGCCGAGATTGGTGGAAACCGTCACATCCGGGCTGGTGGTGACGATCCGCTGCGCCATGGGGGCGAATTCCCCCTCCCCGCGCCCGATCCCGGCCAGGATTTCGCCAAAGGCCGCCTGGGTGGAAAGCTTGCGCCCGACGGGCACGCGCGGGGTGGGCAGCAGCGCCGGGATGGGGATCTTCGGTGATTCCAGCCGGCGCCCCTGCGGCGTCAGCGGCTGCGCGAAGGGAATCCCGGCGATGAAGCCGCGCATTTCCTCGGGCGAGAAATCCAGCCCCTCGAACTCATCCCACTCATGGCCGGGGCGGATGTTCATGGCGGTGCGGAACACCTCCATCTGCTCCTTGGTCATCAGCCCGGCGTGATTGTCCTTGTGGCCGGCGAAGGGCAGGCCCATGCCCTTCACCGTATAGGCGATGAAGCAGGTGGGCTGGTCGCCCGCCGCATCCTGGGCGCGGAAGGCCTCCATCAGCGTCTCGATGTCGTGGCCGCCGAGGTTGTTCATCAGCGCGGCCAACTCGTCATCGCTCAGCGGATCGAGGATGGCGCGCACCCCCTCCTCCCGGCCCAACTCTGCCAGCAGGGCCGCGCGCCAGGCGGCGCCGCCCTGGAAGGTCAGCGCCGCGTAGAGGCTGTTGGGGCAGTCATCGATCCAGCGGCGCAGCGCCTCACCGCCCGGCCGGGCGAAGGCGGCCTGCAGCTTGCGGCCGTATTTCAGCGTGACGACATTCCAACCCATGTCGCGGAACAGGCCCTCGATGCGGCCGAAGAGGCGGTCCTGCACCACGGAATCCAGGCTCTGGCGGTTGTAGTCGATCACCCACCAGACATTGCGGATATCGTGCTTCCAACCCTCCAGCAGGGCCTCGTAGATATTGCCCTCATCCAGCTCCGCATCGCCCACGATGGCGACATGGCGGCCGGCGGGCAGGCCCTCGGGCGTCAGCTTCTTCAGCCGCACATAATCCTGCACCAGGCTGCCGAAGCTGGTCAGCGCCACCCCGAGCCCGACCGAGCCCGTGGAGAAATCCACCTCCGCCCCATCCTTCATGCGGGAGGGATAGGGCTGGATGCCGCCGAATTGCCGCAGCGTGGAGAGCCGCTCGGCGCTCTGGCGGCCCAGCAGCAGGTTCATGGCGTGGAAGACCGGGCCGGCATGCGGCTTGATGGCGATGCGGTCGGCCGGCTTCAGGATGTCGAAATACAGCGCCGTGAGGATGGAGATGACCGAGGCGCAGGAGGCCTGGTGCCCGCCCACCTTCAGCCCGTCCCGGTTGGGGCGGATGTGGTTGGCGTGGTGGATCATCCAGGCGGAGATCCAGAGCAGCTTGCGCTCGATGGCGTTCAGCAAGGCCACGCGCCGCGCATCATCCGGGGCGGCGGCGCGGAACAGGGGCAATTGCTGGTTCATGGCGGCTCTTTCCTGGCTGTCACCAGCTTAGCGCAAAGCCCCGGCGGATGGGATAGGGCCCCGATCAGTTGAGGAAGGGGTTGCGCCCCCGCGCGGGGGCCGTTCGCGGGCCGAAATGCTGGGCCAGGTAGTCCACGATGAGCTTGCGCTCCTCGCCCTCCAGCGGGTTCATCCCGTGCTTTTCCGTCATCCAATCCATCAGCCCATCCCACTGCGCGCGGGGGAAGGCGCTGCGGCGGATGATCGCGGTGCTGTGGCAGGCGGTACAGGCATAGAACACCTCCTCCTGCCCATTCCCGGCGGGCAGGACGGAGGGGTCCTCGCCGCCCGGCGCATCGGCCGGGTTGGAGGTCTGCGCCACGGCGGCGCCGGCCATGAGGGCCAGCGCCAGGAAGGCCGAGCGCAGCATCAGCCGACCAGCACCGCGGCGCGGCTCGTCCGCCGGCAGCGCGCGAAGCGGGCGCGAGGCCAAAAGCCTTACCATCAGCCGACCAGCACCGCGGCGCGGCTGATGGGGTTGGCCTCATAGCCCTGCGGGTTCCAATTGGCCGGCGCATGGGGCTGCATCCGGCCCTGGCTGTCGGTCGCCCGGTACCAGATCTCGAAATACCCGTCCGAAGGCAGCGCGACCCGGCCCTGCCAGCGCTGCCAGGCGTGGCGGTTGGCGGGGGCGGCCAGTTGCATCGGTGCCCAGGTGGCGCCGAAATCCACGCTCACATCCACCGCGCGCACGCTGAGGTCCCCGGCCCAGGCGGCGCCGCGCAAATCGAGGCTGCGCGTGCCGGCCGCCAGGCGCGAGCCATGCGCATGGGAGGAGAGGATGGAGCGCACCGGCATGCTCGTCATGTCCCGGAAATCGGCGCCATTGTTGTTGCTGCCCGGCACGATCGGCCGCACCGGCACGCGATAGGAGGTGCCGCCCATGCCCGCGCCGTCATGCGGCTTGTCCCGCAGCCAGATGCGGTTGAGCCATTTCTGGCTGAGGCTGCCCGGCCAGCCCGGCACCAGAAGGCGCAGCGGCGCGCCATGGATATGCGGGATGGGCTGGCCGTTCATGGCGAAGACGATCAGCGTGTCCTCATCCATCGCCTTGGC
>JAIYDS010000276.1 GCA_027487385.1 Acetobacteraceae bacterium | reverse complement strand
CGGGCGGGGTTGTCGATCTCGCCGGGGCGGGCATAGAGCGCGGTGCCGCGCACGGTGACGGCCAGCACCTCGCCATTGCGGTCGGTGATGGGGGCGCGGCTGACCGGCGGCTCGGCCGGCGGCAGGCGCGGCGCCTGGGCCAGGCGCGAAGGCATGGGCGAGAGGATGGTCGCATCCGTCAGTTTCACGCCGACGGCCAGGAAGAGCACGCCAAAGCCCAGCGCCGCCACGACCAGCCGACCCTGCATGCGGCGTTGGTGCAGCGCCTGCTGCCCCGCCACGCGGACCATGGCGCGCGAGCTGGATTCGGGCCGGGGGGCGGCCGCCTGGGGATGCGGCACAAAATCGGGGGAGGGCGGGGGGAGGTCGCTCATCGGTTGAAGGGCACCGGGGGCGGCAGGCTGCCGGCGCCGCCGCCGAGCAGCGAGCCCTGGGCCGGGGCGGGCTGCACATGCAGCGCGGTCCGCATGGCCGAGGGCGGCGCCGAGACGGGCGAGGGCAGGTTGCCGCCCCCTCGCATGACCTCTTGTGCGAATTGCGCCGGCGGCTGCGGGCGCGGTGCGGGCTGGCTGGGGGCCGCAATCGGCGGCAGCGCCGCCACTTCGGGCCGCGGGCGCGGCGCGGGGCGTGGCGGCTCGGCCGGGCGCGGGGCGGCCACGGCGATAACCGGGGCAGGCGCGGGAGCGGGTGTCGGAATGGCGGCAGCGACCGGCGCGGGGGGTGGCGCGGCCACGGGAGCGGCGATGGGTGCGGGTGGGGGCGGCGGTGCTGCGGCGACGACCACGGGCTCCGGCGCGGGGCGCAGGCTCGCCGCGGTGAAGATCAGCACATCACCCGGGGCCGAGGGCGCGTCGGAGCGGCGCTGGAAGCCGGAGGGCACGGGCGCGAAGGCCACGGCCTGGGGCATGCGGCGCTGCGCATCCTCGATGCGCTGAAACTGGGTGGGCTCCATCGGCTGCATGTGGCGCAGATGGGCGGCGGCCATCTGGCGCAGCCGGTCCTGGTCGTTCAGCCGCGCCCATTCGGCCGAGAGCGTCTGGGTGCGGCTGCGCTCGGCCTCCGTCTCGCGGCGGATCTCGCGCAGCTCCTGGTCGAGCTTGCGCATCGTCTCCTTCGTCTGGAAGACGTAGAGGCCCGAGCCCAGGAAGGCGGCGAAGGTGATGAGCGTCAGCGGATGGATCATGCGGCGTGGCTTTCCGGGGAACGCTGCAGGGCACGGAGATGCGCGGAGCGGGCGCGTGGATTGGCGGCGGTTTCGGCCGCGCCCGGGCGAATCGAGCGCGGAGTCAGCAAGGTGTAGGGCGCTGGGCCCCGCGGTGCCAACAGCATGCTGGGATCATGGCGGGAGCTGCCGGGGCTGCGGCCCGCCGCCTTCTGGAAGGCGCGCTTCACCAGCCGATCCTCCAGCGAATGGAAGGAGACGATGACCAGCCGCCCGCCCGGGGCGAGAAGCCGCATCGCCTGCTCCAGCGCGCGCTCGATCTCGCCCAGCTCGTCATTCACGCGGATGCGCAGCGCCTGGAAGCTGCGCGTCGCGCCATGGATGCCCGAGGGGTCGCGCGGCACGGCGCGGCGGATCACCTCGGCCAGTTGCAGCGTGGTGGTGAAGGGCGCCTCGCCCCTGGCCTTGATGATGGCGCGGGCCACGCGGCGGGAGAAACGTTCCTCGCCGAATTCCCAGATCAGGTCGGCCAGTTCCGCCTCGGGCAGGGTGTTCACCAGATCGGCCGCGGTGGGGCCGGTGCGGCCCATGCGCATGTCCAGCGGGCCGTCGAAGCGGAAGGAGAAGCCGCGCTCGGGGGTGTCGATCTGGAAGGAGGAGACGCCGAGGTCGAGCACCACGCCATCCAGCTGCGTGACGCCGCGGGCGGCCAGCAGGGCCAACATGTCGCCGAAGCGCCCCTCGATGAGGTGCAGCCGGCCGGGATGGGCCGCGGCCAGCGCCGCGCCGCGGGCGATCGCCTCGGGGTCGCGGTCCAGCGCCCAGAGGGTGCAGGGGGCGGCCTCCAGGATGGCGCGGGCATAGCCGCCGCCGCCGAAGGTGCCGTCCAGGATCACCTCGCCGGCGCGGGGGGCCAGGTGCTCCAGCACTTCGGCGAGGAGGACGGGGATATGGCTCATGCGGGCTGCGCCGCGGCGGCGCGGGCGGCGATGGCCCGGCGCGCTTCCTCGATGCGGCGCTCGGCCGCGGCCGGCTCCCACAGCTCGAACCAGTTGAGGCGGCCGAGGAAGGAGACCTCCTCGCCGAGGCCCGCGTAAAGGATCAGGTCACGCGGCAGGATGATGCGGCCATCGGGGTCGGGCGTCACTTCCGCCACATCCACCACATAGGCGTAATCCTCGGCGTTCTGCTCGGGCGAGAGGGGGTTCAGCGGGTTGGTGTCGCGGCTGGCGGCGTCGAATTGCGCGGCGGGCCAGGCCTCGATGTAGCGGTGATCCGGGCTGACGGAGCGGCGCAGGACCAGGGCATCACCGGCCAGGCGGGCGCGGAAGGAAGCGGGCACGCTGCAGCGCCCCTTCTTGTCCAACCCGTTGGTGAATTTGCCCCGGAATTGGGTCATCGTGCCGCTGGATGCCCCCTTGGATGCGTGGATGTCGCCGGATGGGGGGAAGATCAGCGGGGGGTCTGGCAGCGGCCGACGAGGTCCCCCCCGGAACCCCGTCGGCTCGCCCGACCAGCCCTGTCCCAGATGCGCTCGCCCCCCCGAGCTTGCGGCACCTGTCTTGGGCTGATTTGGGTTTAGATGGAATTTTCTGGGTAATCAAGGGATATGACTCGGAAAGCCGCAGCGGAGATGGGGGGCTTTGCCCTTTGCGGACAAGGCTTTGACGCCTCCGGCTGCCCTGTGGCGCAGGCTTCGCGTGTCTTTGCGGGTGAGTGTTGCCGGCGCGCCACACCCGGCCCGGGAGGCGCAGGCGGTCCCCGAGGTGGCATGGCTTTGGTGGCGCAGCTTTGGTCGCGTAGCGGCTCGCGCCGCGCCCCGCCGGAATCAGCCGAAGGGGCGCAGGATCCCGGCTTCGGGCGTCACCTCGTCGCTGCCGGGGAAGGCGGCGGCGACGGCCGCGGGCGGCAATTTCAGGTGGTCGCGCAGCAGGGCCTTGGCGAGGGCGCGCAGATCCCGGGTGGGCTGCAGGTCACGCTGTTCCAGCAGTGCGGCGGGCGCGAGGCCGGGCCAATCCGCCAGCACCCGCCCGCCGCGAATGGCGCCGCCCAGCAGGAAGGCGACGCTCCCCGTGCCATGATCCGTGCCGAGATTGCCGTTCACCCGGGCGGTGCGGCCGAATTCCGTGATGCAGAGCACCGCCGTCTGCCGCCAGGCATCCCCGAGCTGGGCGCGCAGGGCCATCACGCCGCGATCCAGTTGGGTCAGCACCGGACCCATCCGTTCGGCCTGGCTCACATGGGTGTCCCAGCCGCCCAGTTCGAGCGCGGCCACGCGCGGCCCGTCGGTCTGGGCCAGCATGCGGCCCGCGGTTGCGGCCAGCCGGACAAAGCCGCCCGGCTCCTGCAGCGCCGGCTCGCTTGCCAGCGCGCCGGCGGCGTAGCCGCGCCCGCGCATGCCCTCCTGCACCACCGGGCCCATCTGCGGGTCATCGCGCAGCAATGCGGCCATGCGCTGGTAGAGATCGGGGTGCGGGCGACCACCGCGGAGCGGCGCCCACATGCCGACCGGCTGTGGCCCGCGCATCAGCAGGGGCAGGTCCAGGCCGAGCGCAAGGCCGGGGCGGGCGTGGCCAGCTGGCTCGGGCAGGTGCATCAGGGCTCGGTTGAGCCAGCCCGAGGTGAGCTTCTCCAGTCCGCCGCCTTCCAGCAGATCCTGGCCGTTGAAGTGGCTGCGCGTGCGATAGGGGCCGGCGATGGCGTGCACCGGGAGGAGCGAGCCCTCCGCGTAGAGGCGATGCATGCTGGCGAGGTTGGGGTGCAGCGCGAAGAAACCACCCAGATCAAGCCCCCCGCCGGGCTCGCCGGGCTCCGGCACGGCAAGGGCGCCGCGCAACGCGGCAAGGTGCGGATCGCCATAAGGAAGGACGGCGTGCAGGCCATCCATGGCCCCGCGCAGCAGGATCACGACCAGGCGACGGTCCGGAGCGGCCGTCGGTGCTGCAGCCACGGCCAGCCGGGCCGGTCCCGCGACGGCACAGGCGGCAAGGCCCAGCAGCAAGCCGCGCCGACCGAGCAACGGGAGGTGAGGTCGGCTCATCGGCGTTGCATCTCGGGGCAGGCGAAGATCAGGCTCAGCGCATCGCGCTGGCTGCCGGCCCGCCGTGCCGCCTCCAGCGTCTCCGCCCGGGCCAGGGGGCCGAGCGCCGTCTCCAGCACCAGCATCGGATCCAGCCGAGCAAAGCGGCCGGCCAATTCATGGGCGTAGTCCAGCCGCTGCATCAGCGGCTCTGGCGTGCACCAGGCGGCCAGCTCGTCGGGCCAGCCATTGGGTTGGGGCGGGTTCCACAGCGGCTGGCCCAGGGATCCGACCGCGTCGCGCATGTGGGCCCCATCCTGGCCGCCCGCCGCCCGGTGCAGCGCCACGACATAGTCGATCGGCGCGCGAAATTTCGAGAGCGGCGACGCCCAGGCCTCCGGCAGGCGGATCAGGGCACGCGAGACGGCCCCAAGGTCACCTTCCGAGTCGCGCAACACCGTCTCGAGCTGCGCCACGCAATGGGGGGGCGGGTCGTCCGCAACGAAATGCCGCACGAGGCGCAGTGCCAGATGGCGATAGGTGGCGGGATGGTTGCCCAGGAAACGCAGCGCAGCGGCGAAGGCGGCCGGACCCTCGGGAAACTCCTGACCCAGCAGCACCTTGGCGCCAGGCTCGTGCTGGCCCGCGCGGAACACGGTGCCGAAGGGTGGGCTATGGCGCTCCACGCCCCATCCCGTCATGAGCCGGGCAAAGCTCGTCACATCCGCCTGGCTGTAGCCGCCTGCGGGCGAGACGCTGTGCAGTTCAAGGATTTCCCGAGCGAGGTTCTCGTTCAAGCCTCGGCCCGAGCGGCGTCCAACGGCGCTGTTGGGACCGACAGAGCCGACCTGGTCCAAGTAGAACAGCATGGCCGGCATATGCGCCACGGCCTCCAGCATATTCGCGAAGCGGCCCGCGACGTGGGGGCGGATGGCCTCACGCAGGAAAGGCCCCATGACCGAACTCACGCCGAAGCCGGCGCGCGAGGCCACCGAGAAATGGTTCAGCCAGAAGCTCGTCATCCGGTCACGAAACGGCTCCGGGCTCGCTGCAAGATGGCGCATCCATGCGGCCTGCTCGGCACGGAAAAGCTGCATGACGGCCCACATCTGGCCTGGCTGCGGCGGATTGCGGTCATCCGCGCGCCAGGCGAGGAAGCCATCCGCGACGGTGAAGGGGATGTCGCGGCCCTCGGGAGGGGGGAGGCTCGGCCCAGGCCCATGAGTTTGCGCGTCGAGCCATGCCAAGACGTCGGCCGGCGGTGTCTCGCCGAGCCTTGGACCAAGGCCGAACCTGATGGCGGCCTGATGGAAACCAACGTCCATGTGGTGATGTCATCTCCCCAATATGGCGAAAGCGGGGCGATGATCCCCGTCAGGGCCAGCGATACCGGATGGCCTGTAAGCCGGGTTCTGTCTTGATCCTTGCGGATCATGGACGACCATTCCTCTGGAGCCTGCGTTGCCGCAGGCTTCGCGCGGCCAACCCGGAGGGCGGGGCGGAAACACCCCTGCCGGTCAGGTCGAAACCTGCCGACAGCCCTCCCTATTCGGCCTTGCTCCCGGTGGGGTTTGCCGTGCCGCCGCCATTGCTGGAAGCGCGGTGGGCTCT
>JAIYDS010000214.1 GCA_027487385.1 Acetobacteraceae bacterium | reverse complement strand
GAAGGCATCAGCCCGGAGATGGCCGCATGAACATCGTGACTCGCAAGGAACTGATCCGCGGGGCCAATACCGCGAAGGTCGGCGACGGGGCTGGCAGCGTCCAGGTCCATATGGACCAGATGGCCAAGATCGAGACGGCGAAGGTCTTCGCCGTCTATGGCAAGGGCGGCATCGGGAAGAGCACCACCAGCTCCAACCTCTCGGCCGCCTTCGCCAAGCTGGGCAAGCGCGTGCTGCAGATCGGCTGCGATCCGAAGCACGACAGCACATTCACCCTCACCAAGCGGATGATCCCGACGGTCATCGACGTGCTGGAGAGTGTGGACTTCCACGCGGAAGAACTCCGCGCGGAAGATTTCGTGGTCGAGGGCTATGGCGGTGTCATGTGCGTGGAGGCCGGTGGGCCGCCCGCCGGCACCGGCTGCGGCGGCTATGTGGTGGGCCAGACGGTGAAGCTCCTGAAGGAGCATCATCTGCTGGAGGACACCGACGTCGTGGTCTTCGACGTCTTGGGCGATGTGGTCTGCGGCGGCTTCGCGGCGCCGCTGCTGCACGCGGATCGCGGCCTGATCGTCGCCGCCAATGACTTTGACAGCATCTTTGCGATGAACCGCATCGTGGCCGCCATCCACGCCAAGGCGAAGAATTACGGCGTGCGGATCGGCGGTGTCATCGCCAATCGTTCCAAGGATGTGGACCAGATCCAGCGCTACAACGACAAGACCGGCATGAAGCTGCTGGGGCATTTCCCCGACCTCGACGTCATCCGCCGCTCGCGCCTGAAGAAGGCGACGCTCTTCGAGATGGATGACAGCCCGGAAGTGGAGGCGGTGCGCGCGGAATATCTGCGCCTGGCCGCCAGCCTCTGGGCCGGCGTGGATCCGCTGGAGGCGGAACCGCTGAAGGATCGCGAGATCTTCGATCTGCTGGGCTACGACTGATGCAGAGCGCCACCTACACCGAGCGCCGCGGCAAGCTCGAAGCCTATTTTGACCGCACGGCGGCGGTGGCCTGGCAGCGTCTGACCTCGGACGCGCCGGTCAGCGGCATCCGCGCCACGGTCCGCGCGGGGCGTGAGGAGATGCGCAACACGCTGCTCTCCTGGCTGCCACAGGATCTGACGGGGCTGCGCGTCCTCGATGCCGGTTGCGGCACGGGCGCCCTGGCGAGCGAGGCCGCGATGCGCGGCGGCCAGGTGGTGGCGGTGGACCTCTCCCCCACACTGATCGACTGCGCGCGGGAGCGCGCGTTGGAGATCGGCGGCCCGCAGCCGGAATTCCACGCCGGCGACATGCTGGGCGAGGAGCATGGCGAATTCGACCACATCGTCGCCATGGACAGCCTGATCCACTACGATGCGCCGGATATCGTGGCTGCCCTGGCGCGCGCGGCGAAGCGCTGCCGGCGCTCCATGCTCTTCACGGTCGCGCCGAATTCGCCGTTGCTGAGCGCGATGATCACGGTGGGCCGGCTGTTTCCGCGCGGTGACCGGGCGCCCTTCATCGCGCCCCTGGCGGAGTCCAAGCTGCGCCGCCTGATCGCGGCCGAGCCCGCGCTGCGCGACTTCACGGCGGGGCGCCACAAGAAGGTGCAGCGGGGCTTCTACACCTCGCAGGCCTATGAATGGGTCAGGCGGTGAGCGGCTTCAGCCTCGCCAAGCAATGGATGCGGCTGACCCCCGCGATGCTGCCCTTCGCCGATGCGGCGACGGAGGAATTGCCGCTGTCGCGGCTGCTGCGCCTGTCGCTGTTCCAGATCTCCGTGGGCATGGCGGCGGTGCTGCTGATCGGCACGCTGAACCGCGTGATGATCGTGGAATTGCAGGTGCCGGCCGGGCTGGTCGCCGTGATGGTGGCACTGCCCCTGGTTTTCGCGCCGCTGCGGGCGCTGATCGGCTTTCGCTCGGACAATTACGCTTCGGCGCTTGGTTGGCGGCGCGTGCCCTATATCTGGTTCGGCACCATCTTCCAGTTCAGCGGCTTCGCGATGATGCCCTTCGCGCTGATCCTGCTCTCGGGTGACACCACCGGCCCGATGTGGGCAGGCCAGGTTGCAGCCGCCATTTCCTTCCTGCTGGTCGGCGCCGGGATGCACATGGTGCAGACGGCGGGCCTGGCGCTTGCCACCGACATCGCGCCCCCCAAGGTGCAGGCCAAGGTGGTTGCGCTGCTCTCGGTGATGTTCCTGATGGGCATGCTGCTGGCGTCGATCGTCTTTGGGGCGCTGCTCAGCCCCTTCAGCCAGATCAAGCTGATCCAGGTGATCCAGGGGGCTGCGGCGCTCACCCTCGTGATCAACTTCATCGCGGTCTGGAAGCAGGAGCCGCGGGTTCCCAACCGGAACATGGACCGCACGGAGGAGCCGAGCTTCCTGGCCGCCTGGCGCGAATTGCGCGCGACGGGCCCCTGGGGGCGCCGGCTGCTGGCCACCGGCCTCGGCACCTTCGCCTTCTCCATGCAGGATATCCTGCTGGAGCCCTATGGCGGGCAGATCCTGGGACTCTCGGTGGGCGCGACGACGCTGCTCACCGCGCTCTTCGCAGGCGGCGGGATGCTGGGCTTCTGGCGCGCGGCGAAGCGGATCGGCGAGGGCATCGATGCCAACCGCATCGCGGGCTATGGCGCGATGTTCGGCACGCTGGGCTTCGCCGGCGTTCTGCTGGCCGCGCCGCTGTCCAGCGCCGGCCTCTTTGCCGGCGGCATCGCGGTGATCGGCTTTGGCGCCGGCCTGTTCGGCCATGGCACGCTGACCAGTTGCATGCAGGCGGCCCCCTCCGACAAGGTCGGCCTGGCCCTGGGCAGTTGGGGCGCCGTGCAGGCGACGGCCGCGGGGCTCGCCATCGCCTCGGGCGGGCTGCTTCGGGATCTGCTGGCGGAGCTGGCCACGCATGGGCTGCTGGGGCCCGTCCTGTCCGGCCCGGCCATCGGCTACAGCGCCGTCTATTTCATCGAAATCGCGCTTCTCTTCGCGACCCTGGCGGTCATCGGACCCTTGGTCCGCCGGCCCGTCCAGGACCACCCACCGCTCGGATTGTCCGGGCCGCAGACTGCAACCTGAAGCCAAGAGGAGGTCCGCCATGCAGGCAGGCACCTATCTGACCAGTATCGATTACGCCACGGTCTCGATCTACGCCTTCTGGATCTTTTTCGCCGGGCTGGTTCTCTACCTGAACCGTGAGAGCAAGCGCGAGGGCTATCCCCTGGTGACGCCGGGCAAGCCCAAGCAGAATCTCGTGGGCGGCTTCCCCGGTATGCCGGACCCGAAGACCTTCCTGCTGGCCAATGGCACCACCGTGCTCGCGCCGAACCCGACCCCCGCGCCCGAGCGCGAGATCGCGATGGTCCCGGTGGATCGCACGCCTGGCGCGCCCTTCATCCCGACGGGCGATCCGATGGTGGATGGCGTGGGCCCCGCCGCCTATGTGATGCGCGGCATGCACCCGGCGCTGCTGCATGATGACGGCACGCCCTCGATCGTGCCGCTGCGCCTCGCGCCCGAGTTCAGCGTGGATGCGGCCGATCCTGACCCGCGCGGCTACGACGTGGTGGATGCCGATGGCGTCGTCGCCGGGAAATGCGTCGATGTCTGGCTCGACAAGTCGGAGATGATCTTCCGCTACATCGAGGTGGCGGTGGCGACCGACACGGGCGAGCGGACGATGATGATCCCCGTGCCGCTGATCCGCGTGGACGGCGAGGCGCGCACGGTGAAGGTCCGCACCCTGCTGGCCAAGCACTTCGCCAAGGCGCCGATGCTCAGCTACCGCGACTCGATCACGCTGCGTGAGGAGGACATGGTCTCGGCCTATTGCGCCGGCGGCCAGCTCTACGCGAAGCCCGAGCGTTCGGAACCCTGCCTGTGATCGCCGAGCACGAGATCGAGCCGATCCCGGGTCTGCCGGAGAAGCTGCCGGAGGGGGAAGGCATCCTCTGGCAGGGGAGCCCGCGCTGGTGGTCCCTGGCGCAGCGCGCCCTGCATTTGCGCGCGCTGGCTCTGTACTTCGCCCTGATGGTGACCTGGAGCATCTCCACGGCTGCCGGCTCCGGCGGCAGCCTGGCCGAGATGGCGCTGGCCTCCGGCACCTCGCTGGGCCTGGCGCTGCTGTGCCTGGCCGTGCTGACCGTGATCGGGCGCGCGCTCGGCAAGGCGACGCTCTACACCATCACCAACCGGCGCGTGGTGATGCGCGTCGGCGTTGCGCTTCCGATGACGATCAACCTGCCCTTTTCGGCGATCGAAAGCGCTGCGGTGAAGCGGCATGCGGATGGGACGGAGGACATTGTCCTCACCCTGTCGCGCGCGCACAAAATCGCGTGGCTGGCGCTTTGGCCGCATGCGCGGCCCTGGCGCATGGCGCGGCCTGAGCCGATGCTG
This sequence comes from Acetobacteraceae bacterium, assembly GCA_027487385.1. Lineage (GTDB taxonomy): Bacteria > Pseudomonadota > Alphaproteobacteria > Acetobacterales > Acetobacteraceae > Roseococcus. The sequence goes on along the minus strand of JAIYDS010000214.1, from coordinate 9,746 downwards.
CGCGCCGTGCCTGTGACGGCGGGGGCGGCGCAGGTGCTGGCACGGGCCTTGGCCGGCAGTGCCTCCCTGCCGGTGCCGGCGCTGGTGGAAGGCCAGGTGGCGCCGAAGCCTGACCTTGCCGGTGCGGTGACCGCCTGATGTTCACGCTCACCGATCGCGGGAATTTCCTGCCCGTGATGGCGGGCCTCGCCATCATCAGCGCGACGCTGTTCCTGGTCGGCGGGCGTCAGACCCGCTCGGTGGATCTGCGGGGTGCGGAACGTCCGGCCGTGGAGCGGATGGTTCATTTCGAGGACGCGCCGGATGGCTCCGTTGTCATCCGCGATGCTGGAAATTTGCAGATTTTGGCGCGGTTTCCGGTAGCCGAAGGCGGGTTCGTGCGTGGTAGCATTCGCGCATTGGCGCGTGAGCGCCGGCAGGAAGGCCAAGGTCGTGAGGCGCCGTTTCGCCTTGCCGCCTGGTCGGATGGTCAGCTCACGCTCGATGATGCGGCGACGGGACGCCGGATCGACCTGACGGCCTTTGGCGCGACCAACGCCGGGGTTTTTTCGCGGCTCTTGACCGCGCAAGGAGAAGATTGATGAGGAAGGGGCTCTCTGGCCTCTGGGCTGGTTTGTGGGAGGATATTGCCGGCCCACGCACCATCACGGTTCCCTGCACGGTGGAGATCGAGCAGAGCTTTGACAGCCTGCACGCGCACGCCGTTCCTGAAGGCATCATGCTGCGTCCTGGAGATCGCGTCGTCGTGAACGGCGCGCCCAGTTCCGTCGCCTATGGCGAGGTCACCTCCTACGAGACGACGGCGACGATCTATCGCGCGGGGCCCTTCACCCGGCTCTGGACCGAGCTTTCCGCCTTTGCGGAATTGACCGAGCTTTATCACTGCGGTTTTGAGCCGAAAGACTACGCAGTTGGGGAATACGCGGCATGAACCCGATCGAACCCAACCCCGTTCGCGAGCTGAACGAAACCACGCGCATGGCGACCGCCGAGACGGTGCTCTCGCCGCGCTTCTACACGACCGATTTCGCGGCGATGGACGCGCTGGACATCAGCCCGGTCCGCCGCGAATGGGACGAGCTGATGGCCGAGTTCCGGCGTGACCCCAACAAGGGGCATTTCGTCCGCACCGCCGTCTTCGACGAGTTCAAGCTGGCGAACCTGCCCGAGCCGCTGCAGAAGGAGCTGCTGGATTTCCTGGTGAGTTCCGTCACGGCGGAATTCTCAGGCTGCGTGCTCTACGCCGAGATCAAGAAGCGCATCAAGAACCCGGACATCAAGGAGCTGTTTGCCGTGATGAGCCGCGATGAGGCGCGGCATGCCGGCTTCATCAATGACAGCCTGAAGGATCTGGGCGTCGGCGTGGATCTTGGCTTCCTGACCAAGGCGAAGAAGTATCACTACTTCCAGCCCAAGTTCATCTTCTACGCCACCTATCTCAGCGAGAAGATCGGCTATGCGCGCTACATCACCATCTACCGCCAGTTCGAGCGGCATCCGGAGTTGCGCTTCCACCCGATCTTCAGCTGGTTCAAGGAGTGGTGCAACGACGAGTTCCGCCATGGCGAGGCCTTTGCCCTCTTGATGCGCGCAAACCCGAAGCTCACCCAGGGCGTGAACCTCTGGTGGTGCAAGTTCTTCCAGCTCGCCGTCTTCGCGACGATGTATGTGCGCGACCATGCCCGGCCCGAGTTCCACAAGGCGCTCGGCATGACGCCGACGGAATACGACATGCAGGTCTTCCGCATCACGGCCGATATCTGCAAGCAGGTTTTCCCGGTGACGCTGGATTCCGATGCGCCCGCCTTCCGCCGCAACCTGGACCGCATGCTGACCATCGCCACCGCGATGGGCGAGACGCGGGCGAAGCCTGGCTTCCTGTCTGGGGTGAAGCGCTTCGGCCTCAGCCTCGCGGCGGGCGCGGTCTTCGCGCGGCTCTACTTCCTGCCCGGCCGCAAGTCGGAACTGCCGCAGCAGATCCGCCTGAGCCCGGCCTGGTAGCGGGAGCCCTGCGTGTTGCAGCACATCCTCCCCGTCATCTTCGCGGTCTTCGTCTGGTGGTTCGGCACGGCGCTGGTCTTCCTGCTGGACCAATTGCCCCGGCGAAGCTTTCGCTGGACGATGGCGGGGGCGAGTGCTGCACTCGTGGGCGCGCTGTACGGCGCGGCGGCGTTGGCCGATGATGTCAGCGTCACCGCGGCCTATCTGGGCTTCGTCTGCGGCGTCGTGGTCTGGGCCTGGAGCGAGATCGGCTTCCTGACGGGGCTGGTGACCGGCCCCAGCCGCAAGCCTTGCCCGCCAGGCGCCCAGGGGTGGGTGCGGTTTGCAGCGGCCTTGCGGACCATTCTACATCATGAAATAGCCATTTTGGGGCTGGGGCTGGTCCTGCTCGGGCTGCTCTGGGGCGCCCCTAACCAAGTGGCCCTGCACACCTATCTCGTGCTCTGGATCATGCGACAAAGTGCGAAAATCAATATTTACCTGGGTGCGCGCAATCTGGGCGAAAGCATGCTTCCGCCCCACCTCGCGCATCTCGCCAGCTATTTCCGCCGCGGCACGATGAACGCGCTGTTTCCGGTCTCGGTGACCGGCGGGACCATCGCGGTGGTCATGCTCGTGCAGCAGGGGCTGGGGGCTGACGCCTTCACTGCCACCAGTTGCACGCTGATCGCGGCGCTGATGGCGCTGGCCGTGATCGAGCATTGGTTCCTGATGCTGCCCCTGCCGCTCGATGGTCTCTGGACCTGGAGTCGCCCGGGCAGTTCCAACACCACGACGGCCCCATGCCCGCAGCATGTGGAAACGGCACGGCTGCCGCTGCGGCCATGAGCAAAGAGGAAGGCCCGAAGACGATGAATTACGATACCCTGTTCCGCACGCAGCTCGACGGCCTTCGCAAGGAAGGGCGCTACCGCGTCTTCGCCGATCTCGAGCGCCAGGCGGGTGCCTTTCCGCGGGCCAAGTTCCACGGCTCGAGCGGTGTGGGTGAGGTCACGGTCTGGTGCTCCAACGACTATCTCTGCATGGGGCAGAACCCGAAGGTCCTGGCCGCGATGCATGAGGCGCTGGACCGCAGCGGCGCGGGCGCCGGCGGCACGCGCAACATCGGCGGCACGAACCACGAGCATATCCTCCTGGAGCGGGAACTGGCCGACCTGCACGGCAAGGACGCGGCGCTGCTGTTCAACTCGGGCTACATGTCCAACTGGGCGACGCTCTCCACGCTGGCCTCGCGCCTGCCGGGCTGCATCGTGCTCTCCGACGAGCTGAACCATGCCTCGATGATCGAGGGCATTCGCCACAGCCGCGCGCAATGCATCGTCTGGAAGCACAATGACCTGGCCGATCTGCGCGAGAAGCTGGCCGCCATCCCCGCCGAGACGCCCAAGCTGATCGCCTTCGAGAGCGTCTATTCCATGGATGGCGACGTCGCTCCCATCCACGCCATCTGCGACCTGGCCGATGAATTCGGCGCGATGACCTATCTGGATGAGGTGCATGCGGTCGGCCTCTATGGCGCGCGGGGCGGCGGCATTTCGGAGCGCGATGGCGCGCAGCATCGTCTGACCGTGATCGAGGGCACGCTGGCCAAGGCCTTCGGCGTGATCGGCGGCTATATCGCGGGCTCCGCCGACATGGTGGATTTCGTGCGCAGCTTCGCCTCGGGCTTCATCTTCTCGACCTCGCTGCCGCCGGCTGTCGCGGCGGGTGCCGCCGCCAGCATCCGGCACCTGAAGGAAAGCGCGGTGGAGCGCGAGCGGATGCATGAGCGCGTGGCCCAGGTGCGCGCACGGCTGGATGAGCTGCAGATCCCGCATCTCGACAATCCGAGCCATATCGTGCCGGTCATGGTCTATGACGCGAAGCTCTGCAAGCAGATCAGCGATCTGTTGCTGGAGGAGCACGGCATCTACGTCCAGCCCATCAATTTCCCGACGGTGCCGCGCGGCACGGAGCGGCTGCGCTTCACGCCGTCGCCCGCACATACCGATGCGGATATTGATCACCTGATGTCGGCCTTGCAGCAGGTCTGGGCGCGGTTCCAGCCGCGGCGCGTCACCTGAGCGGGGAAGAGCCGAGCATGGATGGCGCCCTGATCGGAACCAGGCCCAGGGCGGCGCGCAAGCCCGGCGCGGCGCGCAAGCCGCGTGCGGCCGCACCACCTGCGCCCAGGCTCGTCTTTCCCTTCACGGCCATTGTCGGGCAGGAGGAGTTGCGCCTCTCGCTCACGCTCTGCGCCGTGGATCCGAGCATCGGCGGCGTGCTGGCGCTGGGCGATCGCGGCACGGGCAAGTCCACCGCCATCCGCGCGCTGGCGGCGCTGCTGCCGCCCATGCGCGCCGTGCGCGGCTGCGCCTATAATTGCGAGCCCGGCAAGCCCACGCCCGGCTGCGAGATCTGCGCCCGCGGCAAGGCCGAGGCGGTCTCCGTCCGCGTCCCGGTGGTGGATCTTCCGCTTGGCGCCTCGGAGGATCGCGTGGTCGGCGCGCTCGATCTGGAGAAGGCGCTGAGCCAGGGGCAGAAGGCCTTCGAGCCTGGTCTTCTGGCCCGCGCCCATCGCGGCTTTCTTTACATCGATGAGGTGAACCTGCTGGAGGATCACCTCGTGGACCTCCTGCTCGACGTCGCGGCCTCCGGCGAGAATGTGGTGGAGCGCGACGGGCTTTCCATCCGCCATCCGGCGCGTTTCGTGCTGGTGGGCAGCGGCAATCCGGAGGAGGGCGAGCTGCGCCCGCAGCTGCTGGACCGCTTCGGCCTCTCCGTTGAGGTGATGACCCCGACCGACCTGCCGACGCGCATGGACGTGATCAAGCGCCGCGACGCCTTCGAGCGCGATCCGCCCGGTTTCTGCGCCCAGTGGCAGCCGGAGGAGGAGGCGCTGCGCGCCCGCATCCTGGCCGGCCGCGCCCTGCTGCCGCGTGTGGTGATGGATGATTCCGTGCTGGAGATGGCAGCGAAGCTCTGCATCACCGCGGGCACGGATGGGCTGCGTGGTGAACTTACCCTGATGCGCACCGCCCGCGCGCTCGCCGCCTTCGAGGGGGCGGAGCATGTGACGCTGGATCATCTCCGCCGCCTCGCGCCCCTCGCGTTGCGCCATCGCCTGCGCCGCAACCCGCTGGATGACGCGGTGGCCACCACCCGCGTGGCCCGGGCCGTGACGGAGGTCTTCGGGCCGTGACAAGCCCGGCGCCGGGAGATGACTCGGCGATGGCCGCCTGCCTGCTGGCGGTGGACCCGGAGGGGCTCGGCGGCGCCATCCTGCGCTGCCGCCCGGGCGTGGAGCGCGACCGCTGGCTCGCCACCCTGCGCGCCCTGCTGCCCGAGGCCACGCCGATCCGCCGCCTGCCGCCCGGCATTGGCGATGACGCCCTGCTGGGTGGGCTCGATCTCTCGGCCACGCTGGCGCGCGGCCTGCCGGTGCAGCGGGCCGGCCTGCTGGAGGCGACGGCCCATGGCGTCCTGGTCATGCCCATGGCCGAGCGCCTCTCCCGCGCGACCGTGGCGCGGTTGACCGCGGGGCAGGAAGCGCATCGCTACGCCATGGTGGCGCTGGATGAGGGGATCGAGGACGAGGCCCCGCCGCCCGCCTTGGCCGACCGGCTGGCCTTCCTGCCGGATTTCGGCGCGCCGCCCTCCGCCGCGCCGTTCAACGGCGGCCAGGTCGCCGCCGCCCGCGCGCGGCTGGCCCGCGTGGAGACGGATGAGGCGCTGATCGAGGCCATCCTCGGCACGGCCATGGCGGTGGGCATCACCTCGCTGCGCGCGCCGGCCCTGGCGCTGCGCGCCGCCCGCGCCGCCGCCGCCCTGCATGGCCGGACCAGCCCGAGCAGCGAGGATGTGCAACTCGCCGTGCGCCTGGTGCTGGCGCCGCGCGCGACGATGCTGCCCGCCCCGCCCGAGGAGGCGCCGCCGCCGGAGGAACCCCCGCCGCCCGAACCCAATCCCGAGCAGGAAAAGCAGCCCCAGACCTCCGACAAGATGGAGGATGTGGTGCTCCAGGCCGAGCGCGCGGCGCTGCCGGCGCAGTTGCTCGCCACCCTGGCCGCTGCCGGGCTGCGCGCCCGCACCCCGACCGCCGGGCGGGAGGGGGCGGAGCGAATCTCGCTGAAGCGCGGCCGCCCCATCGGCAGCCGCCCCGGTGAGCCGCGCAATGGCGCCCGCATCGCCCTGCTGGAGACGCTGCGCGCCGCCGTGCCCTGGCAAAAGCTGCGCCCGCGCCCCGAGCATGCGCGCATCGCCGTCCGGCGCGAGGATTTCCGCATCCAGCGCTTCCGCGAGGCCTCCGAGAGCACCGCGATCTTCGTGGTGGATGCCTCGGGCTCCGCCGCGCTGCACCGCCTGGCCGAGGCCAAGGGCGCCGTCGAGCTGCTGCTGGCCGAGTGCTATGCGCGGCGGGACCGCGTGGCCGTCATCGCCTTTCGCGGCAAGGCGGCCGAGATGCTGCTGCCGCCCACGCAATCCCTGGTGCGCGCCAAGCGGGCGCTGGCCGGGCTGCCGGGGGGCGGTGCCAGCCCGCTCGCCTCCGGGCTGGACGCTGCGCTGACCCTGGCGCGGTTGGAGCGCCGGGCCGGGCGCACGCCGCTCATCGTCGTGCTGACCGATGGGCGTGCCAATATGGCGCGGGATGGCCGCACCGGCCGCCCGATCGCCGAGGAGGATGCGCTGGCCGTGGCCAAGCTCCTGCTCGCCGAGAAGCACAGCACCTTGATCGTGGACACGGCGCCACGGCCGCAGCCCTTCTCCAGCACGCTGGCGGCCGCAGCCGGCGGGCGCTGCCTTCCCCTGCCGCAGGCCGGCGCCCAGGCCCTGGCGGGTGCGGTGCGCATCGGGATGGCGGCGGCATGAGCCTCACCCTCGCGCTCAACACCGAGGCTGCCAGCGCCGATTGGGCCGAGGCGCGCGACTGGCCGCATCGGGAGGCGAGCCGCTTCCTGCATGCGGGCGGGCTGCGCTGGCATGTGCAGGTGATGGGTGAGGGGCCGGTCGTCCTTCTCCTGCACGGGACCGGCGCTTCCACCCATTCCTGGCGTGCGCTGATGCCGCTGCTGGCGCGGCGCTTCACCGTGATTGCGCCGGACCTGCCGGGGCAGGGGTTCTCGGTGCCTGCGCCCAGCACCACCTATTCGATCGAGGGCATGTCGGCCGCGCTGGCTGCGCTTCTGGCGGCGCTCGGTGTGCAGCCCAGCCTGGTCGTCGGCCATTCCGCGGGTGCCGCGCTCGGCGCGCGGATGTGCCTGGATGGCAGCATCGCACCGGCGCGCCTGGTTTCCGTCAACGGGGCGCTGCTGCCTTTGGGCGGCTGGGCGGGGCAGGTTTTCTCGCCGCTGGCGCGTCTCATGGTGAAGCTCCCCGGCATGCCGCGCCTTTTCGCCTGGCGTGCCGCCGACGCGGCGGTGGTGCGGCGGCTGCTGGACGATACCGGCTCGAAGCTGGACGCCGCGGGCGTCGAACTCTACGCCCGGCTCTTCCGCCGGCCGGAGCATGTGGCCGGGACGCTCGGCATGATGGCCGCCTGGGATCTGCCCGCTCTTTCGCGCGACCTGCCGCGCCTTGCCACGCCGCTGACGCTGATCATCGGCCAGCGGGACCGCACCATTCGGCCGACTGAGGCGCGTCGCCTCCATCGGATGCTGCCCCAGGCGCGGATCGTCGCCCTGCCGGGACTTGGCCATCTGGCCCATGAAGAGGCGCCGGAGAGCGTCCTGCATGCCATTCTGGAGGATCTCCCATGAGCGCCAGTTTCGAGGCCGACCTGGCCGCCTGCCGCGACCTGCTGCGCGTCGGCTCCAAGAGCTTCCACGCCGCCTCGCTGCTGCTGCCACGCCGCGTGCGCGATCCGGCGACGGCGCTCTACGCCTTCTGCCGCCTGGGTGATGACGCGGTGGATGACGCGGCCGACCCTGCCGAGGGCCTGGCCGAGATGCGCGCGCGGCTGGATGCCGCCTATCGCGGCGCGCCGCTGAACCACCCGGCCGACCGCGCCTTCGCCCATGTGGTCGAGGTGCATGAGATGCCCCGCGAATTGCCCGAGGCGCTGCTCGATGGCTTCGCCTGGGATGCCGCGGGCCGGCGCTACGAGACGCTGGAGGATGTGCACGGCTATGCCGCGCGCGTGGCGGGCACTGTGGGCGCGATGATGACGCTGCTGATGGGCGTGCGCCGCCATGCCGCGCTGGCGCGCGCCACGGATCTCGGCACCGCCATGCAACTCACCAACATCGCGCGCGATGTGGGCGAGGATGCGCGCAATGGCCGGCTTTATCTGCCGCGCCAATGGCTGCGCGAGGCGGATGTGGACCCCGACGCCTTCCTGGCGAATCCGGTCTTCTCGGCCGGCGTGGCGAGCGTCACCGCACGCCTCCTGGCCGAGGCGGGGCGGCTTTACGCGCGCGCCGAATCCGGCATCCCCATGCTGCCGCGCGATTGCCGCCCGGCGATTCGCGCCGCGCACAACATCTACGCCGAGATCGGCGCCGAGGTGGTGCGCGCGGGCCATGACAGCGTCTCACGCCGCGCCGTCGTCTCCTCCAAGCGCAAGCTCGCCTTGCTGGCGCGCGCCTGGCTGCCCGCCATGCCGCGCCGCGCCGTGGCGCCGGAGCCGCCGCTCGCCGCCAATGCCTATCTGGTGCAGGCGGTGCCGGCGACGGAACTCGCCATTTCCGAGCAAAGCCTCGGCGAGCGGATCGGCTGGGCCTTCGAGCTGTTTTCGCAGCTGGATGAGCGGCAGAAAATCGCGCAGCGCAGCGCGCAGCCCTGATGGTTTTGCGCCACATCAAGGAGGCGTTCCGCACCCGCACCTAGGTTGCCTTTCGGAAGGCAGAAAGGTGCAACATGCGGATCGTCCTGGTTCATCCGAACTATCACTCCGGCGGCGCTGAGATCGCGGGAAACTGGCCGCCCGCCTGGGTCGCCTACCTGGCCGGCTATCTGAAGGCCGGCGGCTTCACCGACATCACCTTTATTGACGCCATGACCAACAACCTGACGGATGATCAGGTGCGGGACATGCTGGCCCGGGCGCAGCCCGATGTGATCGGCGCCACCGCCATCACGCCCGCGATCTACAAGGCCGAGAGCCTGCTGAAGATCGCGAAGGAAGTCTGCCCCGATGCGGTGACGGTCCTGGGCGGCATCCACGGCACCTTCATGTACCAGCAGGTGCTGGCCGAGGCGCCCTGGATTGACGCCATCGTGCGCGGCGAAGGGGAGCAGGTCTTCCTGGATCTCGTGAGTTGCGTGGATCGCGGGAATTGGATGGAGGAGCGCCACAAGGTGAAGGGCCTGGCCTTCCTCGACGGGCAGCAGGTCATCGCGACGCCGGCGGCACCCACCATCAAGGATCTGGACCGGATCACGCCCGATTGGGGCGTGCTGGAGTGGAGCAAGTACATCTACATCCCGAAAGGGCGCCGCGTCGCGATTCCGAACCTGGCGCGCGGCTGCCCCTTCACCTGCTCCTTCTGCAGCCAGTGGAAGTTCTGGCGCGACTATCGCGTGCGCGACCCCAAGAAGGTGGTGGATGAGATCGAGACGCTGGTGCGCGAGCACGATGTCGGCTTCTTCATTCTGGCCGATGAGGAGCCGACCATCCACCGCAAGAAGTTCATCCAGTTCTGCGAGCTCATGATCGAGCGCAACCTGCCGGTGGAGTGGGGCATCAACACCCGCGTCACCGACATCCTGCGCGACGAGGAATTGCTGCCGATGTACCGCAAGGCGGGCCTGGTGCACGTCTCGCTCGG
>JAIYDS010000171.1 GCA_027487385.1 Acetobacteraceae bacterium | reverse complement strand
GCTTCCAGCGGGATGTGGACGATCTCCAGCGCCGGGTCCTGCGCCGCGGTCGCGAGGAAATTGGGGTGCGGCACGAAGCCGACATAGCCGATGCGGAATCTTTGCAACTTGGGTCTCCCGTTTGGGCGGCAGGCTCGCGCAACATGGGCGGCTTGGCTAGCCTGCCCCCATTCCAGGGGAGAATGCGCATGGGCGCCGGACCACTCGCGGGCATTCGCGTGCTCGACATGACGACGGTGCTCTTCGGCCCCTATGCCACGCAGCTCATGGCCGAGATGGGCGCCGAGGTCATCAAGCTCGAAGCGCCCGAGGGTGACGTGACCCGCCACACCGAGCCCGCCCGCAACCCCGGCATGGGGGCGATCTTCCTCACGCTGAATCGCGGCAAGCGGGGGCTCTGCCTCGACCTCAAGCAGCCGGCCGCGCGGGATGCGGCGCTGGCCGTGGCCCGGACCTGCGATGTGGTGATCACCAATGTGCGGCCGCGCGCGCTGAAGCGGCTGGGGCTCGATTCCGAGACGCTGCGCGCGGCCGATCCGCGCCTCGTCTTCTGCGCGCTGGTCGGCTTCGGGCAGGATGGCCCCTATGCGGAAAAGCCCGCCTATGACGACCTGATCCAGGGCATTGGCGGGCTGGCGCATCTGGCCCTGGCCCAGGGCGGTGCCGCCCCGCGCTACGCGCCCATCGCGCTGGCGGACCGCGTGGCCGGGATGCACGCGCTCTCGGCGGTGCTGGCGGCCTTGCTGGAACGCAGCCGCACCGGCCTGGGCCAGGAGGTGGAGGTGCCGATGTTCGAGGTGATGGCGAGCATGGTGCTGGGCGACCACATCGGCGGCATGGGCTTCGACCCACCGACGGACCAGGGCGGCTATGCCCGCCTCATCAGCCCCGACCGCAAGCCCTATGCGACGCAGGACGGTTTCATCGGCGTCATGATCTACAATCAGGCGCAATGGGAGCGCTTCTTCGCGGCCATCGGCACGCCCGAGCGGATGACGACGGACCCGCGCCTTGAGAACCACACCACACGGCTGCGCCATATTGACGAACTCTATGCCGAACTCGCCACCATCTTCGCCACGCGCGGCACGGCGGAATGGCTGGCGCTGCTGGAAGCGGCCGACCTGCCCTGCGCGCCGGTGCATGACCTGCCGGCGTTGCGCGCGGACCCGCATCTGAACACGCGCGGCTTCTTCCAGCCAGAGCAGCACCCGAGCGAGGGCGCGCTCACCCGCATGGCGGCGCCGGTGCGGTTTTCCGCGCATAGGAAGATCCCGCGCCACCCCACGCCACGGCTTGGCGAACATGGGCGGGAGGTGCTGCGCGAGGCGGGGCTGGATGAGGCGGCCATCGCGGCGCTGGTGGAGGCGCGGGCGCTGATCCTGCCCGATTAACCCCATGGACTTGGATGGATGACCTCCGCATCATGTCGCGGACATGTGAAGGAGACCACGACATGACCTCGCTTCCCCGCCGCAGCCTTCTCGCCGCCCCGCTGGCCGGCCTCGCCGCGCCCTCCATGGTCGCGGCCCAGGGCGCCCGCACGCTGCGCTTCGTGCCGCAATCCGACGTGACCATTCTGGACCCGCTCTGGTCCACCGCCTTCGTCAGCCGCAACCACGCCTATCTGGTCTATGACACGCTTTACGGAACGGATTCCAACTTCGCGCCCCAGCCGCAAATGGCCGAGGGCCATGTCGTCGAGGATGAGGGCAAGACCTGGACCATCACGCTGCGCCCTGGTTTGCGCTTCCATGATGGCGAGCCCGTCCGCGCCGCCGATGCCGTGGCCAGCCTGCGCCGCTGGGGCGCGCGCGATGCCTTCGGCCAGGCGCTGTTTGCCGCGACGGATGAACTCGTCGCGCTGGATGACCGCCGCCTGCGCTTCCGCCTGAAGAAGCCCTTCCCCCTGCTGCCCAATGCGCTGGGCAAGACCACCGTCACCGTCCCCTTCATCATGCCCGAGCGCCTGGCCCGCACCGATCCCGGCACCCAGGTCAGCGAGATCATCGGCTCCGGCCCCTATCGCTTCGTGCCGGGTGAGCGCGTGGCCGGCGCCCGCACCGTCTATTCCCGCTTCGATGGCTATGTCCCGCGCGAGGGCGCGCCGAGCTTCACCGCCGGCGGCAAGGTCGCCAATCTCGACCGCGTCGAATGGATCGTCATGCCGGATGCGGCCACCGCCTCGGCCGCGCTCCAGGCGGGCGAGGTGGATTGGTGGGAACAGGCGGTGACCGACCTGCTGCCCACGCTGCGCCGCAACCGCAATGTCGAGATCAGCACGCTGGAGACCACGGGCTTCATCGGCTTCCTGCGCTTCAACCACCTCCAGCCGCCCTTCAACAATCCGGCCATCCGCCGCGCCATCCTGGGCGCCATCAACCAGGCGGATTTCATGCAGGCCATCGTCGGCAACAACCCCGATCTCTGGCGCGGCAATGTGGGCGTCTTCACCCCCGGCACGCCGCTCGCCAATGACGAGGGGCTGGGCGCCCTCACCTCGCCGCGTGACCTCGATCGCGTGCGGCGCGACCTGGCGGCCGCCGGCTATAACGGCCAGCGGATGGTGCTGATCGTCCCGACGGACCTGCCCTTCCTAAGAGCCATGTCCGAGGTGGGCGGGGATTTGTTCCGCCGAATCGGCATCAACCTGGATTACCAGGCGCTGGATTGGGGCACGGTGCTCTCCCGCCGCACCTCGCGCGAGCCGGTGGAGCGCGGCGGCTGGTCGGCCTTCTTCACCTTCGGTGGCGGGCAGGATTTCGCCTCGCCGGCCGGGCATCTCGGGCTGCGCGGGAATGGCACGAATGGCTGGATCGGCTGGCCCGACAGTCCTGAATTGGAAAACCTGCGCAACGCCTGGTTCGACGCGCCGGACCTCGCCGCCCAGCAGGCCATCGCGCGCCGCATCCAGGGCCAGGCGATGCAGGATGTGCCGATGATCCCGCTTGGCCAGTATTTCCTGGCGACCGCGCATCGCCGCAACGTCTCGGGCATCGTCCAGGGTGCGCCGCTCTTCTGGAATGTCCGGAAGAGCTGAAGGCGCGGCACGGGTCTTGCGTCCCTCTCCCGCAGGACCCCCGGCTGGCGCCGGTTTGCATGGCAATTGTGCAACCCGGCCGCCAGCCTTTCATGGAGAGATGACTAATGATGCAGCGTCGCCACCTTCTGGGCGCCACCGCGGGCCTGCTCGCCGCCCCCGCCATTGCCAGCGCGCAATCCGGTGCCTGGCCGACCCGCGCGCCGATCCGCCTGGTCGCGCAGTTTCCCCCAGGCGGCCTGGTGGACACCATCACCCGCCTGGTCGCGCCGCCGCTCTCCGCCGCCCTTGGCCAGAATGTGCTGGTGGAAAACCGCGCCGGCGCCGGTGGCGTGATCGGCACGGATTACGTCGCGAAGCAGCCGGCCGATGGCTACACCTTCCTGATGACGCATGCCTCGGTGATGGTCTATTCCGCCGCCACCCTGCCGCGCCTGCCCTTCGACCCGATCAATGACTTCACCCATCTGGCGCTGCTGGTCGAAGCCTCCAGCGTGCTGCTGGTGCGCGGTGACAGCCCGATCCGCACCTTCGCCGACTACCTGCAGGCGGCCCGCACGCGCCCCACGCGCTACGGCTCCTCGGGCATCGGCTCGGCGCCGCACATGCTGGGCGCCATGCTCACCGGCGCGGCGAACCTCACCCAGCTCGACCACGCCCCCTATGCCGGCTCCGCCCCCGCCATGCGGGACCTGCTGGGCGGCCACATCGAGAGCCTGATCGACCCCATCACCACCAATGTGGAGGCGATGAACAACGGCACGCTGCGCGCGCTCGCCATCTCCACCCCGCAGCGCCTGCCGGCCTTCCCGAATGTGCCGACCTTCGTGGAGCTGGGCTTCCCGAGCCTGGTGCAGACGCAATGGGTGGGCATTTCCGGCCCGAAGAACCTGCCGGCGCCCATCGCCGAGCGGATGATCCGGGAAATGCCGAATGTGATGCGCACGCCGGCCATCGTGACGCGCACGACGGAGCTGCAGACCCTGCCGCGCAACCCGATCCCGACCGGGGCGGATTTCGTGAACATCATGACGAGCGAGCTGGCGACGGCCCGCCAGGTGGCGCAGCGCTACAACATCCAGGCGGCGAGCTGAGCCAAAAAAAGCCGGGGCGCCTCGCAGCGCCCCGGCCCTTGCCAAAGGAGGCGGCCCGGGCATCCGGGCCGCTTTTCTTTGGCTCTCAGGCGGCCATGGCCAGCCGGTCCTTGCGGCACTCCATCAGCGGCTGGATCTTCTGGCCGAAATCATCCATGCCTTTGATGAAATCGTCGAAGCAGAGCATGATGCCGGCCACACCCGGCATGGCGGCCACCTCATCCAGCATGCGCGCGCAGGAAGCATAGCTGCCCACGATCGTGCCCATGTTGAAGTTGATCGGCGAGGGGTTGCGCTGCACCACCGCCGCCATTGAGGTTTCCTGCGTGTTCACATCCTGCGCCGCATGGCCCAGCAGATGCGCCAGCGCCGCACGGTCGGCGCCCTTCTCGTAGGAATCCCACTTGGCCATGGCGGCCGCATCCGTCTCGTCCGAGATCACCATGAAGAGCATATAGGCGCCGACATCGCGGCCGGTTTTCTTGGCATGCTCCAGCACGCGGGCCGGGACCGCGGCGGATTTGGTGGGCTCGTTCACCCCCTCGCCCAGGCAGAAATTATAGTCGCAATAGGTGGCGCCGAATTCCATCCCACGATCCGACTGGCCGGCGCTGACGATCTTGATCGGCTTGCTGGGCGGCGGGCTCAGCTTGCAATGGTCCATCTGGAAATACTGGCCCTTGAAGTCGCTCTCGCCGGTCTCCCACAGCTCCTTCAGGATCTGCACATATTCCGTGCTGTAATCATAACGCTTGCCGAAATGCGCATCGCCCGGCCACAGCCCCATCTGGCTGTATTCCACCTTGTGCCAGCCCGAGACGATGTTGATCCCGAAGCGGCCGCCCGAGATGCTGTCGATCGTCGTCGTCATGCGGGCCACGATGGCGGGCGGGATGGTCAGCACCGCGGTCGAGGCGAAGAGCTTGATCTTGCTGGTCACGGCGGCCAGGCCCGCCATCAGCGTGAAGCTCTCCAGCCCATGATCCCAGAACTGCGTCTTGCCGCCGAACCCATGCAGCTTGATCATCGAAAGGGCGAAGTCGAGGCCATAGCCCTCGGCCTTCTGCACCACCGTCTTGTTGAGCTCGAAGCTCGGCATGTATTGCGGCGCGTTTTCCGAAATCAGCCAGCCATTGTTGTTGATGGGGATGAAGACGCCGATATCCATGGAGAATTCTGCCTTTCGCCCTGAGGGGGAATTGAGGGGCCGGAACGCCCGGCCCGCCGCCGGATTGCCAGCAATTCATGTGCCACGCGCCCGGCTGGACATCAGGGGCGGCTGCGAACAACATCGGCCGATCAGCCGGAGGCCCGCGCCATGCAGCTCACCATGCCGGAGGAGATCATTCTCCTCCTCCTCGACGACAAGACCGGCCGGCCGATCGGCCTGCCCGCCCCGGCCGGGGATTACGCGCTGGCCAGTGCCATCCTGATGCAGCTCTCCCTCGATGGCCGGATCGACACCGACCCGCAGAAGCTGATGGTCACCAGCCACAAGCCCTCGGGCGATCCGGTGCTGGATGAGGCGCTGACGCTGATCTCCACCCATCCGGGCCAGCGCGACAGCCGCCACTGGATCGTGGAGCTCGGCCGCAAATCGGATCATTTCCGCGGCATGACGCTGGAGCGGCTGGTGGCCAAGGGCGTGCTCCGCAAGGAGGAGGGCCGCTTCCTCTGGGTCTTCCCCGACCGCCGCTACCCCAAGGCCGCCGAGGGCGAGCTGGATGTGATGGAAGTGCGCGCCCGCCTGCGCGCCGTGATCCTCAGCAGCGAAATCCCCGAGCCGCATGACGCGCTGATGATCGGCCTGGCGCGCTCGGCCGGCATCATCCCGCTGATCCTCAGCGCGGCGGAGCAGGAGAAATACGGCAAGCGCGTGGACCAGCTGGCGGATCTGGAGGAGCTGGGGCGGACGCTCTCCAGCGTCACGCGGGAGGTTTATGCGATGATGCTGGCTTTTGCCGGGGCGCACTAAGGAAAGAACAGGGCCTCCGGCGGCTGGGGCCGCGAGGCCCCAGACCCCAATCCTCAGGGCGGGGGTTCGGCGCCGACCTGGTCCACGATGCGGCGGTAATGCTGCGGCCTCCGGTGCTGGGCGAAGTTGAACATCTTCTCCTTGCCCTGCAGGCAATCATCGAGGTCGGCCTCGGCCAGGATCACCTCATCCTCCAGCGTCTTGGCCTGGGCCACGATGATCCCGTTCGGGCTGACGATGCAGGAGCCACCGATCAGCCCCGAGCCATCCTCATTGCCCGCCTTGGCGACGCTGACGGCCCAGGTGGCGTTCATATAGGCATTGGACTGCACGGCCATGGTGGAGTGATAGGTGCGCAGCTCGGCGCTCTCCCCCTCCCCGCCATTGGGGTCATAGGCGGCCGAATTGTAGCCCATCACCATC
>JAIYDS010000228.1 GCA_027487385.1 Acetobacteraceae bacterium | reverse complement strand
CGATCATCCGCCACGCCATCGCCCAGCCCGCCGAAGTCGTTGGGCAGAACGGCCTCGCGGTCACGGAGGTACTTGGCAAAGTCGCTCTTGTTGAGATTGGCGTTGAGGACCAGCAGGTCATCGATGCGGGCCGGCATGGCTTTCTCCGATCAGAGGGCGGTGGCGGTGACCGGGCCGGCGAAGGCCGAGACGTTGCCCTCGGCCGAGACGCTGCGCAGCCAGTACCAGCGGGTCTGGCCGGTGGTGAGGCCAGTGCGGTCCCAGGGCAGCGCGGTCGGCTCGCTGGCCAGCTTGGTCGCGGCAGAGAGGCTGGTGCTGCTGGCCTCGAAGACCTGCAGCCGGACGGCGTCTGCGGGAAGGCCGCCCGATAGGCGCACGCCACCGGCAATCCCGGTCGCGGCCAAGCCCGAGGCCGCGGCCGGCACCAGCGCCTCGCGCCAGCCCGACACGGCGCCACTGCGCGCCTGCGCCCGCACGCGAAAGGCGGTGGGCTCCGCGGTGGGGATGGCGACGGCGGTGGCGCCGAAGCCGCCGGCATAGCCTTGCCAGACCGCGACGGAGGCCGGGCGGAACTCGATCTCGTAGCCGGCGAGGTAGGCCGAGCCCACCGCCGACCAGGACACCGCGATGGCGGTGAATGTCGTCCCGATCGGGGTCTCCACCAGGATGGCGGCCGGCGCGGCGATCACCCCCGGATTCGGCAGCACCACCGACGGGTTCTGGCCCGTCGCCCGCTCATCCGTCGCCGGGTTCCACGCCCAGACGGCGGGATCCTCCTCGGCCAGTTGCAGATTCACCCCGCCATCCGGCGCCATCGCCCAGCCGGTCACGCGGGCCGGGAATGGCGTCAGGCGTTCCAGTGCCACCGTCACCCCATCCCAGGGCCGCAGGCGCAGCGCCGAGAGGTTGGCCTGCATCGCCACCTCGCGCTGGCGGCGATTGCGCTCCAGCTCGATTTTCATCAGGCGCTGGACGGTCGCCGCCGAGGTGGTGAGTGGGAACTCCATGTCCCGGTAGATCGCCTCGCCGCCATCCTCGGTGACGTAGTTGCTGGCGAGCAGCGGCGGGGCGTCGGTCGGCTGCCAGGCCGCGGCCGGCTCGACATAGACGGCGCGCACCCCGTTGAAGAGATCCCGCCGCGGGCGCGAGCCGACGATGGTCACGTCGCCGCGCAGATCGTCGGAGGTGAGGGTCGCGGCCGGCAGCGCCGGCGCCCCAGCATGGATGTAGAAGCGGCCCCCGCTCACCACGAGCGCGCCCGCCATGGCAGCGACCAGCTTGCGGGTGATGGCGATCTTGCCCTCGCCCAGGGTGACGGCGCCGTTCACGGTGTAGCGGCGCTCGGCGGTGCCATCGCGCCGGCCCATGATCTCGTCGCAGATATTGGCCGCGGCCATGAGCGCCGGCAGGTCGATATCCGCCCAGGCCGCGCGCCACCCAAAGGGCGAGGTCAGGTACCAGGCCAGGCAGAGCGCCGGATTGTCCGACCAGCCGGTGGCGCCGGTGCGTGGATCGAGGATGGTGTCCGCCCCATCGATGATGGCGGACAGGCTGGGCGCGCCGGAGGGAAAGGCCTCGGGTCGCAGCTTGAGGCGCACCGCGAGATAGGCGCGGCCCTGGCCGCGATGGGCGGCGGTCCACTGGCCGCCGGTGTCCGCCACGAGATTTGCATTGGCGACCTGACCCGGATCGCCCAGCGCGCGATCGATCCGCAGCAGGCCAGCGAACTTCGCGTCGGTGGAGGCGGTGCCGCTAAGGAACACTTCGCCGATGGCGCGGACACGATGGGCGGCCAGGACCACGACGACGTGGAGGAAGCCGTCGGCGCGGCCCTCATCGTCGGTGGCCGAATGCAGGAACACGACGGGGCCGGAGGTGCGGCAGCGGCCGAAGACGACCTGGTGCTCGGTGATGGGCTGGCGGAAGGACTGGGTGCGGCCGGCGCCGGGCGTGCGCGGATCGAAGCCGGAGCCCGGCCCGGTGTCCGTCCCTGGCGTGACGTTGGCGCTGCGGGCGGCGGAGGGCGACTTGGGGCGGAAGACCGCGGCCCCCACGGCCGAGACCACCAGGGCGGCGCCGGCGGCCGCCACGGCGCCCAGGACGCCGCCGCCGATGACGGCTGAGGCGGCGGCTCCCGCGGCGGCGGCAATGAAGGGGATGGCGACGGGCATAATCTGTCAGTCCCTCACCAGCCAATGCGCCACGCCACGGCACAGGTCGTGATCGGCACGCGCAGCAATCCAGCAAGTCCGACAAAGGCCACGCGGCCGGCGTCCAGCAAGACGCCGAGGCGGTCGGGGTCTGCGGCCAGCGCCACGTCGCCCGTGCGGGCGAAGGGCACCGGCACGCGCGGGTAGCCGGCCGTGTCCGCCATCTCCGCCAGGCAGGATCGGTGCTGCCAGGGGGGCTGCTGCCCCGTGCACGCGACCACCGCCGCCAGGGCGAAGCGCCCGCAGTTCCAGCGCGCTGCGTCGAAGGGCCGATGCTCCGCGGCGGTGATGAGCGCCGCCAGCCGCTCGGGCCAGTCGGGCAGCCGGCCCGGGGGCGAGCCCCTCACTGGATCGGCAGCCGGATCTCCGCCTCCTGCAGCGCCGGCACGTATTCGAAGAACCGATCGCCGGGATATTCCGCCTGCTGGTCGGCGTCGGTGTAGCGCCGCACCTCGGCCCGCTCGAGGTCCACCAGCCGGCTCTCGCAGGCCAGCGCCACGGAGGGTTCGGCGCCGTCCGTCACCTCCATCGTGTCCATCAGACCCGCCCAGAGCGGGAACGGGTCCGCCACGAAGGCCCCCTGCGCATCCAACAGCGCGCCCCACAGCGTGACGGGGCGGAGCCGATAGCTCCGCTCGGCCAGTGCGATATCCACCCCCTCCTGCGGCACCGGCGACAGCGCGAGCGTCAGGCGGACGGCGCGCAGCTCCACCGTCTCCTCCACATCCGAGATGGCGCCGATGCTGCCAGCACCCTCGAAGACCTTCCCGGCCCAATCCAGCGGCCCGAGCCCGGTCCAGACGCGAAAGGGCCCGGTGGCGAAGTCGAGCTCGACCAGCACCACCGGCGTGGCGATCGGCGCCGTGGCCGCGGCGGCCGCCTGGTTGCTGAGGCGTGGGGTGCCGGACATCAGAGGGCTTCCTCCAGGCGGATGGTGACCGCGGCAAAGGGGCCGGGCCGCGTCGGATTGGCCGCCTCGTCGTCGGAGACCAGCCGCATCGGCACGCTCGGCAGGGAGAGGATCAGCGGCTCGCCCACCACCACCGCGGCGCGCAGCGGCGGCGCGATGGCAATGGTGGCAGTCCCGGCGCCGGAGGCAGCGACCGCGGCGGTGGCGATGTAGAGCCGCCCACCCAGCCCGATGTAGTCACCGGCGCCGACCGCCACCGTGCTGGGCCACCAGCCCTGGGTGACGATTGACAGCGCGCCCCGCGGTGCACCGGCCGCCAGTGACGGATTACCGGAGCCCACCACCAGCCCGGTGCCGTCCGTGAAGATCGTGGCGTCCGAGAAGCTGTAGGGCCCGGTCGGCACGTCGCCCTGGCTGCGCGGATCGCCGGTGCGGTATTCGCGCCGCCAATCCCAGATGCGCACCGTGTTGGCGGAGCCAGCGAGTGCGGCCAGCAGCCCGTCCATCACGCCGGCCTGCACGCGGCCGAGCGGCTCGAAGCTGGCCTCCGCCACCCAGCGCGCACCCTCCCGCCGGAGCACCTGGGTGGCCCGTGTGACGGGCGAGACAAAGCGCAGGGTGTTGTGCTGCAGGTAGAAGCTCAGCCGCGACGGCCGCAGTACGCTGGGCCAAGCGTATTCCGTCATGGCCCTATCCCCGCACGATGGAGGTGGCGCTGCCGCCGCGACGGATGGCGTCGAGCGTCGCGGCACTGGCCTGGCGCACGATCTGCGCCGAGAGCACCCGCAGCCGCGCCTCGACCCCGGCATCGGCGCCGCGCGCATCGATGGTGATGCTCTGGTTGATCACCGGCCCGCCTGGCGCCATGCCGTTGGGCAGCACCGTGCCTGCGGAGCGCGGCACGAACCACTCGGGCCCGCGCTCGCCGACGATGTAGGGCTGGCCACCCGCCACCGGCCCGCCCTCGGCGCGGAACAGCCCGCCCAGCGCCGAGCCGATGCCGGAAAAGATGGAGCCGAAGTCAAAGCCGCCCAGGCTGGAGGTCACCGCCGTGCCGAGCGGCTCGGTGATGGTACGGCGGACCACGATGCGGGCGATGTCCTGCAGGATGCCCTGCAGCACCTTGGAAAAACTCTCGCCCTTGATGATCGCGT
>JAIYDS010000157.1 GCA_027487385.1 Acetobacteraceae bacterium | reverse complement strand
GTGCGTCCGGTCAGACATCCCCAGGGCCAATACGCATCTCCCGGGAACTGGCGCTGGTCGGGCCGTGGTCCGACTACCTGGTGCCCACCTGCTTATGGCAGGCCTTGGGAGGATGCAGGTACCAACGGCCAGGGCGGCTTCGCGCTTCAACGCCAAAGGGCCCGGCACGCGGATGCGTGCCGGGCCCTTTGCCGTTGAAGCGCTTTTTTTGTGCCCTCAGACGCCGGGCGCGCTGGTTCGGCGTGGATTCTCCGGGCGCGGCGCTCCGTTTGGTGATGTCCTGATGGCTGCGGACCCTCTCACCCCTTCTCCGGATACATCCCCAGCAGCGCCGCCTCATTCGCCGCGCAGCGCCCGCGCTCCGTGATCAGCCCGGTCACCAGCCGCGCCGGCGTCACGTCGAAGGCCGGGTTCGCGGCCGCGCTCCCGGCCGCCACCACGCGCACCGTCTCGATCCTTCCATCGGCGGTGCGGCCGGTCATCTCCGTCACTTCGGCTGGCCCACGCTCCTCGATCGGGATTTCCGAGACGCCGTCGCGCACGCGCATGTCCAGCGTGGAATGCGGCAGCGCCACCCAGAAGGGTACGCCATTGTCATGCGCGGCCAGCGCCTTGAGATAGGTGCCGATCTTGTTCGCCACATCGCCCGTGCGTGTCACGCGGTCGGTGCCGACGATGACAATGTCCACCTGGCCATGCTGCATGTAATGGCCGCCGGCATTGTCGGCGATGACGGTGTGCTTCACGCCATGCGCGCCGAGTTCAAAGGCGGTGAGTGCGGCGCCCTGGTTGCGCGGGCGGGTCTCGTCCACCCAGACATGCACGTCCAGCCCCGCATCATGCGCCATGTAGATGGGGGCCAGCGCCGTGCCCCAATCCACGGTGGCGAGCCAGCCGGCATTGCAGTGGGTGAGGACGTTCACGCGGCCCTTCCTGGCCGCGATCTCCTGCAGCAGGGGCAGGCCATTCTCGCCGATGCGGCGGCAGGTCTCGGCATCGTCATCGGCGATGTGCTGCGCCTCGGCATAGGCGGCCTCGGCGCGGGCTTCGAGCGGGAGGTTGTGCAGGCGCGCCCGCTGGCGATCCAGCGCCCAGCGCAGGTTGATCGCGGTGGGGCGGGTTTCGTTCAGCGCTTCCAGCACCGCATCCAGCGTCTCGGGCGCCGCGCGCATGGCGAGTGCCACGCCATAGGCGGCGACGGCGCCGATCAGCGGCGCGCCGCGCACCTGCATGGAGCGGATGGCATGCGCCGCCTCCTCCCAGCGGGTGAGGCGGATCTGCTCCACCAGCCAGGGCAGCTTCGTCTGGTCGAAGATGCGGACCGACCAGCCATCCGCATCCAGCCAGACGCTGCGATAGGAAATGCCGTCAATCTTCATCGGAGCCTCCGGAATGCTGGGCCGCTTGCGTGCTTGCTCCCGCGCGGCCCGTCAAGACGTGCGCGTGTGACAGGATGGGACAGAAAAAGGGCCTCCGGCGGCTGGGGCCGAGGCCCCAGACCCCTTTCGTTTTATGGCTCCATCCGAATGTGAAGGGCGTCCCCCTGATGGATTGGGGTCTGGGGCCTTTCGGCCCCAGCCGCCGGAGGCCTTTTTCCTTCCTCAGTCATGACCAGCGAGATCTGGCCTCAGCCCCGCCGCAGGTTCCAGAAGACATGCACCGAGCCGTTCAGCGCGCCGCGCAAATCATTGCGGATCGCGCTGTCCTGGAAGGTCTGGCCGAGCGGGATGATCGGCACCATCTCCAGCGCGCGCCGCTGCGCCTCCAGGAAGACGGCGTTGGTGGCTTCCGTGCCTTCGGCATCCAGCCAGGCCTGTGTCAGCTCCTCCGTGCGGGGGTCGTTGAACCAGCCCCACCAGCCGGTGTCGCCCAGGCCGCGCGTCGTCGTGTTGGTGGCGGGATTGTCCACCGAGATGGCCGGCCAATTGGTGCAGGCGATGCTCCAGCCGCCGCGCTCCACCGGGTTCCTGGAGATGCGGCGCTGCACCACCGTGCCCCAATCCATGTCCTGCAGATCCACATTCATCCCGATCCGCCGCAGCAGATCCGCGAGCAGCAGGCCATGCGCGCTGATCGAGGGAATGTCGGTCGGGTTCAGGATCACCACCCGCTCCCCCCGATAGCCGGCGGCGAGCACCGCCTGCCGCGCGGCCGCGACGTCGAGCGAGCCGATGATGCCTTCGCCGACCTCGACGACGCCCGGCATGCCGCAGGGGAACATGCTGCGGCAGACCCGGCCATCCTCGGGCTTGGCGGTGATCGCCTGGATGAAGGGGCGCTGGTCAATGGCGCGCATGACGGCCTGGCGCAGCGCGACATTGTCGAAGGGCGCGGTCGCCAGGTTGAAGCGCAGCATGGAGACCAGGCCGAAGGGGTCGGCGCGGAAGAGGCTGATGCGGCGATGCGCGGCCAAGGCGGCGGCGAGGTCGGGCAGGACGGCGCCCAGCCAATCCACCTCGCCCGCCTGGATGGCGGCGGTGCCCGTCGCGGGGTCGGGCATCACGTGCCATTCGACGCGGTCGAAGTTCATTACCTTGCCGCCGGCGGTCCAGCTCGGCGCCTCGCTGCGCGGCACGTAATCGGCATTGCGCTCATAGACGATGCGCGAGCCCGAGACATATTCGCCGCGCACGAAGCGCAGCGGGCCGGAGCCCACCATCTCCGTCACCTGCGAGGTCGGGCTCGTGCGGGCCAGGCGCTCGGGCATGATGAAGGCGGGCGAGGAATGCGACTTGCCGATCGCTTCCAGCAGCCGGTTGAAGCGGCGCTTCAGCTTGATGACGATGGTGCGGTCATCCTTGAAGCCGAAGCTCTCGGTGGCGGCGCCCAGCGCCTGGCCGAAGCTGTCGCGCTTGGACCAGCGGTTCAGGCTCTCGGCGCAGTCGCGCGCGCGCACCGGCTCGCCATCATGGAAGCGCAAGCCCTCGCGCAGGGTGATCTCCCAGGTCAGCCCATCGGCGGAGACACTGTGGCCCGCCGCCATCTGCGGCTGCGGGCGCATGTTGGAATCCATCCCGTAGAGCGTGTCGAAGACGCAATAGCCATGGGCGATGGAGACGGCGGCCGGCGTGAAGACCGGGTCGAGGATGGAGAGGTTGGTGCTGGGCACGTAGCGCAGCACCCGGGCGCGGTTCTGCGCCTGGGCGGGCTGGGCCAGCAGGGGCGCCGCGGCGGCGCTGGCAAGGAGGGTTCGGCGCTGCATCATCCTGGGGTTCCTCGTCCTGGGGTTCGTGTGAGTTCAGTCCAGCCGCGCGGGCGCGGCCATGTCATCGGCGGGCCAGAAGGGGCGGCGGCGGTGCTGCCATGCCACATCCTGCAGCCGCAGCGGCGTGCCGCCCGGCCCGTGCAGCGCGATGAAGCTGACCCCCGGGCCCAGCTGCTTCCGGTAATTCATCAGCCCCTTGTGGGAGACGAGCTTGCAGGCGGCCGTGTCCACGCCGCAAGCGGCGTAATGCTCGTCCAGATGGACATAGACGGCGTGGCTGGCGACGACGAGTTGCAGCCCGCCGACGCGCAGCACCGCCGTCGGCCCAAGCCGCGCCGTGGTGCCGCCGGCCGGCCCGCCCTCGAACACGAAATCCCCATCGCAGAGCCGTTCCACCCGCGCGGTGAGCGGCACCGGCTGGAACCAGCGCCGATCCTGCCACGCGCCCAGCTGGAACGCCGCCTCCGCCCCCAGGCCCAGGGCGAAGGCCCGGGCCGCCGCCGCCGGGTCCACGATGCAGAGTGCCGCCGGGGTGTCCGGCGCATGGGCGAGGATGGCGGCGAGCAGCGCGGGCGCATCGCCCGAGGCGCCGCCGCCGATGGAATCCGGCGCATCCACCAGCAGCACGCGGCCGGGCCGCGCCATGGCGGCCTGCACGGCTTCGGCCGGGGTCATGGCCGGCAATTCGAAATCCCGCCGCCGCTGCCACATCGCGTCCAGGATCTCCTGCGCCACCGCCTCGGCGCCTTCCGGGTCGGCATCGGTGACGGCGAGGCCCGTGATGCCGACATCGGCCATGTCGAGCCAGGGCTGCACCGGGAAGAAGCTGACCGAGAGCGCGCGGCCTGCCTCCTCCAGGGCGCGGGCTTGGGCCGCGACCTCGGCCATGGGCGCGCCCGGGAGCGTGGCGCCGCCCAGCACGGGGAGGATGGCGTTGTATTTGCGGAGGCGCGTGACGGGGCGGATCTCGCCGCGCAGGCGGCGCAGGAGCAGGCCGGCGGCGCGGGCGCCGGTGGCATGCGCATCCACATGCGGATAGGTCTCATAGCCGATGATGATCTCGGCCGCATCGGTCATGCGCGGCGTCACATGCGCGTGCAGATCGAGGCTGGCGGCCATCGGCACATCAGGCCCGATGCGGGCGCGCAGCGCGGTGAGGATCGCGCCCTCGGGGTCTTTCTCGGTCGCGCAGATCATGGCGCCGTGGAGCGCCAGGTAGATGCCATCCAGCGGCAGGGCGGCGGAGACGCCCTCCAGGATGCGGGCCATGGCCTCCTCGAAGAAATCATCCGCGACATGGCCGCCCGCGCCACCCTTGGCGGAGAAGATGGGCACCACCTCCGCGCCGCCCGCGCGCAGCGTCTCGATGCCGCCGGTGAGCGCCAGGTCCTTGCCCGCGGCGGCCGCCAGCACGGCAGGGCCGGTGTGGATGCCGGCACGGGCGAAATCCTCGCGCCGGGTCACGCGCAGGGAGAGGCTATTGCCCTCGAATTCGAAACTCACCACGGCCACGCGATGCGCCGGCGGGGGAGGGGTCATTTGCGCCACATTCTCTGTTCCGCCGCAGCGTGGCAGGAAGGAATGGCGTGGACAACCGAGGAAAAAAGAAAGAGGCCCCAGACCCCTTGAGCTTTGGGTCAGACCCTTTGGTGGAGGGCGGCGATCAGGGTGAACAACCTTCGCGCGGTTTCGAAATCGACGACGATCCGGCCCTCCAGGCGCGAGGTCAGCAATTCCGCCGCCTCGTTGTGCAGGCCACGCCTTCCCATGTCGATGGCCTGCACACGCGCATCCATGGCGCCCGAGGTCACCGCCTGCTCGTGGTTTTCCACCAGCATCAGGTAATCCTTGATCAACCGCCGGAAGGGGCCGAGCACGAGGATGATGGCACGCAACGGCGCATCGTCCGGGTCGCGGATATCCAGGATCAGGCGCCCCTCGCGGACGATCAGGTGCAGCGCGAAGGGGCCTTCCCCCAGCCCCTCGGGGGCGAAGCGATTGCCACGCAGCAGATCCTCGATCGCCTGGCGGCGATCCGCCTCGGCATAGGCGGAGGGCGGCGGCGGCGCGTCCGGCAGTTCAATGCGAATCAGGTGGCGGTTGGGCACGGTGTCAGCCCGTGGTCTCGTTGCCAAAGCCGAAACGGCTCATCAGCCCGACCGTCGCACCCTTCACGGGGCGCAGCAGCAAGGTGGTGACGATGGCGAAAAGCGGCACATAGACCGCCATCTGGATCCACATCTCGGGCGAATAGGCCTTCTCGATCCAGAGCACCGGCGGCAGCAGCAGATGCCCCACCAGGAAGATGGTGAAATAGGGCGGCGCGTCATCGGCGCGCAGCTTGCCGAGGGGCGCGTGGCAATGGTTGCACTCGGTGGCCACGCGCAGATAGCCGTTGAACACCTTGCCCTCGCCGCAGACCGGGCAGCGGTTGCGCGCGCCGCGCCAGAGCGAGACCCGCAAGGGGGGCAGGGCAGGCGGCACGGCGGAGCGGTCCGGCTGCCAGAACACAGGCGGGGGAACGGGCGGGGCGGTTTCGGTCATGTTGCGATGCACAATGCGACTGTTCAGGCCAGTGTGGCAAGGAAATGCGGTTTCTGCCATGCTCAAGGCATGCATGGCCGCATCCTGATCATCAATCCGAACTCCAGCCGCTCCTGCACGGAGGGCATCGCGGAGGCGGTGGCCCCCTTTGCCGGCCCTGGAATCCCCCGCATCGACGTGACGCGCCTGGAGCAAGGCCCGCCCGCCATCGTCACCTGGCGCGACTGGTTCGGCGTGGCCGAGCCGCTCTGCCGCCGCGTCGAGGAGGAGGCGGCCGATGCCTACGTGATCGGCTGTGTCAGCGATCCGGGGCTGGAGGCGGTGCGCAGCGTGACCGACAAGCCCGTGCTGGGCATGTTCCGCTGCGCCGTCGCCGCCGCACTCACCCGGGCCGAGCGCTTCGGCATCATCGGCTTCACCCAGAAATCCCTGCCGCGGCAACGCCGCGCCCTGCAATCCATGGGCGTGGAGGACCGCATGGCCGGCTGGATTCCGCTGGACCTGCCGATGGAAGTCCTGACCGACCCGGTGGCGCCGCAGGGCCGCATCGCCGCCGCGGCGCGCCAATTGGCCGAGCAAGGGGCGGAGGTCGTCATCCTGGGCTGCGCCGGCATGGCGGGCCATGTGGGGGTCGCGATGGAAGCGAGCGGCCTGCCGGTGATCGAGCCCTGCCAGGCCGGGGCGACCGCCGCGATCCTGGCCGTGATCGGCGCGCGCATGCCGGTGCTGCTGCGGGCATGAGCCGCCCCCGGCCTGCAGAGGGCGGAGGCGCCGTGGGCGCCGAGTACCGCCGCCGTGAATCGGGGGCGCAGCCATGAGTGAAGCGCTGCTGCGGCGATACTACGCCGCCTTCAATGCGGCGGATTGGCCCGCCATGCTCGATTGCCTGACCGAGGATGTGGTGCACGACATCAACCAGGGCGGGCGCGAGATCGGGCGCGCCGCCTTCGCCGCCTTCCTGGCCCGCATGGAGCGCTGCTACGCTGAGCAGGTGGACGATCTGGTGGTGATGGTCAGCGCCGATGGCACGCGCGGCGGGGCGGAATTCACCATCCGTGGCCGCTACCTGGTGGCCGACGAGGGCCTGCCACCGGCCCAGGGGCAGACCTATGTCCTGCCCGTAGGGGCCTTTTTCGCAATCCGCGAAGGCCGGATCGCCCGGGTGACGAACTACTACAATCTGCAGGATTGGCTCAGCCAGGTCGGCGGCTGAGCGCCCTCAACAAACGGGGTCTGGGGCCTGAGGCCCCAGCCGCCGGAGGCCTTTTTTCTCTCTCTCAGCAAGCCCCACGGCGCGACAGCACCGCCACTGGCGTGCGCAGCAGGATCTTGATGTCCTGCCAGAGCGAGGCCTGCGCCACATAGGCCATGTCCAGCGCCACGCGCTGGGCGTAGCTGGTGTCGGAGCGACCGGAGACCTGCCAGAGGCCGGTGATGCCGGGGCGCACGCTCATGTAGTGCATGGCGGCGGCGCCGTAGAAACGGTCCAGCTCGGACTGGATGACCGGGCGGGGGCCGACCAGGCTCATCTCGCCGCGCAGCACGTTGATGAGCTGCGGCAGCTCGTCCAGCGAGGTGGCGCGCAGGAAGCGGCCGATCCGGGTCACGCGCGGGTCGTTCTTCAGCTTGCGGGTGGCGTCCCACTCGGCGCGGGCCGCGGGGTCGCTGGCGAGGAGGGCTTCCAGGCGCGCCTGGCTGTCCATCACCATCGAGCGGAATTTGAGGCAGCCGAAGCCCTCGCCATCGCGGCCGACGCGGCGATGGGCGAAGAAGGGCGGGCCGCCATCGGCGCGGACCAGCAGGGCCAGCACCAGGAAGAGGGGCGAGAGCACCAGCAGCATGGCGCCGGCGCCCAGAACATCGAGGGCGCGCTTCAGGGCGGGTTGCAAGCCACGGGCGCCGGAGGGCGCCAGCAGGGCT
>JAIYDS010000260.1 GCA_027487385.1 Acetobacteraceae bacterium | reverse complement strand
GCACGGCCGAGCGCCAGGTTCGGCAGGTCGAGCAGCGTGCCGGCGCCGGCCTTGTTGGCGCGGGCCGCGGCCGTCCCGAAGACCGCGGCATTGCCGGTGATGAGCGTCGGGCCATCGCCGTTGGCACTGTTCACCAGCGCATAGGCCGTCGCGTTCTCGAAATCGGCCACGCGCCGGCCGATCATGGAGGCGAAGTCGGTGAAGGCGCCGAGGTCGTCGTTGACCAGCATCTGCCGCGTCACACGGATGCGGCGCGCGAAGGTCTGCAGGAACACCAGCTCCTGGCTTTCCGACATGGTGCCGGCCTGGATCTCGCCGTTCTCGGACAGCGCCACGAGGTTGGGGAAATCCCCCACGCGCAGGTGGCGGTGCGGCTTGAAGTCTCGAAAATCGCGGCGGAGGAACAGCGTGCGATAGGTCGGCTGCGCCGGGGCATAGGCCGCGAGCAGCATCTTGTTGGCCGCGGCCGAGAGCAGCGCGGGGAAGTCGCTAGTGGTGTGGAAGGCGCGCTCGGCGAGGATGGTCGGGTTGCGGGGGATGTTCCGCTCGCCACGGGCGCGGAGCAGTTCCCCGATCATGTCGGAGGGCCGCCAGCCCAGGAACTCGGTGTGGCGGCCGGTGGCCGGCGCCTGGTAGCCGGGCATGGTGCGGGCGGCGAGCGCCTCGGCCATCGCGTCGAGAAGCTGCGACGGATCGTCGTTGGACGGGCCGGTGTCGGGGCGCGCCGGCAGGGAGGGGCGCGCAGCACCGCTGGTGAAAGCGTCCCACAGCCGGCCGCGCAGCACCTCCGGGGAGACGCGGTCACGGATGGCGGCCTCGCGCATGGTGTCGAGCATGTCGGGGGTCACCAGGCCGCGGGCGGCGGCCAGCACCGGCTCATAGCCGGCGATGCGCTCGACCGCGGCGCGCTCCGCCTCGGCGCGGATGGCCTCGAGGTCAGGCGTGGGCGGCATGGCGCGGGTGGGCTCGGGCGGTGCGGTGGTGGTCACAGGGTTCTCCTGGGGCGGGGCGATGGGCGGCGCGGGCGGCGCCGGCGCGTGATCCGGCGAAGCCGGCGTCGTCTCGGGCATGGGTGGTTCCTCGGGGATGGTCAGGGCGGGTTCGATGGCGGTGGCGGGGGTGCCCTGATCCCCCTCGCCACGGATCACGGCCAAGCCGTCCACCGGCACCGGCACGATCGAGATCTCGTAGGGCTCCCAATCCACGGCACGGTGGATGGTCTGGCCGGTGGCGGCGTCGGGCCGGGGCTCGTAGCGATGAACGCGATAGCCGACGCTGACGGACTGCAGCGTGCCGTCCGCGACACGCTGCCAAACCGGCTCGACGTCATCGGCGCCGCTGAACTGGAGCGTGGCGTAGCCGCGGCCGGCCTCGAGGCGGGCGGCGGTGACGCGGCCGAGCACATCCCGCGTCCCGGCGCGGCGGTGGGTGTCGAGGACGGGCGCGCGGCCCGAGCGCAGCGCATCCATGCGCACCGCCTCCGGCCGCATGTCGAGCTCCTCGATGATGGGACCGAGCGGGGGCACGAAGTTCCGCGCGCGGGCGCCGGTGGACCACACCACCTCGACGGTGCGCGCGGCATGGTCGACGGTGACGGGCGCCGCCAGCGCGCGGCAGGCCACGATCGACTGCCCAGCGATGGGCAGTCGATCGGGCAATGGCGGGGCCTCCGGCGCGGGGGAGCCCCCGCCCGGGTCGATCGGCTCTGTCATGGGATGCTCCTGGGGCGGCGCCGCTACGGCGCGGCGAAGCCCTGCGCGTTGACGTAGACCTGCGCGCCGGTGGTGATGCAGGCGACGTTCATCGCCGTGGCCGCGGTGCCCCGCAGCGGCGTCGGGAAGGTGATCTCGACCGGCGCCGGCATCGCCGCCGCCAGCAACTGCCGCCAGATCACCGTCGCCCCATCCTTGATCACCACCTCCGTCGCCACCGTCGCATGCGCGTTGCGCACATCGATCGAGGTCACGTAGTTCCGGATGCCGGCCGCGGCGGCCGCCCGGAGCACCACGTCGGTGGTGTTGATGATTCCGCCCGCGGCGGCGGCGTATTGCCAGTCGGCCTCCGGGATGGCGTAGGGTTTGGTGACGAGCGCACCGATCAGAGTCGCCAGCAGATCGACGCCGCGCGCCGTGGTCACCGCGACCGGGTTGGCGGAGTAGCCGGTGGCTGCCAGCACCGGCACCGCGCCGCTCGTGTTGCGCGCCTGGCCGCCCACCGGCGTGACAGATGGCGCGATGGTGCTGAGGACGTTCACGCCCAGCCCCTGGCCCGCGACCGACTGGCCGCGACCCGCCGTGATCTCGGTGGTCAGCTCGGCATAGTCGGCGATGGTGACAAACTGGACCTTGATGTCCGTGTTCGACGCCGGCGCCAGATTGCGCGAGATCGAGGCCCAGCCAGTGTTGAGATAGGCGCCGGTGAAGGTCGAGCCGACCAGGTCGAAGCTGTTCGCGTCGATCACCGTGATGGTGAAGGTCCCATTCGCCCCGGGCACGCCCGACACGTCCGCCACCGTCACCACATCATTGGTAGCAAAGCCATGCGCCGCGCGCGTGATGCGCACCGCGCCGCCGCCGTTGTTGGCCACCGCCGAGATGCCGTTGATGACCTGCCGGTTCCGCACCCGGATCCGGAACCGATACAGCGCATTCGGCTCGGGAATCTGCTGGTGGCGAACATAGGAGTTCGAGCGCGCTGCCGTGGTGTCGAGCAGCCGGCCGTGGAAGTAGCACTCGTCGTTGGTCGGCTCGATCTCCAGCACGGACCAGCCCGCGGGCGCGGTGGTCGGGATGGTGCTGCCCGAGGTGCTGCCGAGGCGCGGGGCGCCCTCGCTCTGCACCTCGTAGTTCGCGAGCGTGGCGCTGGCCCCGTCCAACCGCCAGGCGGCGGCACTGCGCCCGTCCGGCTGGGCGGTGGTGGGGTCGATGCTGACCAGTTCGAGCCAGACCGACTGGCCGACGATGCGCTGGCTCATGTTCACCGCCACCATGACCCGGAGCGGGATGGTGAAGGTGGTGCGGCTGGTGAGCGTCAGCTCATCGTCGAGCGTCGTGCCGGTCGAGATGGTGACGGCGCCATCCGCGACGGTGTGCGTGATGCCGCCGCCGGTGGCCGCGATTTCCCACCGCGCCGAGTTGATTTCGGTGCCGTTGAAGCTGTCACGGAACTTCTTCTGCATGCTCTTGATCTTGAGCATGTCGTCGGTCCAGTCGTAGGCGCCTGCGATCATGGCTGTGCTCCGGGTGTCGGCTCGGCGCGCGGCGAGGCAGCACCGGTGGCGGCGATTTCGATAGCGGCGAGCTGGGCGGCGTCCTGGGCGGCGCCCGACTTCGCGACGCGGCGCGGATCGCTGTCGAGGGACAGGCCCGCCTCGTCGAGCAGGGCGTTGGCCTCGCGGATCATCTCGACGACCTGGCGGAAATCGTAGCCGAAGGCACCCACCGCCTCGGGCTGCGGCACGAAGCCGGCCCGCACCTGTGCGATGAGGGCGGTGGTGTCCTTGAGCGGGTCGATCATCTCGTGGGCTGGCGGGACGTGGGACAGGCCGTCCGGAACCTCGGCGCCCCACAGCCCGAGCAGCGCGCCCTGCGCGTGGAATCGATCCGCGATAGGCCGCACGAGCATCGGGATCAGCATGCCGTACTGCACCTGCTCGCAGAGGCGACGGAACTCGATCTTGCCGGCGCGGAGCGAGGAGTAGTTCGCCTGGGTCAGATCGCCGGCGACCTGATCGTAGGTCAGGCCGCTGCCCACCGCGGAGGCTTCCAGCGCGCGGCGGGCAAAGGCGGCGTGGCTGCCGCCGCCGGAGGGGTTCACCACCTCCACGGATCCCATTCCGCGGCGATAGAGGATCATCCCCGGCTCAAAGCTCTCCACGGTGCGCCCCTGCGCATCCCGCAGCAGGCCCGACGCAGGCCCGGTCATGGCGTCGTCGCCATCCTCGGAGACGACCGCGGCCAGGCACGCCTCAATCTTGGCCTTCATGAGGAGGGCCGCCTCGTAGTCGCCGAGGTCGCGCAACCGGGTCAGCACGGGCGCGAGCCAGGAGACGTCGCGCAGCTGGCCGGGCCGGCGCTTGCGATAGATGTGCAGCACATCGCGCGCCGGCACGCGCTGGCTGCTGAGCCAGGTCGCACCGCCCGGCAGAACCCAGGACGCGCCGGGATGCACGCGGTGCAGCCAGTAGCCGACTGGCTCTCCCGCTTCGCCGAGGCCGATGCCCTGCAGCGTGGGGACGCCCTCGATCGCGCCCTGCCGCGCGGTGTCGAGGTGATCGCTTTCCAGCACCTGGAGCCGTAGCCCAATCGGATTGGCTGGCGTGATGTCGGCCGGAAGCAGCCGGACGAAGCATTCGCCGCTCTCCACCACCGCGCGCATGACCAGCGCCTGCAGGCCATAGAGGTCGAGCCGGCCCTCGGCGTCGCAGGCGGTGCTATCGGACCAGCGGCGCCAGGCCTCGGCATGCGGCTTGTCCGGCCAGCGGGTGGTGATGCCGGCGCCCACGGCATTGCCGGTCCAGAGATCGACGATGCGCGCGGCGTAGGGGTCATTGCGCACCGCATCGCGGGCACGTCGCGCCACGGTGGGGGCCGCGGCACCGACTTCGGCGGTGGCGCTGCCGCCCGAGGCCGCCCAGCTCGAGGCGCGGCTGTCCTGCGCGGCCGCGTACCCACGGAGCGCGTGCCAGGCATCGCGAAGGCGGCCCATCACCTGCTGCCCTCGCGCAAGAAGCTGGCGAAGGTCACGCTGGGGCGGCGCGCCGCGGCGTTCTCGGCGGCGTGGAGGACGGACAGCGCGCGGCCGAGCTCATCGAGGGAGCGGTATTCCACCGTGCGGCCATCGAAGGTCACGCGCGTGGTACCGCCGGTGAAGGCAGCCGCGAGGACGGCGGCGCGGGTGCCAGCGGGCTGCGCCAGCGCCCAGGCGAGGACGGTCGGATCCATGCGCGTCCTCCTTTCAGCGAAGCCAGCCGTTGCGGGGCGCGAGCCAGCCGCGTGGGCGTTGGGTGTCAGTCGCGACCT
>JAIYDS010000285.1 GCA_027487385.1 Acetobacteraceae bacterium | reverse complement strand
CACTTCACCTTGGCCTCGATCAGGCCAGTGTCACCGCCCGTAGGCGCATAATCGTCAGACACGTCGCTCTTCAATCCACGCTAGTGTTCGCAGCCAAACGGGATGCTGGGCCGGCGGAAGTCAAGAATGCCACTGCTTGTTCGGAAATGCACGCGAAAACGTCACGCAAACCGAAGCGGCGAATAAGGCTCGGGCGGGATGGGCGGCGGCGTCCCGCCCAGCAGCGAAACCAGCAATTCCGCCGAGCGCGGTGCCGCCACCAGCCCCACATGGCCATGACCGAAACCGTGCAGGATATCGGCGCTGGCCGAGGCCGGGCCCAGGCAGGGCAGGCCATCGGGCATGGAGGGGCGATGGCCCATCCAGAATTTCAGCCGCTCCTTCGGCAAGTCGCGCGGCAGGCCGGGGAAGCTGCGCAGCAAATGGTCGCGCAGGATTTCCGCGCGCTTCCAATTGGGTGCGGCCTCCAGCCCGGCGATCTCCACCTGGCCGGCCACGCGCAGCCCGGTCTCCGTCCAGGTCAGGCTCATCTTGCCGTCCGAGGGCATCATGGGCGTGCGCGGGCTGGCCTCGGCTTCGGCGATGACGGCGTGGTAGCCGCGCTCGGTCTCCAGCGGCAGGTCATCGCCGGCCTCACGCGCCAGCGCCCGGGAATGGGCGCCGGCCGAGATCACCGCCTTGTCGGCCGGGACCTCGCCCTGGTCGGTGCGGATGGCCTTGAGCCGCCCGCCCTCGATCACGAAGCCCGTGGCGCGCGCCGTCACGCGCCGCATGCCCTGCGCCTCGGCCTGGGCGATGAGGGCGGCGACATAGGCGCCGGGGTTGCGGCAATGCCCGCCCTCCTCCACCAGCACGCCGAAGCTGTAGCGGCGATCCAAGTCGGGCTCGCGCTGGCGCAGCTCGTCCTCATGGATTTCGAGCCACTTCACGCCGGTCTCGCGCCGCACGCGCCAAGCCAGCGCCTCGGCCTCGAAATCCGCGCGGCTCGGGTAGATGTAGAGAAGACCGCGCCGCTCGATCAGGTGGCCGACGCCGGCTTCCTCGGCCAGGGCCGCGTGCAACTCCGGCGCACCGGCGACCAGCGCCCGCAGCGCGTGGCCGGTCTTCATCACCCGCGCCTCGGTCCAGCCGGAGAGGAGGTAACGCAGCAGCCAGGGCGCCACCTGGGGCAGGTAGGTCCAGCGGATGGCCAGTGGGCCCAGCGGGTCGCTGAGAAACTTCGGCAGCTTCTTCCACAGCCCCGGCACGGCGGGCGGCACCACGCTGGAGGGGCTGAGCCAGCAGCCATTGCCATAGCTGGCCGCCTGCTCGCCGCCCGGCACCGCGGGCTCGATCAGCGTGACGTCGAAGCCGGCGCGTTGCGCGGCCAGCGCCGTGCAGGCGCCGACAATGCCGCCGCCGAGGATGGCGAGCCGCCCTCGATCGCCGGAGGGCGAAGCCTGGAGGCGTGAATCGATGGCGACCACGGACGTCATGTGCGGCCTGGATCGTTGCTGGTCAGCAGCGAGACATGCGCCGAGACGACACGCCAGCCGATCTCCGGCAGGCGCACCATGATCTTCGTCTCCCGCCCGATCAGCCCGGTGCCCACGCGCTCATATTCCAGATGCGTGCAGGCGAAATCGCGCCCGAAGCTGGTGATGTGGACGCGCTTCTGCACGCGCTGCGCATAGGCCTTCACGCTGGAGCGAAAGGCGCGGATCGCCTCGATCCCGTAGAGGATCTCGGTGATGCCGAAGCGCACCGTGCGGGGGTCCGCCCAGAAGATGCTGTCCAGCACCTCGGTGCGGTTGTTCATGAGCGCGTCCTCGTAGGTGTCGAAGACGTGCCGGGCTTCGGCGATGATGTCGGGGTTGTCGAGTTCCATGCGCGGAGCTTGCCCCCGCCGCAGGCAAAGAAAAAGGGCGGCGCCAGCGCGCCGCCCCGATTTCTCAGCCCAAGGGAGGGATCACCCCGCCGCGGCGACCGCCCGCTTGGCCATCACCGTCACCAGATGGGCGCGATATTCGGCGCTGCCATGGATGTCGCTGTTCAGCCCATCGGCGGATTGCTTCACGCCCGCCACCGACTCGGCCGACCAGCTGCGGCCCAGCGCCGCTTCCATATCCGCCTGGCGGAACACGCAGGGTGCCGCGCCATTGATCGCGACCCGCAGGCCCATCGGGCCCTTGGAGATGAAGGCGCCGGCCATGACATAGCGGCTCGCCGGGTTCTTCAGCTTGGCGTAGCCCGCCTTCTCCGGGATGGGGAATTCGATGGCGACGAGGATCTCGCCCTCCTCCAGCGCCGTCGTGAACATCCCCTGGAAGAAGTCATCCGCCGCGATCTTGCGCTTGCTGGTGTGGATGGTGGCACCCAGGCCCAGCACGGCGGCCGGGTAATCCGCCGCCGGGTCGTTGTTGGAGACGGAACCACCGATGGTGCCGCGGTTGCGCACCTGGTTGTCACCGATATGGCTGGCCATATAGGCGAGCGCCGGGATCGCGGCCTTCACCTCGGCGCTGTTCGCGACTTCGACATGCCGGGTCAGCGCGCCGATGATCAGCGCATTGCCCTCGCGCCTGATGCCCTTCATTTCGGCAATGCCGGAGAGGTCCACCAGGGCGGAAGGCTTGTTCAGCCGGTGCTTCAGCGCCGGCAGCAGCGTGTGCCCGCCCGAGACCGGCTTGGCGTCCGGATCGGCCGCCAGGAGCTTCACGGCGTCGGCCACGGAAGCGGGCTTGTGATAGGCGAAATCATACATGCGGGTCGCTCCTTAAACGCTCTTGCCGTGAATGATGGACCAGATTTTCGGCGCTGTCGCCGGCATCTCGATATGCTCGACGCCATAATCGCGCAGCGCATCCACCACCGCATTGATGACCGCGGGCGGTGAGCCGATGGCCCCCACCTCGCCGCAGCCCTTCACCCCCAACGGGTTGTGGGTGCAGAGCGTGGTGTGGGTGGCGACACTGACCGGGGCCAGGTCATCGGCGCGCGGCATGGTGTAGTCCATCATCGAACCGCTCATCAGCTGGCCCTCGGCGTCGTAAACGCAAGCCTCCAGCAGCGCCTGGCCGATGCCCTGCGCGACGCCGCCCTGCACCTGCCCCTCCACGATCATCGGGTTGATGACGCGGCCCACATCATCCACGGCGGTGAAATTCACCATGGAAACCCGGCCCGTCTCGATCTCGATCTCCACCTCGGCGATGTGGCAGCCGCCGGGATAGGTGAAGTTCTTCGGGTCGTAGAAGGCGGTCTCCTCCAGCCCCGGCTCGATCTCATCGATCGGGTAGTTGTGGGGAACGTAGGCCGCGAGGCTGACATCCGTCAGCGACTTCGTCTTGTCCGTGCCCGCCACGCGGAAGGTGCCGCGGTCGAACTCCACATCCTCGACCGCCGCTTCCATCAGGTGGGCGGCGATTCGCTTGCCCTTGGCGATGATCTTGTCCATCGCCTTCTCCATGGCGGAGCCGCCGACCGCCAACGAGCGGCTGCCATAGGTGCCCATGCCGAAGGGCACCTTGGCCGTATCGCCATGCACGATGTCCACATTGGCGATGGAGACGCCAAGCTTGTCAGCGACCAGCTGCGCGAAGGTCGTCTCATGTCCCTGGCCATGGCTGTGCGCGCCGGTCAGCACCGTGACGGAGCCCGTCGGGTGGACGCGGATCACGCCCACCTCGTAAAGGCCGGCGCGGGCGCCCAGCGAGCCCACCACGGCGGAGGGTGCGATGCCGCAGGCTTCCAGATAGGTGGAGATGCCGATGCCGCGCAGCCGCCCGCGCAGCTTGGCCTCGGCGCGGCGGGCCTCGAAGCCGGCCCAATCCGCCGTCTTCAGCGCCTGGTCGAGCGTCGAGAAGTAGTCGCCGCTGTCATACTGCAGCGCCACCGGCGTCTGGTAGGGGAAGGCATCGGTCGGGATGAAGTTGCGGCGGCGCAGCTTGATCTTGTCGAAGCCGCATTGCTTGGCCGCAACATCCACCAGGCGCTCGATCAGATAGGTCGCCTCCGGGCGCCCGGCGCCGCGATAGGCATCCACCGGCACGGTGTGGGTGAAGACGGCCTTCACCTCGGCATAGATGGCGGGCGTGGAATACACCCCGGCCAGCAGCGTGGCGTAGAGGTAGGTCGGAACACACGGGGCAAAGGTCGAGAGATAGGCGCCCATATTGGCATGCGTGTTCACGCGCAGCGCGAGGAAGGTCCCCTCCTTGTCCAAGGCGAGTTCGGCGCGCGTCACATGGTCCCGCCCATGCGCGTCGGACATGAAGGCCTCGGTCCGGTCGGCCGTCCACTTCACCGCACGGCCGAGCTTGGCCGCCGCCCAGGTGACGATCGCCTCCTCGGCGTAGTGGTAGATCTTGCTGCCGAAGCCGCCGCCCACATCGGGGGCCACGACGCGCAGCTTGCTCTCGGGGATCTGCAGCACGAAGGCGCCCATCAGCAGCCGGATCACATGCGGATTCTGGCTGGTGGTGAAGAGCGTGTG
>JAIYDS010000016.1 GCA_027487385.1 Acetobacteraceae bacterium | reverse complement strand
GAAGCCGATGAGGCCTGGGCGCTGACCTCGCCCAAGGATGGCGCCATCGTGCGCACCATCTCGGCCCGCTCGCTCTGGATCCGCATGCTGACCGCCCGCATCGAGACGGGCGAGCCCTATTTCATCTACGCCGACCACGTGAACAATGCTCGGCCCGAGCACCACAAGCTGGCCGGTCTGGAGGTGAAGACCTCCAACCTCTGCTCCGAGATCACGCTCCCCACCGGGATTGACCAGCATGGCCAGCAGCGCACCGCCGTGTGCTGCCTCTCCTCGCTGAACCTCGAGACCTGGATGGAGTGGAAGGACGATCCGCTCTTCATCACGGATGTCATGCGCTTCCTGGACAATGTGCTCCAGAACTTCATTGATACCGCGCCGGATTCTATGGCCAAGGCGCGCTATTCCGCGATGCGCGAGCGCTCGGTCGGTCTCGGCGTGATGGGCTTCCACAGCTTCCTCCAGGGCATGGGCGTGCCCTTCGAGAGCGTGGTGGCGAAGGTCTGGAACAAGAAGATGTTCCGCCACATCCGCACCCAGGCAGACAATGCCTCGCGCCTGCTCGCCGAGGAGCGTGGCCCCTGCCCGGATGCCGCCGAATACGGCTTCATGGAGCGCTTCTCGAACAAGATGGCGATCGCGCCCACCGCGTCCATCTCCATCATCTGCGGCGGCGCCTCGCCGGGCATCGAGCCGATCGCGGCCAATGTCTATAACCACAAGACGCTGTCCGGTTCCTACATCGTCCGCAACCCGTATCTGAAGGCGGTGCTGGCGAAGCACGGCCGGGACGACAGCGACACCTGGACGACCATCACCGTCAATAAGGGCTCGGTGCAGCACCTGGACTTCCTGACGGAGCAGGAAAAGGCCGTCTTCAAGACCGCCTTCGAACTGGACCAGCGCTGGGTGGTGGAACACGCCGCCGACCGCACGCCCTTCATCTGCCAGGCGCAGTCGCTGAACCTCTTCCTGCCGGCGAACGTCCACAAGCGGGACCTGCACCAGATCCATATGATGGCGTGGAAGAAGGGCGTGAAGTCGCTCTACTACTGCCGCAGCCTGTCCATCCAACGCGCCGATGCGGTGAGCGAAAAGGTGGTCGGGCAAGGCGATGTGATGACGCGGCACAAGGATGACGCGGTCCTGCCGCTGCAAGCACCGGCGTCGGCTTCGACGAATTACGAAGAGTGTTTGGCGTGTCAGTGAGGTAAGGCCAGGGGCTCTGCGCCTGGACCCCGGCAGGAAACTTGGTTTCCTGCACCTTCCTTCAATATTTCTTTAGCGCGCCCTTGCTCTTTCATAGTACGCCTTAAATCAAGCGAAGGTCCAGGAAACCAAGTTTCCTGGCGGGGTTTCAGGGGCAGAGCCCCTGAGTTCTAACATTCAGGGATCCTGATCCATGGCCGACGGCATTTCCATCGACGAACTTCCCGTGAAGTTCGACCTTCTCACCTCCAACCCGGTCTACAAGCCTTTCCGCTACCCTTGGGCCTATGAGGCCTGGCTCCAGCAGCAGCGCATCCATTGGCTGCCGGAGGAGGTGCCGCTGGCCGATGACGTGAAGGATTGGCAGAAGAACCTCACCCCGGGTGAGAAGAACCTGCTGACGCAGATCTTCCGCTTCTTCACCCAGGCCGATGTCGAGGTGAACAACTGCTACATGAAGCAGTACTCCCAGGTCTTCAAGCCGACCGAAGTCTTGATGATGATGTCGGCCTTCTCGAACACCGAGACGATCCACATCGCGGCCTATAGCCACCTGCTCGACACCATCGGCATGCCCGAGACGGAGTACACCGCCTTCCTCAAATACAAGGAGATGAAGGACAAGTACGACTACATGCATGCCTTCACGGTGGACAACAAGACCGAGATCGCCAAGACGCTGGCGGCCTTCGGCGCCTTCACCGAGGGGTTGCAGCTCTTCGCCTCCTTCGCGATCCTGATGAACTTCCCGCGCTTCAACAAGATGAAGGGCATGGGCCAGGTCGTGTCCTGGTCAGTGCGCGATGAGACGCTGCATTGCCTCTCCGTGATCCGCCTCTTCCGCACCTTCGTGCAGGAAAACCCGGAGATCTGGACCGAGGAGTTGCGCCGCGACCTCTATCTGATCTGCGCCACCATCGTGGATCACGAGGACGCCTTCATTGACCTGGCCTTCGAGCTGGGTGGCGTCGAGGGTCTGACGGCCGAGGAGGTGAAGCTCTACATCCGCTTCATCGCCGATCGGCGTTTGCAGCAGCTGGGGCTGGAGCCGCTCTATCACACGGACAAGAACCCCCTGCCCTGGCTGGACGAGATGCTCAACGCGATCGAGCACACGAATTTCTTCGAGAACCGCGCCACGGAATACTCCAAGGCCTCGACTGAAGGTTCGTGGGAGGATGCCTTCGCGGATGGCACCTTCACCTCGGCGCAGCCCGAGGGGCAGATTGAGATTGACGCCAGGCATTAGAGAAGAGGCCTCCGGCGGCTGGGGCCGCGAGGCCCCAGCCGCCGGAGGCCCTTTCTTTCGGCCATTGAAGCGCGGCCAAGCCGGGTCTAATCCCTCCCCATGCTCCGCATCATTCGCTATTCGAGTTTTCTCCTGCTGGCCCTGGTGGCCGGCATCTGGGCCTATGCCTGGGTCAGCAAATCGCCTCAGGAAACGCTGGGCGAGGCCTTCGCCAATCGCCTGGCTGGGGTTTTCGGCCAGGAGATGGCGGCCCCCACGGCCGCCGGGGGTGGGATGCAGCTCCCCGCCGGCATGACCCTGGGCGGCCCCTTCGAATTGGTGAACCAGGCCGGCCAGACCGTCACCGAGCGTGACTTCGCCGGGCGCTGGCTGCTGGTCTATTTCGGCTTCACCTATTGCCCCGATATCTGCCCGACCGAGCTTGGCACCATCGCCTCCGCGCTGGATGTCCTCGGCCCGGCGGGCGAGTCGGTGACGCCGATTCTCATCACCATTGATCCGCAGCGCGACACGCCGGCCCAGCTGGCGGATTACGTCAGCCGCTTCCACCCCCGCATGCAGGGGCTGACCGGCACGCCCGAGCAGGTGGCCGCCGCCGCCCGCCGCTATCGCGTCTATTTCGCGCGGGTGCAGCGGCCGGACATGACCGATTATCTGATGGACCATTCCAGCTTCATCTACCTCGTCGGGCCGGATGCGCGGGTCCGTGCGCTGTTCCGCCCCGAAACCAGCCCGGAAGCCATCGCGGCGGCCGTGCAGGCTCAGCTGCGGGCGGCGCGCCACCCCGCTTCGTGACTCTTGGCGAACGCCCCTGATTTGGCGCATAAATCCACACTGGAACGGCGGTCCCCTACGCGGCCGCCCAAAGGAGTTTTCGATGGCGGACGACGATGACCGGAGCGAAGGCCTCGACGAAGCTTCGCGGGCCGGTGCTGCGCCCCGGCAGGGCCGTCGCCTCTCGGACAAGATCCTGGTGGCCTTCCACCAGGCCTGTGACCAGGCCGATTTCGAGGTGGCCGAGCAATTGCTGCGCGTGCTGGAAATGATGCTGACCCGCCGCCCCGTCTCACCGGACATCAACCGGCGCCGGAACATCGAAACTCTGGTGGCTGCGCATGAGCGGCTGTGGCATTTGCGCCACCCCGAGGCGAATGGCGAGCAATAGCGCCTTGCCATGCGGAATGTTCTGCGCCTCCATTGATGCATGTTCCGCACCTGCCTGTCCCGTGAAGCTTCGCCGCCATGAGCGGCCCCACGCGCTTGGCCCTGGTCGAGGATGACCCGCTGCAGCGGCGCATCGTCAGCGAGTACCTTGCCCAGCACGGGCTGCGCCCCGCCACCTT
This sequence comes from Acetobacteraceae bacterium, assembly GCA_027487385.1. GTDB lineage: Bacteria > Pseudomonadota > Alphaproteobacteria > Acetobacterales > Acetobacteraceae > Roseococcus. Next base: position 23,618 of record JAIYDS010000016.1, on the reverse strand, counting down.
CGCCTCCGGCACCGAGTTCAAGCGTGAGCATGCGCAATCTCTGCCCGACCTCGCGCTGTTCGACGTCCATCTGAACGAGGCCGAGGACGGCTTCGCGCTGGCCCGCTGGGCCCGCGCCCGCTCCTCCCGCATGGGCATCATCATGCTGACGGCGGCGGGGGACACGGTGGACCGCGTGGTGGGCCTCGAATCCGGCGCCGATGACTATGTCACCAAGCCCTTCGAGCCGCGGGAATTGCTGGCCCGCATCAAGGCGCTGCTCCGCCGCGCCTCAGAGGCGCCCCCGCCCCCCGCGCTCCTGACCGAGATGCGCGTCGGCAATGCGCGGTTGAACCTGGAGCGCCGCGTGCTCATCCTGGCCGACGGCACCGAGGATGTGCTCTCGGCGAGCGAGTTCGACCTGCTGCATCTGCTGGTGAAGCACCCCAACCGCCCGCTCTCACGCGAATGGCTGCTGGAGACGGCGGCGCATCGCGAGGCCGAGGTCTTCGACCGCGCGATCGACAACCGCATCATGCGCCTGCGCCGCAAGGTGGAGGCCGACCCTTCCAAGCCCGAGGCGATCCGCTCCGTCCGCGGCGTCGGCTACATCTTCGTCCCGCCCAAGGATTGATCCCGCCATGACCCACCGCTTCACCGGCAAGACCGTGCTGATCACCGGCGCGGGGTCGGTGGGGCCGGGCTGGGGCAATGGCCGCGCGGCGGCGGTGGGCTTCGCGGCCGAGGGCGCCCTCGTCATTGGCGTGGACCGCGACCTCGCCGCCATGGACGAAACGGCGGAGCGCATCACGGCCGAGGGCGGGCAATTCGAGCGACTCGGCTGCGATGTCACGGACCACGCCGCCATCGCGGCGATGGTGGCCGGTGTTGCGGCCCGGCATGGGCGCATTGACGTGTTGGTGAACAACGTCGGCGGCTCGGCCCGCGGCGGCCCGGTGGAGATGGCCGAGGAGGTATGGGACCTCCAGATTGATCTCAACCTGAAGAGCGTCTTCCTCACCTGCAAGCATGTGCTGCCGATCATGGAGGCGCAGGGCGGCGGCGCCATCGTGAACCTCGCTTCCACCTCCGGCATCCGCTGGACGGGCGCGGCGCAGGTGGCCTACGCCGCGTCCAAGGCGGCGGTGATCCAGCTCTCCCGCGTGGTGGCCGTGCAATATGCCGGGCGGAAGATCCGCGTGAACACGGTGGTGCCGGGCCAGATGCACACGCCGATGGTGGAGGCGCGGCTCGCCGGCCAGCGCACCGGCGGAGATGTCGGCGCGCTGCTGGCGCAGCGCCTCGCGCGGATTCCCCTGGGCTTCGCGGGTGATGGGCGGGACACGGCGGCTGCCGTGCTGTTCCTGGCCTCGGACGAGGCGCGCTTCATCACCGGCACGGAGCTGGTGGTGGATGGGGGCATGTCGGCCCGCTGCGACTGAGCCGCCCTGGTTGCGCGGCCCCGGTTGCGCAGGGGCGCTTCGCATGCTGGCCTGTGCCCAATCCTTCGCACCGGAGCGCCCCGCATGACCACTGAAACCGAGATCACCGCCTGGCTCGCCAGCCAGCAGCAAGCGATGCTGGATACTCTTGCCGCCATGGTGAACACCGATGGCGGCAGCTACGACAAGGCGGGCGTGGATGCCGTGGGCGCCATCGTGAAGGAATTCTGCGAGGGCCACGGCCTGACCATCGAGACCGTGCGCGGCGAGAAGTTCGGCGACTGCATCCGCGCCATCCTGCCGCATGAAGGCGCCGCCCGCGCGCGCGGCAACCACGCGCAGAACATCGTGCTGATGGGCCATCGGGACACCGTCTTCCCGAAGGGCGAGCCGGAGCGCCGGCCCTTCACCATCCGCGACGGCCGCGCCTATGGGCCAGGGGTGGCGGATATGAAGGCGGGCTTGGTCATGAACATGTTCGTCCTCGCCGCCTTCAAGAAATTCGGCGGCGCGCCCGGCCCCATGGTCGGCCTCTTCACCGGCGATGAGGAGATCGGCAGCCCCGAGGGCCGTGCCGTGATCGAGGAAGAGGCGCGCGGCGCCCGCGTGGTGTTCAACTCGGAGCCGGGGCGACCCTCCGGCGGTGTGGTGACGGGCCGCAAGGGCGGCGTGTTCTCCGTGTTCGAGATCGAGGGCAAGGCCGCGCATTCGGGCGGCAATTTCACCGCCGGCATCTCGGCCATCGGCGAGTTGGCCCACAAAATCGTCGCCATCCATGGGCTGACCGATCTGGAGCGCGGCATCACGCTGAATGTGGGCCTGGTCTCGGGCGGGCAGAGCGTGAACACGGTCGCACCCTCGGCCGTGGGGCAGATTGACCTGCGCTATGTGCACCCGGCGGATCGCGACGAGATCGTGGGCAAGCTGCATGAGATCATCGCCACCAGCTACGTGCCCGGCACCAAGGCGAAGCTCACCATCAAGGGCGAGTTCCTGCCGCTGACGCAGGATGAGGCGGCGGCGAAGCTGTTCGCGCTCTACCAGGGGGCGGCGGCGGATGCGGGGCTGGCCGTGAAGGGCGAGTTCTCGGGCGGTTGCGCGGATAGCGGCTTCACCGCGGCCCAGGGCGCACCCACCATCTGCGCCGTGGGGCCGGTGGGCGGCCTGGCGCATAGCCCGGAGGAGTATCTGGAGATCGCGAGCCTGGTGCCGCGCGCCCAGGCCCTGGCACGCTCGGTCTTCCGGCTGGAGCAGGCGGGGCTGTAGCCTACCGCAGCGCCTCGGCGATGCTGGCCGCCGTCACGGCCAGCCCCATCGCCGCATCCACCGAAGCACGGGACGCAACGCCCGTGACCGCCCAGCCCCCCGAGGGCAGCGCCACCAGGACCGGCGCGCCGCTGACGCCGCGCGTGCCGGCACAATCATGCAGCAGCATGCCCGAGGAGGTGATGCCGATGGCGCGGCATTGCGTATCGGCCAGCAGCACCTCCGGCCGGTCCTGCTGGTAGCCGCCGAGCATGAGGGGCGTGCGCGCCGCGGGCCGCGTGGTCATCAGCGGCAGGGCGATCTCGCGGGGCGCGATGTCGCGGTCCAGCGTCAAGACGGCCCAATCGGCGGCGGGCGGGCTGCCACTGCTCGGGCGATAGCCGGGACCAACACGGAAGCTAACCACCCGCGCATAACCCGCCTGGCTGCCGCGGTCATAGCCCAGCAGGAAATGCACGCTGCCCGGCTGCACCAGATTCTCGGTCCGCCGCGCGATCAGGCAATGCGCCGCCGTCAGCACCTCGCGCGGGGCGATCACCGCGCCCGTGCAACGCCCCCCCAGCTCATGCTGCACCCGCCCCAGCGCGCGCCAGGGCATTTCGCGCCGATCCACCGGGCGGCGCGGGTCGTCGCGGCCGATGCCGGGCAGCACAGCCTGCGGGATGGGGCGCGGCACCTCCTGCGCCGCGCCCGCCAGGGGGGCGAGCAGGAGAAGGGCGAGCCCGCAATTGGCGAAGCCTTGGCGTGGCATTTGCGTCGAAGCCTTGGCGTAGCATTTGCATCAGCGCGAGCATGTCACATCCCCTGCCTCGCCGCACCCTCCTCGCCCTGCCCGCCCTGCTGCCCGCGGCAGCCGGCGCACAGGCCTTCCCGGATCGTCCCTTGCGGATGATCGTGCCCTTCCCGCCCGGCGGCGCCGCCGATTTCCTGGGCCGTGTGGTGGGCGAGCGCATGGCCCGCGGCCTCGCACAGCCTGTCACCATCGAGAATCGCAGCGGCGCGGGCGGCAATATCGGCTCGGCGGCGGCGGCCCAGGCCGAGCGCGATGGCCAGACGCTGCTGCTGAACGGCGTGCCGATCGCGGTCAACCGCTTCCTCTTCGCCTCGCTGCCCTTTGATCCGGACCGCGATTTCATCCCCGTCGGCATGATCGCCATCTCGCCCAACATCATGGTCGTGCCGGTCGGGCTGCCGGTGAACAGCGTGGCCGAATTCGTGGCGCTGGCCCGCACGCGGCCGATGAACTACGCCTCCATCGGCAATGGCACCTCGCTGCATCTGGCCGGGGCGCAGTTCAACATCGCGACCGGGCTGAACCTGACGCATGTGCCCTATCGCGAGACGGGGGCGGCGAATAACGATCTGATGGCCGGCCGGGTGGAGGTGATGTTCCAGACCATCGCAGCCGCGGCGGAGTTGGTGCGGGGCGGCCGGATGAAGGCGCTGGCGGTGACCAGTGCCGAGCGTGCGCCAGCCTTCGCCGAGGTGCCGACGCTGCGCGAGGCAGGGGTGGACTTGGTGTCGGTCGGCTGGTTCGGCTTGTTCCTGCCGCGCGGCGTGGCGGCGGATCGCATCGCGCGTCTGGAAGCGGAGTTGCTGGCAGCCGTCCGGGACGATGCCGTGGCCACCCGCATCATCACGAGCGGCAGCATCCCCCGTGCCATGCCAGGCGCCGAATTCGGCGCCTTCATCACCGAGGAAACCCGCCGCCTGGGCGAATTGGTGCGCGCAGCGGGCATTCGGGCCGACTGAGCCCCGGGGTCTGGGGCCTCTCGGCCCCAGCGGGTCCAGGGCAGAGCCCTGGAATAGCTTAAGCCAACCGCCGCTCCGCTGCCGGCGGCAGGAAGCGATCCGTGTAGAACCGATCCGGCGTCGGCATGTCGCCCAGGTTATAGGCCAGCTTCACCGCCTCGATCTGCCGCTGGAAGCGCGGCGCCTCGATGACGCCGAGGCCCAGGCGGCGGACATTCGGGCTATCCACCAGCTCCGCCATGGCCATGTCCTGGCGGACGGATTCGATGGCGACATCGGTCAGCTGTTCGCGCGCGCGCAGCGCCTCGATGGCGGCGGCGCGGTTGGCGAAAGCCCAGCGCATGGAGCGCAGCAGGCCATGCGTCACGGCGCGCACCGCATCCGGGTTGCGCTCCATGTAGGTGCGGGTGGTGAGCAGGACGGAGCCGTAGAAGAAATCCAGCCCGTGCTCGCGGTAACGGAAGATGCGCTGCGCCGGCAGGTCCATGCCCAGGGCGCGCAGCGAGAGGGCGGTGGAGGTCACGAAGCCCGTGATTCCATCGGCGCGGCGCTGCACCAGCATGGGCTCGCGCAGCTCGGGCGCCACCGACATCCAGTTGATCGAGCTGACGGGGATGTTGTTGACGGCGGCGAAGGCCGGGAAGACCTGGCGGCCGCCATCGAATTCCGGCGCGGCGAGCGTGCGGCCGGCCAGCATGGAGACGCTGGTGATCGGGCCATCGGCGCGCACGGTCACGGCGGTCGGCGCCTGGTCCCAGAGCAGGGAGACGGCGATCAGGTCATTGTTCGGGTTCTGCGACATGAAGCGCAGCACGGGCGTGGGGTCGGCCATCGCCATGTCGAAGGTGCCCGCCGCCATGTCGAGCGGCACGCGGGCCGAGCCGAAGCCGCGGCTGATGGTGATGTCCACGCCGGCCTCGCGGAAGAAGCCCTGGCGCTCGCCGGCGATGCCGAAGGCGTAGGGCCCGTTCAGGATCCAGTCGAAGGCAAAGCGCACGGTCGGGCGGGCCTGGGCATTGGCGACGTGCGGCGCGGCAAGGACAAGGGGGGCCGCCAAGGGGGCGAGGATCGCGGCACGGCGGGAGAGGCGAAATTCCATCCGGAAAAGCTCCTGTGGTTCAGGCCGCGCAGATCGGCCCGTGGGGTGCCTCAAACTGCCGCCCTGGGCCGCTGGCGAGCAAGCAGGATGGCGTGGCTTCCGGAGGAAGCGTGACGCGATCCGCCCCTCCGCTCGGCAGTTGCCTTAAAGATTGCCTTTTCGTAAGGCAATTCGGGCCGAGGGGCCGCGGAGGGGCCGCGCTCGGAGGCTGGCCGGACCGGGCCTGCTGCGAGCATCATCCTGCCAAGCCGAGGAGCGCATGCCATGACCCAACCCGCCGGATATGCGCCAGAGGCGCCCGCCCGCGCCGCCGTGACCCTGCCGGCGCGGCCCGAGCCCATTCGCCTGAACCCGGCCGAGACGGCCATGATCATCGTGGACATGCAGAACGCCTATGCTTCGCCGGGCGGCTACCTCGACATCGCGGGCTTCGACATCGCGGGCTGCGAGACGGTGATCCAGCGCGCGGTGGTGGCCGCCGATGCGGCGCGCAAGGCCGGCATCCAGGTGATCTATTTCCAGAATGGCTGGGACCCCGATTACAAGGAGGCCGGCACGCCCGGCTCGCCCAACTGGCACAAATCCAACGCGCTGAAGACCATGCGCAAGCGGCCGGAATTGGCGGGCACGCTGCTCGCCAAGGGCGGCTGGGATTATGCGCTGGTGGAGGCGTTGGCGCCCAAGCCTGGGGATCTGGTGGTGCCCAAGCCGCGCTATTCCGGCTTCTTCAACACGAATATCGACAGCCTGCTGCGCGCCCGCGGCATCCGCAACATCGTCTTCACCGGTGTGGCCACCAATGTCTGCGTCGAAAGCTCGCTGCGCGACGCCTTCCACCTGGAGTATTTCGGCGTGGTGCTGGAAGATGCGACGCATGCCGCCGGCCCCGATTTCGCGCAGAAGGCGGCGCTCTACAACATCGAGACCTTCTTCGGATGGGTCTCCACCGTCGCGGATTTCTGCGGCGCCATTGGTCAATCTCCCGAGTAGGACAAAGCCATGCCCTTCGCCCCCGTGATCCCCGCCGGTTCCGGCAAGCCGCTCGCCCCCTATTCGCCGGGCGCGCTGGCCGATGGCGTGCTCTATGTCTCGGGCACGCTGCCCTTCGACAAGGACAACAACGTGATGCATCTGGGCGACGCCGCGGCCCAGACGCGCCTGGTGCTGGAGACGATCAAGGGCGTGGTGGAAGCCGCCGGCGGCACCATGGCTGATGTGGTGATGAACCACATCTTCCTGACCGACTGGGCGAATTACGCCGCGTTGAACGCCGTCTATGCCGAGTATTTCCCGGGCGACAAGCCGGCGCGCTACTGCATCCAGTGCGGGCTCGTGAAGCCGGGCGCGCTGGTCGAGATCGCCACCGTCGCGCATATCGGCAAGTGAAGTTCGAGCTGACGGGTAGCGGCGAGGAGGTCGTCCTCCTCTCCGCCGGGCTGGGCGGGGCGGCCGCCTTCTGGGCGCCGCAGCGCGCGGCACTCGAAGCGCAATTCCGCGTGCTGGGCTTCGACCAGCGCGGCACCGGCCGCAATGCCGAGCCACTCCCCGAGGGCTACAGCATCGGCCACATGGCGGATGACGTGATCCAGGTGATGGATGCGGCGGGCGTCGCGCGCGTCCACTTCCTTGGCCATGCGCTGGGCGGCCTCGTCGGGCTCGACCTCGCGCGCCGCTTCCCGGAGCGCTTGGGCAAGCTGGTCCTGGTCAATGCCTGGGCCAAGGTGGACCGTCATTCGGAGCGCTGCTTCGACATCCGCATCGGCATCCTGCACAGCCAGGGGCCGGCGGCCTATGTCGCGGCGCAGCCGCTGTTCCTGCACACCGCGCCCTATATGTCGGCGCATGACGACAAGATCAGCGCCGAGGTCGCGCATGGCACGGCGCATTTCCAGGGGGCCGAGAACCTCCTGAAACGCATCGGCGCGCTGCGGGGCTTCGATGCGCGGGGCGACCTCGCGCGCATCACGGCGCCCACCTTGGTCGCGGCCTCGCGCGATGATCTGCTGGTGCCCTGGACTGCCTCCGAGGCCTTGGCGGCCGGCCTCCCCCATGCGGAATTGTGGGTCACGCCGGAAGGCGGGCACGTCTTCAGCGTGGAGCAGCCCGAAATCTTCAACGCGAAGCTGATGGCCTTCCTCGCGGGCTGATGGCGATTTGTCTTGCGCGGCCAAGCTCGGCCGAGCAACGATCATTGCGCCGGGATCCAGAACCCAGAGGACGACACCCATGGGCGGTTTCCTGACCGATGACGACATCGCGGCCCTGCGTCCGGCCGAAGAGGCGATGTTCGCCTCCCCCATCCCCACCCAGGTGGTGAGCTCCGACGAATTCTGGCCCATCCCGCAGACCGACCGGCAGAAGCAGGTCGAGGCGCGCATCAAGGACATGGCCGATACCATCGGGCCGAAGCAGGGCATGGATCGCCGCCGCTTCCTGCAGACCGGCGCCGGCATGGCCGCGGCCTTCCTCGCCATGAACGAGGTCTATGGCCCGCTCTATGCCGTCAGCCGCGCCGAGGCGCAGACGGCGGGTGCGGCCGATATGCGCACCGCGGCGCTGCGCAACCAGTTCATCATGGATGTGCACACGCATTTCTTGCGCCCCGACACCCGCATCATGACCTTCGTGAATGCAAGGCGCGCGGTCGGCCGCGCCGGCTGGAATCCCGACCTGGTGGGGCGCGAGCAGACCATCCAGGATCTGATGGAAGCGAGCTGGTTCAAGGAGGTGTTTCTCGACAGCGACACCAAGGTTGCGCTGATTTCCGGCGCGCCCTCGGAGGAGCCGATCGACTGGTTCCTCACCAACGACATGAAGTTCGACGCCCGCAAGCGCGTGAACGACGCGGCCGGCAACAAGCGCGTGCTCTCCCACGCGATCTTCACGCCCGGAAAGCCCGGCTGGATGGACGAGGTGGAGCGCTGCATCGAGCAGCTCCGGCCCGACAGCTGGAAGGGCTATACGATCGGCGACAACACCAACAAGCACCTGGCGATCCATCCCTGGCGGATGGATGATGAGCGCGTGATGTATCCTTTCTATGAGCGCATCCTGCGCGCGGGGAACAACATCGTCTGCGTCCACAAGGGGCTGTTTCCGCCGCAGATCGAGGCGCAATTCCCGCATCTGACCCAGTACGCAAAGGTGGATGACGTGGGGAAGGCGGCGCGCGACTGGCCGCAGATCAACTTCGTCATCTACCACTCGGCCTATCGCTTCGCCGGCGGCGGCCGCGCCGAGCAGGGCTGGGCGCAGTTCCAGCAGACCGGCCGGGTGGATTGGGTGAGCGACCTGGCGGAGATCCCGGCGAAGTATGGCGTGAACAACGTCTATGGCGATCTGGGCCAGATCTTCGCGCAGAGCACCGTGGTGGAGCCGCAGTTGTGCGCCGCCATGATGGGCATGCTCATCAAGGGGCTGGGCGCGGATCACGTCGTCTGGGGCACGGATGCGATCTGGACCGGTTCGCCGCAATGGCAGATCGAATCGCTGCGCCGGCTGGAAATCCCGGAGGAGATGCAGCGCCGCTACGGCTTCGCGCCGCTCGGCGCCGCGGACGGGCCGGTGAAGAACGCCATCTTCGGCGAGAACTCGGCGCGGATGTACAATTACACCCGCCGCGCCGCGCTGGAGAATGACGGCGTGGCGCGGGTGAAGGCGGATTACGCGCTGAACGGGCCGGGGCGCAGCAACCTCGCCTATGGGTATGTCGCGGCGGGTTAGGCCGGCAACGGGAAGCGATCCAGATAGGGCTGGTAATCCGGCTCGACATCAATGGCGAGGCTCGCCAGCGTGCGCACCACGGCGCAATAGAAGGCGGCGGTCACCGTCAGGTCCACCATCTGCTCATTCGTCAGGTGGACCTGGAGCTCGGCGAAGGTCTCCGCCGACATGCCGCCCGCGTGAACCTCGCGCGTGGCCTTCAGCACCAGCTTTGCCAACGGCTCCAGGCTATTGGGCTGGCCCGCCGTCTCGGCGATCAGCGCCTCGATATCGGCATCCGTCACGCCGAAATCATGGCCGATCTTGATGTGATGTGACCATTCATAGGGTGAGCGCGCGAGCCAGCCGATCTGCAGGATCGCCAATTCCCGCAGGCGCGGGTCCAGCTTCGCGCCGTAGCGGATGTATTGGCCGAGGCCGCTGAAGGCGCGCGCCGCGCCCGGGCTGTTCACCAGGCAGCGATGCAGCGTGATCATCCGCTTCAAGAGCGGGCGATCCGCCTCGGCCAGATCCTCGGGGTTGAGATAGGGCAGGCGTGCCATGCGTTTCCTCCTGTTGGCTTTGCGCGAGCCTGAGACGCGATGCGCCATTTGACCAGGGGGCCGCTTTGACCCGCACGGCATTCGGGGAAAGAATGCGGCAAAACACACTGGAGGAAGCAAGATGATCGCTGCCACACGCCGCGCCACGCTGGTGGGCGCCCTCGCCCTGCCCGGCATCGCCCGCGCCGCCTGGCCGGAGCGTTCCATCCGACTGCTGGTGCCCTTTGGCGGCGGCGGGCAGACCGACATCGTCTCCCGCGTCACGGCCGAAGCCCTGCAGCAGCGCCTGGGCCAGGTGGTGCTGGCCGACAACCGACCGGGCGGCGCCGGCAACCTGGCCGCCGAGACCCTCGCCCGCTCCGCCCCCGATGGCTACACGCTGATGGTGGCGACCATGGGAACGAACAGCGGCATCAACGCGCTGATGTATCGCAGCCTGGGCTATGACTGGGAGCGGGATTTCGCCCCGGTCGGGCAATTCTGCGCCACCAGCAACGTGCTGCTGGTGCACAATTCCATCCCGGCCGCGAGCTTCCCGGAGCTGATCGCCTGGATCCGCGCCCATCCCGGCCGCTTCACCTATGCCTCGGCCGGCGTCGGCGCCATCACCCATCTCATCATGGAGGATCTGGGCGCGCGCCTCGGGCTCGACATGGTGCATGTGCCCTATCGGCAAAGCACCCAGGCGATGACGGACCTGCTCTCGGGCCGCGTGCATGCGCGCTGCCTGGGCCTGCCGGAGGGCGAGACGGTGCGCAACGTGCAGAGCATCCGCGCCGTGGCCGTCACCAGCGCCGCGCGCCGTGAGAATTGGCCGGGCGTGCCCACCATGGCCGAGACGGTGCCCGGCTTCGTCGGCTCCTCCTATTTCGGACTGACCACGCGCGCCGGCACGCCGCCCGAGGCCATCGCCCGCCTCTCGGAAGCGCTGAATGACGCGCTGCGTGATCCGCGCGTGCAGGCCGCCTATGCGCGCGTCGGCGCCGATCCCGCGCCGCCCCATACCCCCGCGGATTTCCAGCGCCTCATCCGCGCCGCCCATGACCAATGGGCGCCGCTGATCCGCCGCCTCAACCTCGTCGCCGAATAGGACCGCGCCCCATGGATTTCGTCATCGCCATCGAGAAGGTGCGGCAGGAGTGGCTGGGCCGCGTGCGCGTCATCGAGGATGATGTCTCGCCCAGCATGCTGCGGCGCATCGCCGCCATGCTCGACCTCGACCCCGATGCCTATCCGCGCGGCACGCTGCTGCCGACGCATTGGGTCTCGCTCTTCGCGCAGGAAAGCGCGCGGCAGGGCGATATCGGCGCCGATGGCCACCCCGAGCCCGGCGTGACGCTGCCGCCCATCCCGCTGCCGCGCCGCATGGGGGCCGGGCGCCGCGTGCGCCTGCCGGGCACACTTCGCGTCGGCGATGCGCTGGTGAAGCGCGCCGAGGTGGCGGGCATCGAGCCCAAGATGGCGCGCACCGGCACCATCTGCGTGCTCACCATGCGCCACACCTATCTGGTGGGCGGCGAGACCATCGCGGTGGATGAGTTCGACGCGATCTACCGCGAGGCGGTGCCGCCCGGCACGCCTTCGCCCGTGAACCCCGGCACGCCAGCGCCGGATGATGCGGCCTGGCGGCAGGCCGCGCAGGTCTCCAACGCGCTGGTGTTTCGCTACTCCGCCATCACCTGGAACGCGCATCGCATCCATTACGACGCGGATTACGCGCGCGAGGCGGAGGGCTATCCCGCGCTGGTGCAGAATGGCGGGCTGACCATGCAATTGCTGCTGGACGCCGCCGTGGCGAATGCGCCAGGCCTGCGCCTGATCGGCTACACCGCGCGCCTCACCCGGCCCATCTATGTGGGCGCGCGCATCACACTGGCCGGCAGCGCCGCGAGCGAGGGCCGGATGCGCGCCTGGGCCGCCGATGCCGAGGGCAAGCTCTGCGCCGAGATGGAGCTGGATTTCGCATGAGCGGCCCCCTCGATGGCGTGAAGGTGGTGGACCTGACCACAGTGGTGGTTGGCCCCATCGCCACCCGGACGCTCGCCGACCAGGGCGCCGAGGTGATCAAGGTGGAGGCGCCCGGCGGCGACATCCTGCGCTTCCTGGCCGCCGGCAGCCGGACGCCGGCGATGAGCGGCAAGTTCATCAACTTCAACCGCAACAAGCGCAGCATCGGCCTGGACATCAAGCAGCCCGAGGGGCTCGCCGCCATGAAGGCGCTGATCGCCAAGGCCGATGTCTTCGTCACCAACGTCCGCCCGCAGGGGCTGGAGCGCGCGGGGCTTGATTTCGCCTCGCTCTCCGCCAGCAATCCGCGGCTGATCCATTGCGGCATCGTCGCCTTCGGCCGCGGCGGGCGCTACTACAACCGGCCCGCCTATGACCCGATCATCCAGTCGCTCTCGGGTGTGGCGGGCACCTTCCACCGCGCGACGGGCGAGCCGCGCTTCGTGCCCATGGTGATGACCGACCACACAACGGGCCTCATCGCCGCGCAATCGGTGGGCTTCGCGCTCTATCGCCGCGAGAGGACCGGTGTGGGCGAGGCGATCGAGGTGCCGATGTTCGAGAACATGGCGTCCTTCGTGATGAGCGAGCATCTGGGGGCCGCCACCTTCGACCCGCCCGAGGGGCCGTCGGGCGATGCACGCCTGCTATCGCCCGATTACCGCCCGCTACCGACGAAGGATGGCTATCTGACCGTCAGGCCCAACAACAACCGCCAGGCCTTCGCCTTCTTCGACGCCATCGGGAAGCCGGAGCTGAAGGAGGATCCGCGCTTCAAGACCGCGCTGACCCGCACGCAGAACGCGCCGGATTATTTCCGCGTCCAGGTCGAGGCGCTGGCGACGAAGACCACCGCCGAATGGCTGGAAATCTTCGCCCAGGCCGATGTCCCTGCCGGCCCCTACAACGAGATCGATGATTTGCTGGAAGACCCGCATCTCCAGGATGTCGGCTTCTGGCATTTCGACGAACACCCGACGGAAGGCCGCATCCGCCGCACCAAGGTGCCCAACCGCTTCAGCGGCGGCATGCGCGAGGAGGTGCTGCCCGCCCCACAACTCGGCCGACACACGCGCGAGGTGCTGCGCGAACTGGGCCATGACGAGGCCGCGATCGAGGCCATGCTGGCGAGCGGCGCCGCCTTTGAAGGATTGAACTGATGCCCGCCCCAAACTGGCGCTCCCTCCTCTTCGTCCCGGCCACGGCGGAGAAATTCGTAGCCCGCGCCCATACGCGCGGCGCGGATGTCATCATTCTCGATCTGGAGGACAGCATCCCGCCGCCCGCCAAGGAGGCCGCGCGCACGGCCCTTCCCGCCGCCGCGAAGCTGGTGGGCCAGGCCGGCGCCGATGTCTGCGTGCGGATCAACCGCGCGCTGGAGATGAGCATCCCCGACATCGCGGCCAGCGTGATGCCGGAGGTGAATGTGCTCATGCTGCCCAAGCTGATGGGCCCCGAGCATGTGAAGCTGCTCTCCGAGGTGGTGGCGGCGCGGGAGGCGGCGCTGGGAATGCCCCTCGGCCACACCCGCTTCATCGGCGTGGTGGAGACGCCGCAGGCGCTGCCCGCGCTCACCGCCATCGCGGGCGCCGATCCGCGCATGGCCGCACTCGGCGTGGGCACGGAGGATCTGAGCACGGAGCTGGAGGCGGTGCCGGGCGCCGATGCGCTTTACGTCTTCGGCATGATGGCCGTCGCCGCCGCGCGCGGCGCGGGCATCCTGCCCATGGGTTCGATCGGCGCCTTCGCGGATTTCTCCGACCTTTCCGCCTATCGGGCGTCCCTGCAGCGCTCGCGGCGGCTGGGCTTTGGCTGCGCCGCCTGCATCCATCCGGCGCAGGTGCCCATCATCAACGAGGAATATGGCCCGGCGCCAGCCGAGGTGGACCGCGCCCGCCGGCTGATCGCGGCCTTCGAGGCGGCACTGGCCGAGGGCCAGGGCGCCGTCGCCTTCGAGGGCGCGATGATTGACCTGCCCGTGGTGGAACGGGCGCGAAGGCTGCTGGCAAGGGCGCGCTGAGAGATGGCGGGGCAAGCGACGCATCGGGGCGCAAGAAAAGGCCTCCGGCGGCTGGGGCCGAGGCCCCAGACCCCTTTCGTTTTATAGAAAAAATACAATGCGTTGAGACGGGCTGAACAAGGGTTTGGGGTCTGGGGCCTTTCGGCCCCAGCCGCCGGAGGCCCCTTTCACCCTTTGGTTCATCATCCGCGGCCCCTGGCGTGAGGCCTGGCCTCAGCCGAACCGGACGGCCAGCACCGTCACGTCATCCGCCGGCGGCGCCTCGCGCACGAAGCCGGCCACCTCGCGCAGCAGGGCGGCGATGGCGGTGGCGGGCTCGGCCGCGCTGCCCAGCGCCGCCAGCACGCGCTCCTTGCCGAAGAGCGCGCCTTCCATGTCATGCGCCTCGGTCACGCCATCGCTCAGCAGCAGCATCGCCTCGCCCGCGGCCAGGGCGAAGGGCGCGCTGGCATAGGGCAGGTCCTCGATGATGCCGAGCGGCGGCTGGATCTTGAAGCCGCCCATGATGGTCACGCCGCTGGCGGAGAGCCGCAACGGCGCCTCATGCCCTGCCACGCAGAGGCGCCCCTCGCCCGTCTCGGCGTCCAGGATGGCCAGCGCCGCCGTCACGAAGGTCATTTCCGGATTGTTGGCCGCGAGGTCGCCATTGGCGAGGGAGAGAAGCTCCGCCGGATCGGGAATCTCGCCCCGCGCATCGGCCAGGCGCACGCCGGCGCGGATCAGCCCCATGCTGCGCGCCATGGTGAGCCCAGCCGAGGCCCCCTTCCCCGCGACATCCGCCACCACGAACATCAGGTGCCGCGCGCCGATCCATTGCAGGTCGTAGAGATCGCCGCCCACCTCGCGCGCCGGTTCCATATGGGCGGCGACGGTGACCCGCCCGCGCGAGAGCGTCGCGAAATCCCCCGGCACAAGCGAGAGCTGGGCGCGACGTGCGGATTCCAGCTCGGCCTCCAGCGCGTGCAGCCGCTCGGCCGCCAAATCGCGCAGGCGCTTCTTCTCCAGCACCGCCTGGAGCCGCGCGCGCAGCAGGGGCGGATCAAAGGATTTGGGGAGGTAGTCCTCGGCGCCCAGCTCGATGCAGCGGATCACGCCGGACATCTCGGTCTGCGCCGAGATGACGATGACCGGCGGCGCATTGCTCTGCGCGTGCAGCTTCTCCAGCACGCCGATGCCGTCCAGCTCCGGCATTTCCAGATCGAGCAGCACCACGTCGAAGGATTTGGCGGCGATGGCGGCCAGCGCCTCCACCCCATTGGTCGCCATGCTGGGCTCGGGATAGCCGAGCTCGGCGAGGCGGCGCTTCAGCAGGAGGCGGTTGAAGCTGCTGTCATCAACGACGAGGATCTCGGCGCTCATTCCGGGCGGGCCGCCATGCTTTCCACCGCACGCCGGGATTCGGCGGCCAGGCGGGAGAGATCAATCATGGTCACGGTGATTTCCTCGGCGGCCGTCGCATTGGACTGGCCGATGCGCGTGAGGGTGGCGACACGTTCATCCAGCGAGGCGACGGTCACCTGCTGCTCCTCCATGGCGACGGCGATGGCGGCGGCCAAGCGCGCCGATTCGCCGGTCAGGCGTTCGAACCCGTCCATCGCCTCGCCCACGGCGGCGGCGGTGCCCGCGCCTTCGCGCGTGCGGCGGCCGGCGGCGAGCACGACATCGGCGATTTCCTGGGCCAGCGCCTCGGTGTTGGCGGCAAGCGCCCGCACTTCCTCGGCGACCACGGCCAGGCCGCGGCCATGCTCGCCCGCGCGCGCCGCCTCGATGGCGGCGTTGATGGCAAGGATATTCGTCTGCGTCGCGATCTTGGCGATGGTGCCGGCGATTCGCGTCACGCGCTCGGTATCCTCGCCCACCGCATCCACGGTCTCGATCAGCTGGCGCACCTTTTCCAGGCTCTCGCCCAGCAGGCTTTGCGCCTGGCTTGCCGTGTCGCGCGCCTGCTGCGTGCTGCGGCCCACATCGGCCACCGCATCGGCGGTGTGGGAGAGCGCGTCGGAGACCTGGCGGAGTTCGGCCAGCTGGGTCATCGCGCCGTCGCTCACCTGGCCGATCGCCTGGCTCGCCTGGTTGGTGACGACGGCGGTGCGCCGCGCGCCTTCCAGCGCCTGTTCCATGAGGCGGTTGGAGTTGGCGAGGTTCGTCTTGAACACCTCCACCGCGCGGGCCATTTCGCCCACCTGGTCGGCGCGGTCGGCCTCGGTGATCTCCACCTCCGCATCGCCGCGCGCCAGGCGCTGCATGGAGCGCGCCAGGCGCGAGAGCGGGCGTGCGGTCAGCAGCACCAGCACGAACCAGACCAGCACGAGGCCGAGCAGCCCGACGCCCGCGGCGATATAGGTGTAGCGCCGCCCCTCCGCCTGGATGGCATGGGCGCGCTGCAGATTCGCATCCGCATCGGCCTTGGCGATGGCGCGGGCATGGCTCGCCAGGTTGTTGAAGGCCACCACCATGTCCAGCCACTCCTCCTGGAGCGGCGCGTATTGGTCGCGCTGGCGGCGGGCGAAGGCGTCGCGCACGCGCTCGCCCAGGTCGGGCAGGCGCGCGGCCATGTCGCGGGCGCCGGCGGCGACCACGCCCTCGACGCGATCCCCCACCAGCGAGATGAGCAGGTCGAAGCTCTCGGTGATGCCCTGGGCGTTGCGCAGCATGCGCGGCGCGGTGACGGTGGGCGGCAGGACGCCGGCCAGCACGGCCGCGAAGCCCTGGGCGAAATCGGCGACGTCGTTGGAGAAATCATCCACCGCCTCGATGGCCGCGCGGTCCCGCACGCCCATCCGCTCGATGATGGCGCCCTGGCGGGTCAGCATGATGAGCGAATTTCCGGCCAGGAAGGCGAGCACGGAGAACATCAGCACGAGGATCACGGCTGCGCGTGTGCCGATGCGCCCCAGCACGCGGCTGCGGGCTTGCGAGGGCAGCGCCGTCTCTGGCGCGAGGGTCACGGCCGGGGCCTGGGTGTCGGGAGCCATCGCGGCGTAGGATAACCCCATTCCCGCCGCCTCGGCCACCGTTGGATCAGGACCCGCCACCCATGCACCAAACCGCGACCTGCCGCATCCTTGTCGTGAACAGCAACACCACGGATTCCGTCACCGCCCGCATCGCCCAGGCCGCAGAGGCCGCCCTGCCGCCCGGCTGCAGCGTCGAGGCGGTCAGCGCGCCCTTCGGCCTGCCGCTGATCGTCACGCGGGCGGATTGGTCGGTGGCGGGGCCGGCGACGGTGGCGGCCCTGGCCGCCCGGCGCGGCGAGTTCGACGCGGCCGTCGTGGCCTGCTTCGGCGATCCCGGGGTGGAGGCGGCGCGGGAATTGTTCGACGTGCCGGTGGTGGGCATCAGCGAGGCCGCCTTCCACGCGGCCTGCATGCTTGGCCGGCGCTTCGGCATCGTCAGCTTCACGGCGGCGCTGAAGCCCATGTTCGTGGATTGCCTGGAGCATGCGGGCCTCGCCAATCGTTGCGCCGGCTTCCGCATGGGCCCGGCCTTCTCGGGCGATCCTGGCCGCGTGGCGGAGGAACGGCGCGACATGATCCTCGAACTTTGCCGCGCCAGCATCGAGCAGGATGGGGCGGAGGTGGTGATCCTGGCCGGCGGGCCGCTCGCTGGGCTCGCACCCCTGCTCGCACCAGATGTGGCTGCCCCCCTGGTGGATGGCACGGCGGCCGGCGTGCGGCTGGCCGCCGCCCTGGCCGGGCTGGCCCCCATCCGCCGCGCGCATCGCCCGCGCCCCTTGGCCGGCTATGAGCCGGGGCTCACGCATCTCTACGCCGAGGGCCCGCGCTGATGCCCCGCATCCTCCGCCTGCAGCCGCTGACGGCCGAGGCCTTCCGCCCCTTCGGCGATGTGATGGACCCGCCCGCCCCCGGCGCCCGCCCGGCCCTGGGCGAGACGCTGATGGCACGCGACGGCGCAACCCGTCCCGGGCTGGCCTTCAACCATGCCGAACCCGTGGCGCTGCCCCTGCTCGCCACGCAGATGGAACGGCACAATCGCTCCTCGCAATGCTTCGTGCCGATGGATGTCTCACGCTGGCTGGTGATGGTCGCGCCCGATCGGGGCGGCGCGCCGGACATGGCGGGCTTGCTCGGCTTCATCGCGCGCGGCGACCAGGCGGTGAACTACCATCTGGGCAGTTGGCACCACCCGCTGCGCGTGCTGGACCGCCCCAGCCGCTTCGCCATCCTCATGTGGAGCACGGGCGAGAAGGCGCGTGACGAGGAATGGGCCACGCTGCCGGAACCGGTGGAGTTGCAGGGCTGAATGTTCCCAACCCGAGATGGATGACCTAAAGCTCGGGCGACCAGGGGGAAAACAATGCCGAGCGAAGCGCGGATTCTGTGCACCCACACCGGCAGCCTGCCGCGCCCACGCGCGCTGACCCGGCTGCACGCCCGCCGCGCCCGCGGCGAGGCGGTGGATGCGGCGGAGCTCGCCGCAACCGCGGCGGCCGCCGTGCAGGCCATCATCCCCAAGCAGCGCGCGGCGGGCATCGACATCCCCAATGATGGCGAGCAAGGGCGCGAATCCTTCGTGCTCTATCTGCGGGACCGGCTGACCGGCCTTGGCGGTTCCAGCACGCGCGGCGGCTTCCAGGACATTGACGCCTATCCCGAGTTCAAGGCCGAGCTTCAGGCCAGCATGGCCGGCAAGGAGACCGCCAGCGTCACCACCAACCTGCCCGCCGCCATCGGCCCCGTCACTTATGTGGGCCAGGCCGCGATGGCGGCCGAATGCGCGCAGTTCCGCGCGGCGCTGGGCGATGCGCCCGGCTTCATGGCCGCCCCCTCGCCCGGCATCCTCGCCGCCATCGTGCAGAACCAGCATTACGCGAGCGACGACGCCTATCTGGAGGCGCTGGCCACGGCGCTGGGCGCCGAATACCGCGCCATCCTCGACGCCGGCTTCACCTTGCAGATCGATTGCCCCGACCTGGCGCTGGAGCGCCACGGCGCCTGGCAGGACAAGCCGCTTTCCGCCTTTCTCGATTTCTCCGAACGCGTCGTCGCCGCCATCAACCGCGCCATCGCGGATCTGCCGCGCGCGCGCATCCGCCTGCATGTCTGCTGGGGCAATTACGAGGCGCCGCACGATCATGACGTGCCCTTCGAAGACATCTGGCCCGTCATCCGCCAGGCGCGCGTCGGCGGCTTCGTCCTGCCCTTCGCCAATCCGCGCCATGCGCATGAGCACCGCGTCTTCCGCCGCCTGCCGATGGCCGAGGACCAGATCCTGGTCGCCGGCGTGATCGACACGTTGACCCATTTTGTCGAACACCCCGAGGTGGTGGCCGAAAGGCTGGAACGCATCGCGGAGAGCATCGGCGATCCGCAGCGCCTGATGGCGGGCACGGATTGCGGCTTCGACACCTCGGCCGGGCGCGGGCGCGTCGCGGCGGATGTGGTCTGGGCCAAGCTGGCCAGCATGGCCGCGGGCGCGCGCATCGCCTCGCAACGGCTGATGGGCTGAGCGGCATGTGCTGGATTTGCGCCTCAACCGGGAGAAACCACATGAAACGCCGCAATCTTCTGATCGCCTCCGGCGCCGGCCTCGCCGCGCCCGCCCTTGCGCAGCCTTCGGCCTGGCCTGCTGGGCGGCAGGTGCGCATCATCATCACCTATCCGCCCGGCGGCACCACGGATTTCGTGGCGCGTGTCTTCGCCCAGCGCCTGGGCGAGCAGACCGGCGGCCAATTCGTGGTGGAGAACCGCACCGGCGGCAGCGGCGTGGTCGGCTGGACCGCCGCGGTGCGCGCACCCAATGACGGCACCGCCCTGCTGCTGACCGACAACTCGCTGGCCACCGCGCCGCCGCTGCACGCCAATCTCGGCTTCGACATCATGGCGGATTTCACGCCCATCTCGCTGCTGGTGGATTACCCGACGGTCTTCGTCGTGCCGGGCAATTCCCCCGTGCGCTCACTGCGCGACTTCGTGGAAGCCGCACGCGGCCAGCCGGCGGATGCGAATTTCTACGGCTCAATGGGCGCCGGTTCCTCGCCGCATCTCTACACCGAGTATCTCCAGGACATCGCGGGCATCCGGCTGACGCATGTGCCCTATCGCGGCATGGGGCCGGCCTTCACCGACCTGCTGGCCGGGCGCATCGGACTGCTGATCGCGGCCCCGCCCACCGTGCTGGGCGCCATCCGCGACGGCCGCGCACGGGCGATTGCCATCGGCACCCAGGGCGGCCGCATCCCGGCCCTGCCCGACGTGCCGACGGCGCGCGAGCTTGGCATCAACTTCAGCTATTCCTTCTGGTACGGGCTGCTCGGCCCGCGCGGGATGGAGCCTGGGCTCGTGTCACGCATCCAGGAGGAAATCGGCAAGGTGCTTGCCACCCCCGAGATCCGCGAGCGCTTCGTGCAGCAGGGCGCGACCCCGGTGGGTGGCGATGGCGCGGCCTTGCGCGGCGTGATGGCGAGCGACCTGGCGCGCTGGAGCGAGGTGGTGCGCGCGAAGAATATCACGCTGCAGAATTAGGGCATGATGCGTTGAGGCGGAATCGCCAAGACGCCGAATCATTCTCTCAGCAAAGTCTGGAGCGTGCGGAGTGAACGCAGCACGCTCCACGACATGACAGGCCCAGGCCGGGCCGGGGCGTCACCCGCCCTGGCCCCTCCGCCCCCGACCCTTCATCTTCTTCGGGTCATAGCCCCCGCCACCCGGCCCCATCGGCTTGGGCTTCCAATCCTTCCTGGGCGTCGCCTCCCGCAGCGAGCGCCCGGCCTCATTCGGCGTCAGCGCGCTGCCCGGCGTGGCAATGCCCAGTTCCAGCGCCTCCAGCCGCTTGATCTCGTCGCGCAGCCGCGCCGCCGTCTCGAATTCGAGGTCGGCCGCCGCCGCGCGCATCTTCTTCTCCAGCTCCGCGATGGCCGAGCGCAGGTCACGACCGACGAATTGCGCCGTGGCATCGCCCTCCACCGCCTCGACGGTGACGTAGTCGCCCTGGCTCACATCGCGCAGCACATCGCTGATCTCGCGCTTGATCGAAGTGGGTGTGATGCCGTGCTGGGTGTTGTAGGCGATCTGCTTGGCACGGCGGCGCTCCGTCTCCTCCAGCGCGCGCTTCATGCTGTCGGTCATGCGGTCGGCGTAGAGGATGACGCGGCCCTCGGCATTGCGCGCCGCGCGGCCGATGGTCTGGATGAGCGAGGTGGTGGAGCGCAGGAAGCCCTCCTTGTCCGCATCCAGGATGGCGACCAAGCCGCATTCGGGGATGTCCAGCCCCTCGCGCAGCAGGTTGATGCCGATCAGCGCGTCAAACACGCCGCGCCGCAGGTCGCGGATGATCTCGATGCGCTCCAGCGTGTCCACGTCGGAATGCAGGTAGCGGACGCGCACGCCCATTTCCGTCAGGTATTCCGTCAGCTGCTCGGCCATGCGCTTGGTCAGCACCGTCACCAGCACGCGCTCGGCCTTCGCGGCGCAGGCCTTCACCTCGGCCAGCAGGTCATCCACCTGGTTCTCCACGGGCCGGATGTCGCAGACGGGGTCCACGAGGCCGGTGGGCCGGATCACCTGCTCGGCGAAGACGCCACCGGTTCGCTCCATCTCCCAGGGGCCGGGGGTGGCGCTGACGAAGACGGTCTGCGGGCGGAAGCTCTCCCACTCCTCGAATTTCAGCGGGCGGTTGTCGGTGCAGGAGGGAAGGCGGAAGCCGAAATCGCTGAGGATGATCTTGCGCGCATAGTCGCCGCGATACATGCCGCCGATCTGCGGCACGGTGACGTGGCTCTCATCCACCACCAGCAGCGCGCCCTCCGGCAGGTATTCGAAGAGGGTCGGCGGCGGCTCGCCCGGATTGCGGCCACTCAGATAGCGCGAGTAATTCTCGATGCCTTTGCAGGAGCCGGTGGTCTCCATCATCTCGATATCGAAGGTGGTGCGCTGATCGAGGCGCTGCGCCTCCAGCAGCTTGCCCTCTTTTTCCAGCTCCGCGAGGCGCTCCTTCAGCTCGATCTTGATGCGGCCGATGGCCTGCTGCATCGTCGGCCGCGGCGTGACGTAGTGGCTGTTGGCGTAGATGTTCACGCGCTCGAACTCACCGGTGACCTCGCCGGTCAGCGGGTCGAATTCGCGCAGCGCCTCGATCTCGTCGCCGAACAGGCTGATGCGCCAGGCGCGATCCTCCAGCTGGGCGGGCCAGACATCCACGCTCTCGCCCCGCACGCGGAAGCTGCCGCGCGCGAAGGCCATGTCGTTGCGGCGGTATTGCTGTTCGACCAGGCCCTTGAGCAGCGCCTCGCGGGAGATTGAGCCGCCCGTCTCCAGCTTCACGACCATGTTGGAATAGGTCTCGACCGAGCCGATGCCGTAGATGCAGGAGACGGAGGCGACGATCACCACATCCCGCCGCTCCAGCAGCGCCTGGGTGGCGCTGTGCCGCATGCGGTCGATCTGCTCGTTGATCTGGCTGTCTTTCTCGATGTAGGTGTCGGTCCGCGGCACATAGGCCTCGGGCTGGTAGTAGTCGTAGTAGCTGACGAAATACTCCACCGCGTTGTCGGGGAAGAAGCTCTTCATCTCCCCGTAGAGTTGCGCCGCCAGGGTCTTGTTCGGCGCCAGCACCAGGGTGGGCCGCTGCACCGCCTCGATCACCTTGGCCATGGTGAAGGTCTTGCCTGAGCCGGTGACCCCCAGCAGCACCTGGTCCCGCTCGCCCGCCTCGATCCCGCCGATCAATTCCTGGATGGCGGTCGGCTGGTCACCATTGGGCTCGAAGGGGCTGACCACGCGCAGCGGCTTGCCCGCGGGCGGCATGGGCTGGCGGATCGGCTGGAACTGGACGGGGGCGATCAGGTTCATCCCCGCAATATAGGATGGCACCCGCGGCCCTGCGATGACATAGGCATCACCGAATCACAGGAATGCACCATGCCCAAGGAAGTGGACCCCGACGACCAGTTCGTCAGCGATGACGCCTATGCCGCCGGCCGCAAGGCCTTCGCGGCGGGCGCCTCGGTGCTGGAGAACCCGATGGCGCAGACCGGCGACTGGGGTAAGGCCTGGTTCTCCGGCTGGCTCGACGCGCTGGCCGACCAGGTGACGGGCCATGACCGTGCCCCTGGCGCCTTTCGCCGCCTGCTGCGCCGCGACAGTGCCGAGCCGTTTTGAAGCTGGGCGAAAGCCGCCTAGCCTTCCCCCTCCGAGGGAGGAACACGAGAATGGACGAAGACGAGGCCCATGAGGCGCTGCGCGCGCGAGGCCGGCGCGAGATGCGCGAAATCCTGGGCGCGCCTTACACCGAGGCGCGCGATGCCAGCACCACGCCCTTCAACGCCGCCATCCGCGCGCTGTCGGAGGAGATGGCCTATGCCACGCTCTGGACGCGCCCCGTGCTGGACCGCAAGCAGCGCAGCCTGATCACGCTCGCCATGCTCTGCGCGCTGAACCACCCGCATGAGCTGCGCATCCACCTCGTCGCCGCGCTGAACAATGGCTGCACGGCGGAGGAGATCAGCGAGGTCTTCACCCATGCCGTCGCCTATTGCGGCTTCCCGGCTTCGATTGACGCGCTGCGCATGGCCGAGCAGGTGCTGAAGGAACAGGGCGCGCTGTAGGTTTTGCCGAGAGGACGGCTCACCGCTTTGGTGATTCCACCAAGGCGGATCGTGCTCGGGACTTATACCCAAACTCGCAAATCATGGCTCAAGTGAAGAAAGAAGCCTCCGGCGGCTGGGGCCGAGGCCCTGTTTAGACCGGAGACATCCCTGACGGGTGTTCGGGGACATGCTTGACGCTTTTGGGCAGTTTTTCTCGGGAGAGAGACGATGCCCTGGAAGG
>JAIYDS010000063.1 GCA_027487385.1 Acetobacteraceae bacterium | reverse complement strand
TCGGCAGGGGTGAGCCTGCTGAGCCAGGGGCGCTGGACCCAGGAAAGCCGCCTGGTGAGCGCCGCCGCCGAGGCCGGCCGCTTCTCCAGCGCGGCGCGGACCGACCAGGTGGTGGGGCGCATCGCCGCCGGTGTGCAGGCCTTCATGACAGACCGCCTGGAACTCCGCCTGCAATATGAGGGCGAGTACAGCCAAAACCTCACAGGCCATGGCGGCTCCGTCGCCATCGCATGGCGATTCTGAACAAGGGGGGAACCCGCCCCCCCCCGCAACGCCCCGGCACGCCCCACCCGTTCCGTGCGACAATCTGCTCAACGAAGGAGCGAGACGCGTGACGAAGCCGAGCCAGCGCCCGAACCGCCTGCGGCATCTGCTGCTGACCACCACCAGCCTGCTGCTGGGCGCGCAGGCGGCGCCGGCGCTGGCGCAGGGCTGCACCGCCAGCCCCTGCACCATCCCGGCCGGCAGCTACAGCCAGCCCTTCGCCAGCCGGCTGGTCACCTCCCAGCCGCTCAGCTTCACCAACCAGGGCAGCTTCACCGTCACCGCCTCCGGCTTCGACACGCCGATCACGGCGATCCAGGTGATCACCAGCGGTGGCGACGGCGCCAATTCCTCTTCCTCCAGCCAGGCGCCCAGCAGTGGCAGCCCGGCCAGCACGCTCAGCTTCACCAATGCGGGGGCGGTCACGCACAACATCCCGGCCGCGCCGCAGGGGCCCAGCACCGTGTTCAGCGTCTATGGCGCTTCGGCCGGCGGCAATGGCGGCAGCTACACCAACACCGATCACAGTCACAATGCGGGCCTGGCCGCGGCCGGCGGCGATGCCGCCATGGGCAATACCGCGCGGATCACCGTGGCGGCCGCGGGCGCGCCGAGCGCAACGCCCACCACGCTGAACAGCGGCGCCGCGCTGCTGGTGCAAAGCCTGGGCGGCAATGGCGGCAACGTTCAGCGCTCGGGCAGCCTGGATGAGAATGGCAACCCGACCTATGGCGGGAAGGACGGGCAGGCGGGCGCCGCCGCCGGCCGGGCGGGGCTGGACAACCAGGGGAGCATCACGGTCAGCCTGCCGCAGCCGCTCTTCGCCCTGTGGTATTGGGGGGCCGCGGCGCGCTCCCTGGGCGGTGATGGCGGCACCGGGGACCAGGGCACGAATGGTGGCGCCGGCGGCCAGGCCGCGGTGAGCAACACGGCTGATGTGAGTGTGAGCTTCGCCTGGGGCCCGCAGCCCGCGCCCCCCAGCGCGCCGCCCCCAACGCCCGCCCCGGCCCCGGCTTCGCTCGGCGGCTTCGCCTTGGCGGCGGTGAGCCAAGGCGGCAACGGGAACATGTCCGTGAAGAGCGGCAGCAACGGTGGCGCGGGGGGCAACGCGGCGGATGCCAGCCTCTTCGTCAGCGGCGCAAACGCGCCGGTGACCATCACGCTCAGGACCACCAACCCCAACAACCTGACGACCACGCCTTTCTCCGCCGCCATCGCCGCCATCAGCCTCGGTGGTGCGGGCGGCGCCGGCTACAATGACTCGACAGGCGGGGCGGGTGGCCAAGGCGGGCTGCCCGGCATCACCGTGGACCCGGGCGTCACCATCCTCGCCACGGGGGATCGCACGCGCGGCGTCTTCGCCCTCTCCCAGGGTGGCGATGGCGGGGGCAGCGGTGTGGGCCAGAATGGTGGCCGGGCCGGGGCGGGCGGCAGCACGGCGCCGGCCGATCCCGGCTACAATGCCATCACCCTGAACAACACCGCCATCTCCACATCGGGCCAGCTCTCGGCCGGCGTCATGGCGATGACGCGGGGCGGCCAGGGCGGCCGGGGCGAGAATTACGAGAAGGACGGCGTTGACGATTCCGAGGGCGGGACGGGCGGTGCGGGCGGCGTCGGCTCGACCGTCGGCGTGAGCATGACGAATGGCTCCATCACCACCAGCGGCGCGCAATCGCCGGGGCTTGTCGTGCTGGCCCAGGGCGGCGCGGGCGGGCGGGGCGGCGATGCGCGCAGCGCCTTCACCGGCGCGGGCTCCGGCACGGGGGGCGCGGGCGGGGGTGCGGGCGGCGTGACCGTGACAGTGGATGGCGTGGCCAGCATCGGCACCCTCAGCACGGCGACGGGCGGCGAGCCCGCGCATGCGATCTTCGCGGCGTCGATCGCCGGTGCGGGCGGGGCAGGCGGCACCGCCACCTCCAGCTTCGCGGCGGGGCGCGGCAATGGCGGGGCGGGCGGCAGCGCCGGGGCCGTCAGCATCACCCTGGGCACGGGCGTGACCGCCAGCACCCGGGGTGATGGCGCGGCGGCGGTGCTGGGCCGCAGCCAGGGCGGCGATGGCGGCAATGCGAGCCAGGACTCGACGGCGGGTTTTGCCTCGACCGATGGCAATGGCGGAAGAGGCGGCGCGGGCGGTCCCGTCAGCATCACGAATGCGGCGGCCCTGGGCACCAGCGGGCAGGTTGCGCATGGCATCGTGGCGCAATCGGCGGGCGGGGCGGGTGGCTTCGGTGCCAGCGGCACCGGCGTCTTTGATGGCAGCGGCGGCAGCGGCGGCCTGAGCGGCGCGGCCGGCACGGTGCAGGTGGTGCATTCGGGCAGCATCACCGTCACCGGCTTCGCCTCGCTCGGCATCCTCGCGCAATCCATGGGCGCGGCCGGCGGCAGCGGCGGCAGCGGCGACGGGGCCTTCTATGGGGCGGGCGGAAGTGCCGGCGCCGGCAGCAATGGCGGCGCGGTGAGCGTCACGAATTCCGGCCGCATCACCACGGGCGGTTTGCTCGGCATCGGCATCCTGGCGCATTCCGTGGGCGGCGGCGGCGGCAATGGCGGCGGGTCCAACACCATCACCACCTCGGTCGGCGGCAGCGGCGGCGGGGGTGGGACAGGTGGCGCCGTGACCGCCAGCCTGACCGGCGGCGGCATCACCACCGCGGGGCGCCTCGCGCATGGCGTGCTGCTGCAATCCATTGGCGGCGGCGGCGGCACGGCGGGCGATGCCAGTTCCACCGGGCTGTTCATCACCATGGCGGTCGGCGGCAGCGGCGGCAGCGGGGGGGCAGGCGGCGGCGTGACCCTGAACACGAGCGGCGGCGCGGTCACCACCGCCGGCTCCAATGCGATCGGACTGCTCGCCCAATCCATCGGCGGGGGCGGCGGCGCCGCCGGCGCGGCCTCTGCCACCGCGGTCGGCGTGTCCGTCAGCGGCGCCGCGGCGATCGGCGGCAGCGGCGGCAGCGGCGGCTCGGGCGGGGCGGTGACGCTGGGGCTTTCCGGCCTCACGCTCGGCACCGGGCAGGGCACCGTGGCCAGCACCAACACCAACCCGGTGGATGCCTATGGCATCCATGCCCAATCCATCGGCGGCGGCGGTGGTGTCGGCGGCTCGGCCCTGGCCGAAGCCGTCACGGTGGCGCTGACCCTTCCCGATGACCCCAAGAGCCTGTCGGCCAGCCTGTCCGCTGCCGTGGGGGGCGCGGGCGGGGTGGCCGGCAATGGCGGCGCGGTGGCGCTCACGCTGGAGGGCAACAGCGGCGTCACCACACAGGGCCAGGGCTCGCATGGCGTGCTGCTGCAATCGGTGGGCGGCGGCGGCGGGGCGGGCGGCGATTCCTCGGCCATGGCCACCACGGTCGGCTATGGGCGGGTCACCACGAACACGCCGGACGGCAAATCCGTCGCGGTGAATATCGGCGTCTCCCTGGGTGGCCGCGGGACGAGCGGGGGCACGGGCGGCGTGATCACCGCCCTGGTCCAATCCGCCTCGGTCACGACCTATGGCGACTTCGCCAATGCGCTGGTGGCGCAGAGCATCGGCGGTGGCGGCGGCAATGGCGGCATCGGCTCCGCGAATACCTCGAGCAAGGGCATCTCCACCTCCTACAGCATCGGGGTGGGCCTGGGCGGCAGCGCGGGGGCGGGGGGCAGCGGCGGCGATGTCACGCTCACCATCGGCACGGGGGCCAGCATCCAGAGCTTTGGCGCCAGCGCCATCGGCGTGCTGGGGCAGAGCATCGGCGGTGGCGGCGGCACGGGCCAGGGTGGCGTCAGCGGTGTCGGCCTGCCGCATGATCGCAGCGCGGAGGTGAAGGTCGGCACCAGCGGCGGCAGCGGTGGGCATGGCGGCACCGTGACGGCGACGTTGCAGGGCTCCATCGCCACGCGCGGCAGCGATGCGCCGGCGCTGATGCTGCAGAGCATCGGCGGGGGTGGTGGCGTGGGTGGTTCGGCGGGGGGCGAGGCCTCCGCCGACAACCCGATCGATCCGGCCACGGGGCTGCGCTACATCATCACGAGCCTGGCCCAGAAGGAGCCGGAATTCCCTTATTCCACGGCGGTGAACGTCTCGGTGGGCGGCAGCGGCGGCAATGGCGGCAGCGGCGGCTCTGTCATCTACACGCAGAATTCCGGGCTCAGCACGCAGGGCGATTGGTCGCATGGCGTGGTGCTGCAAAGCATCGGCGGCGGCGGCGGCACCGGCGGCACGGCCGAGGCGCGCAGCAGCGAATTCGGCGTGGCGGCCAATCTGGCGCTCGGCGGCTCCGGCGGGGCAGGCGGTGCGGGCGGGGCCGTGAACATCACACTGAACCCCGGCAGCACCATCAGCACCGGTGCCCCAGGAAACGGGACCACCGGCAGCGGCTATGCCGCCTTCGGCCTGCTGGCGCAGAGCATCGGCGGCGGCGGCGGCACGGCGGCGGAGGGCTCCATCGCCTCCCAGATGACACTGAGCCTGGGCGCCTCGAGCCGCCTGGGCGGCGGCGCGGGCCAGGATGGCGGCGCGGTGACGCTCAGCGGCAGCAGCAGTATCCGCACGCTGGGCGATGTCGGTGTCGGCGTGGTGCTGCAATCCATCGGCGCGGGCGGCGGCGTGGGCGGTGGCGGAACCTCCTTCACCGGCGCGCTCGGCCCCTTCAGCGGGACGACGACGATCCACCTGGGCAGCAACAACGGCGCCTCCGGCAATGGCGGGGCGGTGAGTGTCAACAACGCCGCGCTCACCATCACGACGGCGGGCGCGCATGCCTATGGCCTGCTGGCGCAGAGCATCGGCGGCGGCGGCGGCTTCGGCTTCTCCAACGCACCAACGACGAGCTTGGTGAACAGCACGGGCGCCATCGCGCAGAACGGCACGCAGGTGGGCAATGGCGGCGTGGTCAGCCTGAGCTTGCAGGGTGGGGCCATCACCACCACGGGCTTCGCCGCGCATGGCATTGTCGCGCAGAGCATCGGGGGTGGCGGCGGCATTGCGGGCCTGCCCAGCAGCCCGCCGACGCTCACCATCGGCGGCGGCGGCACCAATGCGACGCCGGGCGGCAGCGGCGGCCCGGTGCAGATCACCTCCTCCGCCCCGATCACCACGAGCGGCACGGCGGCGCATGGCATCGTGGCGCAAAGCATCGGGGGCGGCGGCGGGTTGACCCCGCAGGGGAATGTGCTCTTCGCCGGCACCATCAGCGCCGGACGCGCCGGCGCCCTGGGCCTGGCCGGCCGCGTCACCATCACGCAGAATGCGTCCATCACGACATCGGGCGCCAATGCCATAGGCATATTCGCACAGGCGCGCGCCCCTCAGCAGGTCGCGGGCGGGCAGAGCCTCGTTGTGGTGGAGGTCAATTCGGCCATTCGCGGCGGCTCGGGCAGCGGGGGCTGGGGCATCTGGACCGATGCGGTGGCACCCGGTGGCGAAATACAGGTGGGCGCCGGGGGCAGTGTGTCCGCCCTCTCCGGCCAGGCGATCCTGATGACGCCGAGCGGCGGCAACAACACCGTCTACAACTTCGGCACGGTCACCGGTTCCTACAATCTCGGCAGCAATGGCTCCTTCCTCAACCAGGTGAGCGGCACGCTGAACGCCGGCGCCTCGCTGGACGCGGCGCAGCTCGACAATTCGGGCACGGTGCTGATCGCCTCGCACGCCGCCTTCGGCGTCTCGGCCGTCAGCGGGGCCTTCGTGCAGCGCGGCTCGGGCCGGCTGCTGCTGGACGCCGATTTCAGCAATCGCCGTTCGGATGTGATGACGGTCGCGGGCAGCGCCGATCTCGGCGGGCGCGTGCGGCCGCTGATTTCCTCCGTGCTGCCCAATGTGGAGCTGCCCTTCCTGGTCGTGAACGGTCCTGTCACCGGCACGCTGGAGGGCGACCGCAGCGCGGTCTTCGCCTATGACGTCAACCGCAAGGGCGGCACCTTCTCCGTCGCCGCGCGGGCGGATTTCACCCCCGCCGGCTACAACCTCAGCCGCAACATCGCCGCCGTGGCAGGCCATATGCAGGCCGCCTGGGATGCCGGTGGCGCCGGCCTCGGCCCGCTCTTCGCGCTGCTCGGCAACACCGCCGATGCGGGTGGCGAGGGCGCCTACAGCGCCGCCCTGCGGCAGGTCTCGCCCAATGGCGG
>JAIYDS010000283.1 GCA_027487385.1 Acetobacteraceae bacterium | reverse complement strand
GCGGCGACGCGGCTTTCGCCGGCCCGCCTTTCCTTGAGAACCGCGAGGCGCATACCGTGCTCCGAAAGGATAATCCGCGCTCCATAGTCATGCCGGGCCGGGATGCGCAAGCGGGGGCGGAGCATTTCCCGAGTGGAATATTCGGGAATCTGTGATTGGGCCGGAAAAAGACGCAAGACTCGAAGCTTCGGCGCCTGGAGCCGGGGTCTCCGTCCCGTCCCTCTCCTTCAAGCGAGCAGAGCGCGCCCCGATCGGGACCAAAGATCGGGGGCGGGGGCCCTGCTTGCCGCGAACCCGCCTATCCCCGCCGCCGCTCATGCAGCAGCAGCAGACCCATCAGGAGCAGCCCCGTGCCGGCCATCAACGCCATCGCCCAGCGCGGCCCGAGCCCATCCGCCAGCGCGCCGATCGCCAGAACACCCAGCGGCCCCATGCCGATGCAGGTGGTGACCAGCCCAAGCACGCGGGAGCGGATCTCGGGCGGTGCTGCGGTCATCACCACCGAGGTCTGCATCGCGGCGAAGCGCGCCGTGCCCAGCCCGCCCAGGGCGAGCAGCAGCCATGCCAGGGCATAGCTGCCACTGAAGGCCACCAGCACCAGCAGCACCAGGAACAGCAAGGAGCCCAGCACCAGCGGCCCCGGGCCGGGCGGCGTGCGGCGGCCCAGCGCCAGCCAGAGCCCGCCGATCAGCGCGCCCAGGGGCTCGGCCGCGGCCAGCAACCCGATCGCGGCGCTGGAGGCCGAGAAGGCCAGGCCCCCGAAGGCCGGCAGGATGGAATTGTAGCAAAAGCCGAAGACATTCATCACCAGGGTCACGCCCAGCACCAGCCGAAGGGCGGAAAGGCTCAGCACCAGGCGAACCGCCTCGCCGATCCCGGTGAAGGGGTTGCCGGCCGCGCGCCGCACCGGCGTTCCACGGATCCCCATCACCAGCCGCAGCGCAACCAGATGCAACAGGCAGGCCAGGGCGGCGGCGACGGCGATGCCGGAGAATTGGTAGATGACCCCGCCCAGCAGCGGCCCGACGGCACGGGTGGTGCTGCCGGTCAGCGTGTCCAGCGCCACGGCGGGCACCAGATCGCCCGGCGGGGCCGCATCCGCGGCCATCCGCCGCCGCGTCGCCATCTCGCCGGCCCAGGCAAGGCCAGCCAGCAGCCCTTGCACCATCAGGTGCCAGGGGGCGAGCCAGCCCAGCAGCGCGAGCAGCGCCACGGCCCCGGCGCCCAGGGCGGAACTGAGCTGAAGGGCGATCAACAGGCGACGACGGTCCATCCGCTCCGCCAGGGCGCCTGCGACCGCGCCCAGCAGCATCATCGGCAGGGCCCGCATCATCGCCACCACCGCGACCGCGAGGGCGGAGCCCGTCATCTCGAAGGTCCAGAGGCTGGCGGCGAGCAATTCCAGCCAGCGCATCGCATTGGCAATGCCGCCCAGCATCCAGAGCCGCCGGTAATCGGGCGTGTGGAGCAGCCGCCGCAAGGTCGCGGTATCAGGCCGGCTCATGGGTCCGGGGTTTCAACATCCTGGCTTTTGCTTCCGCCCTGCGCCTTGGTCGCGGGCATCATGACGCGCGGCCGGTTGCGCCGGAAGCGGGGCCAGGGCGCAATTCGCGGCAGGGGAGAGCCTGCGGCGCTGCCAGGGCTTAGCGCCCGCGCAAATATCCGCTGAGCGTGGCCGCCTCCGCCGGCAGTACCGCCACCAGCGCCGGCACCTCCCCCGCGCGGGCGGCCAGGCGAAGCTCCGTCGGCGTCAGGCCGAATTCGCGGCGGAAGGCGCGGCTGAAGGCCGAGGGGTCGTAGAAGCCTGTCGCCTCGGCGATGACCGAAATCGAGCGCCCATCGGCCAGGTCGTTCAGCGCGGCATGCGCCGCCAGCAGGCGCAGGCGCTGGATGTAGCGCACCACGCCGCCCTGGCCCTCCAGCAGGCGGTACAATTGGCTGCGGGACATGCCGACCTCCCGGCACAGCGCCGTCGCGTTCAGCGTGGCGCGGTGCATCTGGCGGCGGATGGCGATGCGGACCTGCTCCAGTCGCGTCAGGTCACCTTGCGCCTGGGCGGCCTCCCCACCCAGCGCGGCGGGGTCGAGGCAGGCCTGCAGCATGGCCTGGATGGCCGGTTGCAGCCGGGGCAGATCCTCCGGTGCGAGGCTGGGGAGGGAGCGGCTCAACAGCGCCAGGTAGTCCCCGAGGAGGCGCCCATGCGGCCCCTCGAGCGGCAGGCCCCGCATGCGATCCAGCAATGGCGCCAGATGGCTGAAATGGTCGCGCGGCAGGTAGAGCTGCAGCCGGTCATCCGCCTCGCGCTCGCTTTCGATCGTCTCGCCGAGGGAGACCACGAAGGGCGCCCCGGCCGGGATCACCCGCGCGCGCCCTCCGCAGACGAGGCGCGTCTCCACCTGGCCGATGGTGATGTTCCAGTGATCCACCGGATCCCGCCGCAGGTTGCGCGCGCCGCGCAGCACTCGGATGCGGGGGGCCTGGACCCGGCTGATCGCCATCTGCCCGAGCGGGGTGATGGCGGCCTCCGCCAGAAAACCCTCCGCCTCGGCGGCCGGCGAAGCCGGGACATCGAAGACCGGATGGAACCAACCGCACCAGGCGGCGAATTGATCCCCTCGCGGGAGGGCACGGGTGGAGAAATGGTGACTGGTCAGCGACGTCACGTGGGTTGTCCGGCCGAATTCATGAATGATCGGCCTAGCAGCCGCCCGACCGCCGCGCAATTTTTTCCTGCGCGGCGGCCATGCGCCCCGGTTCAATGCGCCGGCGCGGGCTTCGCCTTGCCGCCGAGCAGGCGCTTCACCCGTTCCCGCAGCGACTGGAAGACCACATAAAGCATCGGGATCATGAAGATGCCGAGCAGAGAGGCCGCGAGCATGCCGCCAAACACCGGCAGCCCCACCGCCTGACGCGAAAGCGCGGCCGCGCCCGTCGCCGTCACCAACGGCACGAGACCGAGGATGAAGGCAAAGCTCGTCATCATCACCGCGCGGAAGCGCATCTTGGAGCCGAGGATCGCGGCCTCCTGGATGGGCAGCCCCTTCTCGCGCTGCTCCTTGGCGAATTCGATGATGAGGATGCCGTTCTTCGCCGCCAGCGCGATGAGCACGACGAGACCGATCTGCGCATAGACGTTCAGCGGCAGCCCGGCGATGAAGAGCGCCGCGAAGGAACCCAGCCCCCCCACCGCGACCGAGAGCAGCACGGGAACAG
Source organism: Acetobacteraceae bacterium (assembly GCA_027487385.1). Lineage (GTDB taxonomy): Bacteria > Pseudomonadota > Alphaproteobacteria > Acetobacterales > Acetobacteraceae > Roseococcus. The sequence goes on along the minus strand of JAIYDS010000283.1, from coordinate 23,187 downwards.
GGATGGTCCAGCTCTCATACAGGGCCACGAGGAACAGATAGGCGAAGAGCAGCGCGAGGGCGATCAGCGCCCCGGTCTGCCCGGCCGCCTGCTTCTCCTGATAGGCCGTGCCGGTCCAGTCGAAGCCATAGCCCGTGGGCAAGACCTGCGCCGAGATCTGCTCCATCGCCATCATCGCATCGCCCGAGGAAACGCCGGGCCGCCCCTGGCCGTTGAGCGTGAGGCTGCGGACATTGTTGTAGCGCTGGATGGTCTGCGGGCCGAGCACCACGCGCACATCGGCAAAGGCCCGCAGCGGCACCATCTGGCCGCGCGAGTTGCGGACCTGCAGGCGCCAGATGTCCGGGATGTCGTCACGGTCGGTCGCCACCGCCTGGATATTGACCTGCCAGGTGCGGCCGAAGAGGTTGAAGTCATTCACATAGAAGCCGCCCAGCGAGGCCTGGAGAGTGGTGAAGATGTCGCTGATCCGAACGCCCAGCGCCTGCGCCTTGTCGCGGTCCACATCCAGGTAGAGCGAGGGCGTGGTGGGGGAGAAGGTGGAGAAGACGCCGACCAGGCGCGGATCCTGGTTGGCCGCCACCATCATGCCCATCATGGCGCCGCCAAGCTGCACCGGATCGCGCCCCTCGAAATCCTGCAGCTGATATTCGAAGCCGCCGCCGGTGCCGAGGCCCAGGATCGGCGGCACGTTGAAGGCGAAGACATTGGCGACGCGGAAACCGGCCGCGAAGCCGAAGATGGAGCGGATACCGGTGAAGACGCTGGCCTCGACCGTCTTGCGATCCTCGAAGGGCTTCATGCGGGCGACGAGGAAGGCCGAGTTGGACTGCGCGCCACCATCAATGAAGGAGAAGCCGATGATGGCCAGGATGTTCTCGATGGCCGGGTTCTGCCGCAGGAAGGCCTCGACCTGGATCGCTGCCTCCCGCGTGCGGGCCACGGAGGAACCCTGCGGGAGCTGGATCTGGACGAAGAAGGCGCCCTGGTCCTCATTGGGCAGGAAGCCCGAGGGCGTGCGGCCGCCCAGATTGTAGATGCCATAGGCGAAGACGCCGGTGAGGATGATGGAGAGGAAGGCCACCCGCACCAGCCGTCCGACGATCCAGGCATAGCCATCCCGCACCTTGTCGATGGCGCGCAGCACATATTTGATCGGTCCGCGCTTTGGCCCCTCATGCCGCAGCACGATGGCGCAAAGCGCGGGAGACAGCGTCAGCGCATTGATCGCCGAGATGATCATGGCGACGCTGATCGTCACCGCGAATTGCTGGAACAACACGCCCGATACGCCGGAGATCAGGCCGATCGGCACAAAGACCGAGAGCAGCACCAGCGTGATGGCGATGATGGGGGCGGTGATTTCGCTCATCGCCTTGTTGGTGGCCTCGGCCGGGGTGAGCTCCGGCTCCTCCTCCATCACGCGCTCGACATTCTCAACCACGACGATGGCGTCATCCACCACGATGCCGATGGCGAGCACCATCGCGAGCAGCGAGATGGTGTTGGCGGAATAGCCGAGGGCGAAGAGCACCGCGAAGGTGCCGATCAGCGAGACCGGCACGGCGATGGTGGGAATGATGGTGGCCCGCAGCGAACCAAGGAAGAGGTAGACCACGATGACGACGAGGATGAAGGCCTCGATCAGCGTCTTGATCACTTCATGCATCGTGTCGGTCACGAAGGTGGAGGTGTCGTAGATGACGGTGCTCGACATCCCCTCGGGGAAGCGCTGGCCCATGGTCGCCAGCGTGCGGGTGACAAGCTGCGCCACCTGCACCGCATTGGCCCCGGGCGAAAGGTAGATGCCCATGGTGATGCTGGCGCGGCCGTTCAGCCGCGCCTCCACATCCATATTGGCCGCCCCCAGCTCCACCCGCGCCACATCTCGCACCCGCAGCACCGAGCCATCGGAATTGGCGCGGATGATGATGGCGCCGAACTCATCGGGCGTGATCAGCCGGCCCTGGGTCTGGATGTTGAACTGGAATTGCTGGTCATCACCGATCGGCCGTGCACCGATGCGCCCGGCCGCCGCCTGGATGTTCTGCGCCTGGATGGCGTTGATGATCTCGGAGGGCGAGACATTGAGGTTGTTCAGCCGGTCCACCTCGAACCAGACGCGCATGGAATAATCCTGCGCGCCGAACATCTGCACATCGCCCACGCCGGGCAGGCGGCGCAGCGTGTCGAGCATGTTGATGGTGACGTAGTTCGAGAGGAAGAGCGGCGGGTGCTCGGGGTTGGTCGAGGAGACGCCGACGAATTGCAGCACGGCCGAGGATTGCTTGCGCACCGTGACGCCGCTGCGCTGCACCTCGGGCGGCAGCCGCGCCAGGATGCCCTGCACGCGGTTGTTCACATTCACCGTGTTGATGTCGGGATTGGTGCCCAGCGCGAAGGTGACGGCGAGCGTGTAGCTGCCGTCGCTGCCGGAATTGGAGCGCATGTAGAGCATGCGGTCCGCGCCATTCACGGCACTCTCGATGGGTTGCGCCACCGTCGCCTCCACCACCGCGGCCGAGGCGCCGGGGTAGCGCGCCGTCACCTGCACCACAGGGGGCACGATGTCCGGGAATTGCGCGACCGGAATGTTGAACATGGAGAGCGCACCGGCCAGCGTCATCACGATGGAGATGACGATGGCGAAGCGCGGCCGGCGGACGAAGATGGCGGAGAACATGCGCGCTCAGCCCGGCCGGCCAGGGGCGGGGGCGCCTGGCCGCGCGCCCGCGGGCGCCGCATTGACCGGCTGGCCCGGCCGCACGCGCTGGATGCCTTCGCTGATCACGCGGTCGCCCGCGGCGATGCCGCTTTCGACCACCGCCATCTCGGCGGTGCTTCGCCCGAGCGTGATGTTGCGGCGCTGCGCGCGGCCCTCGGCATCCACGATGAAGACGAAGAAGCCCGCCTGGTCCTGCGCGACGGCCGCGCGCGGGATGGTGACGGCCATCACCGGCTCCGCCCCTTCCAGCAGGACGGTGACGAATTGGCCGTCAATCAGTTGCCGCGCGCCGATGTCGTTGCGCTGCATGCCGCTGCGGATCGGATTGGGGATGCTGGCCCGCACCAGAATGGAATCCGTGTCGCGGCCGATCTGGGTGTCGATGAAATCGATGCGGCCCGGCAGCGGATAAGCCGACCCATCCGCCTGGCGGATGCGCACGACCACGGCGGCCGTGCCGCCCCGCCCCTCATAGCGCGCCCGCAGTTCCATGGAGGTGCGCTGCGGGATGGTGAAGGCGATGCGCATCGGATCCTGGCTGACCAGCGTCGCCAGCGACTCGCTCGACGGGCTCACCACATTGCCGGGGGTAAAGGTGGAGCGGCCGATGGCGCCGGCGAAGGGCGCGGAGATCACGGTGTAGGCCAGGTTGATCTCGGCCACGCGGACCGCGGCCTGGGCGCCCAGCAGCGTCGCCGCCGAGGTGCGCTCCTGCGCCTGGGCATTGTCCAGGGCCACCTGGGTGCCGGTGCCGGTGGTGCGCAATTCCCGGGCGCGGGCCAGGGAGATGCGCGCATTGGTCAGCTGCGCCTCGGCCGAGGCCACATTGGCCTTCGCCTGGTCCAGCTGCGCCTCGAAGGGTGCGCGCTCCAGGCGGAACAGGACGGCGCCCTCATCCACCTCGGTCCCTTCCTGGAAGAGGCGCTCCTCCAGGAAGCCGGTGACGCGGGCGCGCAGCTCCACGCGATTGATGGCCTCGACCCGGCCGATGAATTCGCTGCTTTCGGTGACCGGCTGGCGCCGCGCCTCCACCACACCGACGGCGGGGGGTGGCCCGCCTGGCCCCATCTGGGCCCAGGAGGGCTGGGCCAGGAGCGAAACACCCACCAGGAGAGCCGCGCCAGAAAACCGCATCGCAGAAGACCTCTTGCAACCTTCCCTCCTTGTGCACCGCAAGGACGGATCGCCGTCAACCACTATTCCGGCAATGCAGCGCGGCGGAAAGCGCCGCGGCTTGGCACGGCGCGGCCGCCAATGGCGGCCATCCGTGGCGCATCAGTTCTGGAAGACCCGCGCCGCGAGCGCCGCCTGGAACAGCACCTGCATGATGTCCGTGGCAATCTGGAGATAACGCGGATCCAGCCTGGGCAGCGCGATCAGCTCATCCCCCGGCCGGGGCGGCTCACGCGGGTCGAGGATGACCTCGCCCGAGGCGCGACGGATCATCAGGCTGCGCATGTCGCCACGCGCTGTCAGGCCGCCCGCCTCGCGGATCAGATCGGCCACCGTGATGCCCGGACGCCAGAGGATCGCCCGTGACAGGCCGACCTCCCCCGCCACGAAGACCGTCTCGCGCCGCTCGGGGATCACGATGACGTCGTTATCCTCCAGGCGAATGCTGTTGCAGCGCCCGCCGCTGAACACCACCACCCGCCCCTCGGGCACGGTCCGGCGCGCGCGCTGCAGATAGGCCGAGATCTGCTGCGCCTCGGCCGAGCGGATGGCGGCGACGCCCTGGGTGGGCGAAACGGCGAGGAAGAGCGCACGTTCCAGCCGGTCCGAGGCCTCGGCCAGGGCACGGGCCTGCTGCGCGGCCACGCTGGCGCGCAGGATATAGACGCTGGACGTATCGGCCAGCAGCGGGTCCACCTCGATGTAGTCAAGCGCGTTGCAAAGCTGGGCGTCGCGGTCCATCACCAGCACCGAGGGGCCGATGCGGCTGCCCTCCACCGTCACCCGCACGGTCTGGGTCGGGCGATCGGTGATGAAGGTGACAATGTCCTGGTCATTCAGCCGGACATTCTGCATCTCGCTCAACGTCACATAGCGCGAGAAGGGGCGGCCATCCCGGCTGCCCTGGATGATGGCGTTGGTGGCGCTCGGCAGGGGGCGCGCATATTCGATCAGCTCGCGCCCGGTCATGATCTGGCCGGGCACCTCGAAGAGGAAGTTGTTGCGCACGCCGCCCGTGGCGCCGACCAGGGCCCGTTGCCGGCCGACGACCAACGTGTCCCCCTCCTGCAGGCGCAGCTGCGGCAGGCGGCCTTCCAGCAGGAAACGGTAGAGGTCCACGCTGGCCGCCTGGCGGCCGTTCCGCAGGATGGAAATCTCGCGGAAGCTCCCGCGGGAGGGGTCCACCCCGCCCGCGCGCACCAGGAAGTCGATCACGGAATCCGCGGCGCTGCCGGCGAAGCGCCCTGGCGTGCGCACGAAACCCGTCACGAAGACGCCGATGCGCTGCGCCGAGATGATGGTCGCATAGACCTGCACCTGCTGCGTGTAGAGGCGACGCACCGCCGCCTCGACCGTGCTCTGGATATCGCCCGAGCGCGTACCGGCCAGCGGGATGGGGCCGACATTGGGCAGGAAGAAATTGCCCGCCGGGTCGATCACACTGGTCACCTCCGACTCGACGGCACCCCAGACGCGCACGGTGACGCGGTCTCCGGGCGTGAGGATGTAGTTCGGATTGGGCGCCTCGGAGGAGGCGGCGGCGCCAAGCTGGAAAAGGCCGGCGCCGAAGACGACGGTCGGCCGGCCCAGGGCGCGGGCGACCTCGCCCAGCGGAAGCGCGGCCTGGGCGCCAGCTTCGGCCTCCGTGGTGGAGCCCAGTCGATTGGTGGTGGGATCCCCCGGTGCCGCGGTCAAGGCGCCGGCGACATTGGGCTGGATGCCGGACTGGGCGCCACCCTGGCCGGCCGACTGGAGGCCGCTGGCGAGGCCGGGCGGGATCTGGTTGCCGAACAACCCCTGCCCCTGCGCAGCGCCGGCAAGAAGCAGCGTTGCCGCGAGGCCAAGCAGGCCCAGCACGTCACGGCGAAGAAGGTCAGCGCGCATGTTCTCTCATTCCGGTCAGGATCAGCCAAGCCAGTCCATAGACGATGCTGAGGCTGATGAAGATATAAAGGCTGAGCCAATAGGGCAGCGGAAACAACGACCGCTCGGCCAGGTTGGGCTCGACGATGCGCAGCAGGAAGATGGATTGCCGGGCGACGTCGGAGTTTGCACGGTCAAGGACGATGATGTTGGCCTCCAGCTGCTGCTGCGCGAGGGCCACTTCGGCGTTGAGACGGGCGAAGGTCTCCATCAGCTCGGTCACGCCGGTGCCGGCGGCCGCAATGCGCTCGCGCTCCTCGGCCACCTGCGCCTCCATGCCACGGATGCGGTTCTGCAGATTGATGATCTGCGGACTGTTCGGTCGGGCGAAGCCCTGAAGGGTCTGCAATTCGCTGCGGGCCCGGGCGATGTCGCTCTCCAGACCACTGATGGTGCCGACCGCGGCGGAAGCGGTGGCCGAGGGGTCCACCGCCCGCTCCTGCTGGCGAAACATGGTCAGTGCCACGCGCGCATCGGTCAGCCGCGTCTCGGCGCGGCGAAGCTCGTTGCGGGCGGCACGCAGCGCCTCCTCGCGAATTCGGACGTTCATGTCGTTCACGAGTTCCTCCGCGATCTCCATGAGGCGGAGCGAGAGGGCCTTGCTGTCGTCCGGCCGGAAGGTCCAGACGCGGAGGTCGCTGATGCCGGTGGTCGGGTCCACATCCACCGTCACCTGCCAACGGAACCAGGACCGCAGACGTTCAGCCGTCGGATTGGCCCACCAGAGGCGAAAGAGCGGGTCCGCCTCCGGGCGGCGGAAGATGCCCACCAAGTCCAGGGTCTCGCGGCTCTTCCGCACGGAGTCATGCGACAGGAGGAAGGTGCGGACGCTGGCGATGTTCTCGGGCGAGGTGATGAAGCCGGCCGAGCCCAGGAGCTCACCCGTGATATTGGCACCGGCCGCACGCGGCTGCTGGGCGCGCACCGTGAAGCGCGCCTCGCTCACATATTGCGGGGCGGCGATGAAGAAAAGGTAGAAGGCAGCCACCAGCGAGGGCAGGACCACCCACATCAGGAAGGGATGGTCAGCCATCCACTGGCGCAGCGTGCGCCGCTCCGTCGGCCTCGCTCCCACAGGACCCAGCGGTCGGCCGGAGAAGCGATCGGTCACCGGAAGATCCGGCCGAGCGGCAGGGCTGCGCGGCGTCGGCGGGTTCAGCACCTTGGCGCGCATGGCCTCGGCCGTGCGGGGGGCCACGGCCGGACGCGGCTCAGCCATGGCCGGCCGGCCGGCCGGGCTAGAGTTGCTGGTATTCGGCGAAAGCTTGGTCCAGATCTTCATGGAATGTCAGCCTCCCTTCATTCAGGGTTGCAGCGTGTGTGCAGAGCGAGCGGACCGTGTCCATCTGGTGTGAGACCAAGATCAGGGCGCTGCGTCCCCGGCGGGCCAGCAGCGCCTGGCGACACCGCTCCGCGAAGCGGGCATCGCCGGCGGCGATCACCTCGTCGATCAGGTAGCAGTCGAAATCCACCGCCATGGAGAGCGCGAAGATGAGGCGCGCCTTCATGCCCGCGGAATAGGTCTTGACCGGCCGGCGGAAGTCATCGCCGATCTCGGAGAATTCCTGCACGAAACTCTCCACCCAGCCGACCGGCCGATTGTAGAGCCGAGCGATGAATCGGGAATTGTCGGCGCCGGTCAGCGCATTGTGCACCGCCGCATCATAGCCCATCGGCCAGGAAATGCTCATCCGCCGCCGCACACGCCCGGTGGTCGGATGTTCGACCCCCGCCATGATGCGCATGAGCGTGCTCTTGCCCGCACCGTTGCGGCCGAGGATGCCCACCGCATCCCCGGGGAGGAAGGTGGCGTTGATGTCGCTCAGCACCTCCCGGGTGAAGCCGTTCTTGGTGAAGCTCTTGGTGACGTTTTCGAGCTGCAGCATGGCGCCTTTACGTCTCCAGCCGCGGCTTGGCCGCCTTGAGGGCGACCAGGCCCAGGAAGTTCATCGCGATGATCCAGCCGGCCAGGAAAGTCAGGTCATAGGTTGCCGGCACCCGGCGGCCGAATTGGCCCTCGCGCACGAATTCCATGATGTGCAGCAGCGGGAACCAGAGCAGCACCTCCTGGAAGCTGCCGGGCAGCCACCAGGCCATGTAGAACATCCCGGAGAAGGGGATGGAAATATAGGTGAAGGGGTGGGACAGCCGCTCGGTGATGCCGGGGCTGATCGCGGTGGCAGCGAGGAACAGCAGGCCAATGCCGTGGGCGAGCAGCCCCATGAAGGCGACCCCCAGCATCATCTGCAGCGGGTTCGCCGGCCAATCGCCGAACGTGATGCCGATCAGCACGATGAACACGGCGATGCAGACGGCGACCGCTGCCGTGTCCAGAACGGTGCGCGCCCACATCACCGCCTCGATGGTGACCCGCGAGTGGTACATGAGCTGGAAGTTCGAGGCGAGGCCGGTCGGCGAACGCCCAACCAGGGTGCGGAACAGGTAGAACAGGATATAGCCGACAAGAAAGAAGCTGAACTTGTTCAGATCCCCCGGCATGGAGGCGCTGCCCTGCACCAGCCATTGCCAGACCGCCACGCCGAGCCCGAGCATGGCCGGCTCCACGAAAAGCCAGATATAGCCGAGGTTCTCCCGCCCGAAACGCGTGTGCAGTTCGCGAATCATCAGGGCGACCATGACGCGCAGACGCGACTGGATGGCTTCGAGCAGGCTCGGCTCCCGTTGGATGTCGAGCATGGCTCGGCGCTACCGGAGGCTGCCGCGGAGCAAGGGCTGAGAGGAGACGAAATTGCCGTTGGCGTCGCGGCAGGCGACCGCGCTGCGCTCGCTGTTGCCGAAACCCAGGATCACCTCGCGGCATTCCCGGCCACTTGCTGCGTTATAGGCGCGGTTCAACCGCGCCCGCTCCCCATTCACGGTACCCACCATGCCGGGCTGCGCGGTGGCGGCGAAATTCGCCAAAGGATCCGCACCGCGCGGCACAGCGACGACGGGCGTCTCAGCCACGCCGCCCGCCCCGGTGGAGAGGCTGGGCAGCAGCGAACCGACATCCGGCAGGCGTGTGTCGCACCCCGGCAGGAGCGCAAGCGACATCAAAGGGAGAACCCATTTCAAGCGCAGCAACGGCGAAGACCCTTTCCTGGGCTTGGAGTGAACAACCCGGCATCCGAGCCCGTCACAATGCCCGGCGCTCATAACCACATTCTGATCCGCATGGCGAGCACGATTTTTGTCACTGGCGCCGCATATCTACCCCACCAAACCCGGAAATGGAAGCTCCAAGCGAGGATTTCGCGCGACCAAGCCCAGAAATGTTAAGAATGACATCCTAGTTTCGAAGGGCACGCGCTGCCGCGGCATAGCCCGCCCGGCGCTCCGGCGGCGTCGGCCAGCGCCCCGCGACACGTTCCAGCAGCAAATCCGCATCCGCGGTGAAGCCTGCCGCCAGGGCGCAATCGAGAAAGAGCTGCTCCAGCACATCCTGTTGGGCATGGCTGCCGCCCAGTTCGTGCATTCCGCCCAGGGCCGGGCGCATGGCGGCCACGGCGCCGGCCGGATCGCCCTTCGCGCGCAGCAGCAGCGCCTCACAGCAGGGCAATGCCGCCTCGCGCACCACGCGGGGGTTTTCGCCGCTGTTGCTGCCAGCGTAGTCGCGCATGGCGGCCAGCATCCGCTCGGCCGCGGCGAAGCGGCCGGTGGCGCAGAGCGCCATCATCCAATGCGGCAAGGTGAAGGCCGAAAGGCAATCGCCGATCCGCGCCTCGGCCTTCTCGGCCAGTTCCTCCCACCGCGCGCCGACATCCACGCCCTGGCGCTCCAGGCGGAAGAGCATCGAAGCGGCGTTCTGGCAGTCGATATAGAGGTCGGGCTGCATCTGCGTGACGGGGCTGTCCAGGTTGCGGAAGCCGGTGTCGTAGAGGTGCAGCACCTGGTCATGCTCGCCGCGCTCCAGATGGAACATGGCCTGGTGCCAGAAGATGTGGTGCATCAGGTTGTTGCCGCCCTCGAAATGCGGGCGGAGGCCGGTGATCCAGGCGATGCCTTCGGCGCGGCGGCCCTGCATCTCCAGCACATGGGCCACGGCATGGGCGGCCCAGAGATCGGCCGGATCCTTCCTGATGGCCTCGCGCCCGGCATGCTCGGCGATGAGGAGGTTCCCTGCCTCCTCATTGGCGAAGGCGCGGCAGGCCAGCACCGAGCCATAGCCCGGCACATCGCCATCCCAATGCGGCAGGATGCCCTCCACCGCGCTGAACATCGCCGGCGCCTTGCCCATCCAGAAGGCGGCGAAATGGTGGAAGCGGAAGGCCAGGATGTCACGCGGGTGCTCCGCGATGATGCGCTCCCAGATCGCGATGGCGCGGTCCTGCCCGCCATCGGCCCAGGCATCGAGGGCCGCCAGATGCATCTTCTCCCGCCCATTGCCGCCGAGCTTTCGGGCCTGGTCCAGGGCGGCCTTGGCGGCGGGCACATGCGCGGCCTTGTAGGCCAGCATGGCGAAGCCGGCCTTCATCATCACCGGCAGCGGCGCCTCCGGGTCGGCCTGCAAGGTGGCCTTGAGGCGCAGCGGCGTGTCCAGGCGATATTTCAGGAAGCCTTCCACCATATGGTCGAAGGCGCGAACGGCCTCCTCGGAGGCGAAGGTGGCGCGATTGCCCTGGGCGTCGTGCGTCATGCTCAAATCCCCCATTCGGCCAGCAGGGCCGCGGTGTCCTCGCCGAGTGACGGCGCGGGTTGCTCCCAGGCGCCCAGGCCCGGGATGGCCGGGAAAGGCAGTGCGCCCAGTTCCGGCTGTTGCAGCACGGGCGCGGCGCGCACCGCCTGCACATGCGGGTCCGCCAGGAATTCCAGCGGCGTGTTCACGCGGTCACAAAGCAGCCGCGCCGCCTGCAGCAAGGCCACCCAATGCGCGGCGTCCTGGGTCAGGAACAACTCACGCAGGATGGCCACCAGCGCCGCCTTATGGGCAAAGCGCGCCTTGAAATCTGTGAAGCGGGGATCGGCCAGCAGATCCTCGCGGCCGATCTGCTTGCAGAGCGCCACCCACTCTTCCTCGCGCACCAGGGCGAACATGATCCAGGCGCCATCCTTCGTCGGATAGCTGCCGGCGGGCACGTTCAGTTCGCCCGGCATGCGGCCGAGCAGCCCGGCCTCCGAGATGGGCAGCACCAGCAGCGAGGCCGCGGTCTGCATCAGCGAGACATCCAGGTGCCGCCGCCGGCCGGGCCGGCCCGCCGCCGTATCCTGTGCGCGCTCGGCCAGCGCCGCCTGGCAGGCGGCGAAGGCGGAAATGCCGGTGACGACATCCACCACCAGCGTGCCGGTCTTGTGCGGCACGCCATCCGCCCCGGCATTCACGGAAACCAAGCCCGAAAAGGCCTGGGCGATGCCATCCGTGCAGGGCCGCTCGCGATAGGGGCCGGACTGCCCGAAGCCGGAGACGGAGACACAGACGGCGTCTGCCTTCGCCGCCTCCGGCCCCAGCCCGATGCGCGCGGCCACGCCGGGCCGGAAGGCCTCGATCAGCACATCCGCGCGGGCGGCGAGCTTCGCCACGCGCGCCTGGCCCTCGGGTGTGGCGAGGTCCAGCACCAGGCTGCGCTTGCCGCGGTTGAAGGCGGTGTGCATCACGCTGTGGCTGCCGGCGCGCGTGGTGAGCCCACGCGACCAATCGCCCTTGGGCGGCTCCAGCTTGATGACGGTGGCCCCGGATTGCGCCAGCAGCATGCCGCAATAGGGGCCGGCAATGCCCTGCGCGGCGTCCAGGACGACAAGGCCCTCATAGGGTCCAGGCATGGTGTTCCTCCAACTTGGCCCTATCATCGCGCAAAATCGAAGTTGCGAAAGGGAGGCGAATGACCGCCACGAGACGGGCCATCCTGGCCACACCCATGCTGGCGGCCCCCGCCCTGGCGCAGGAGCGCGCCGCGCGCTTCATCGTTCCCTACCCGCCGGGCGGGCCGACGGACCTCGTCGCCCGGGTCACTTCGGCCGGGCTGCCCGGCACCATCGTCGAGAACCGGCCGGGGGCGGCGGGCTCCATCGGCGCAGGCGAGGTGGCCCGCGCCGCGCCGGACGGCTCGGTCTTCCTGGTGAATGCCTCGGCGCATGTCATCGTGCCGCATCTGCAGCGCAACATGCCCTTCGACAGCCTGGCCGATTTCACGCCCATCACCGAGATCGTGAAGGTGCCGCTGATCCTCGTCGTGAATGAGGCGGTGCCGGCGCGCAGCACGGCCGACCTCATCGCGCTGGCGCGCAGCCAACCGGGGCGGCTCTCCTACGCGTCCTCTTCCATCGGCGGCGCGCCGCATCTGGCGGGCGAGTTGTTCAAGCTGATGACACGCACCGACATGGTGCATGTCCCCTATCGCGGCTCCGGCCCCGCTTTGCAGGATCTGCTGGGCGGCACGGTGCAGGTGATGTTCGACAGCCTGGCTTCCTCGGCCGCGCATATCCGCGCGGGGCGGCTGCGCGCGCTCGCCGTCACCACGCCGCAGCGCCTGCCGGCCAACCCGGACCTGCCCACTGTGGCCGAGACGGTGCCGGGCTATGAGATCTCCACTTGGTACGGGATGTGGGGGCCGCCCCGCCTGCCTGGCGCGCTCGCCACCCGCATGCAGGAGAATGTGGCCCGCGTGCTGGCCACGCCCGAGGCGCAGGCGCGCTTCCTGGCCATGGGCGCGGACCCGGTGGCGAGCACGCCCGAGGCCTTCGCCCGCTTCGTGTGCGCCGAATATGACCGCTTTGGCCAGCTCATCCGTGACGCCGACATCAAGGGGGAATGATGCGCGCCCTGATCTGTGAATCCTGGCGTGATTTCGACGCGCTGGAGGTGAAGGACATCCCGCCCCCGCCGATGCGGCCGGGTGCCGTGCGGATCCAGGTGGCGGCGGCGGGCGTCTCCTTCGCCGTCCAACTCGTTGTCGCGGGCAAATACCAACGCAAGCCGCCCCTGCCCTTCGCGCCCGGCACCGAGGTGGTGGGCACCGTGCTGGAAGGCCCGCTGCCCGTTGGCACGCGCGTCTTCGCCGCGCTCGACTGGGGCGGCTTCGCCGAGCAATGCGTGGTGGACGCCATCCATGTGGTGCCCATCCCGGATGGCCTGCCGCTGGAACCCGCCGTGGCCTTCCCGATCAGCTACCCCACCGCCGCCTCGGCGCTGATCTGGCGCGGGCGGGTGCAGGCCGGCGACTGGGTGCTGGTGCATGGGGCGGCCGGCGGCGTGGGCCTGGCCGGGGTGGAGATCGTGAAGGCGCTGGGTGGCCGCGTCATTGCCCGCGCGGGGGCCGCCAAGCACCCCATGCTGCAGGCGCGCGGCGCGGATCTCGTGCTGGACAGCGCCTTGCCCTTCCGGGACGCGGTGCGTGACATCACCGGCGGCGCCGGCGTGGCCTGCGTGCTGGACACGCTGGGTGGCGATGTCTTCGATGAATCGCTGCGCTGTCTGGCCGATGGCGGCACGCTGGTCACCGTGGGCTATGCGGCCGGGCGCATCCCCACCGTTCCGGCGAATATCCTGCTGCTGAAGAACATCACCGTCGCCGGGCTGAACTGGGGCACCTATCTCGGCTGGTCGCCGGGCGATGGGCGCGAGCAACATGCGCCGCGCGTGCGCGCCCTCTGGGACCAGCTGATGCGCTGGTGGGCCGAGGGGAAGCTGCGGCCCGAGGTGCATGCCGGCTACCCGCTCGGCCAATTCCGCGAGGCGATGGCCGAGGTCCGGCAGCGCCGCGCCGTGGGGCGGGTGGTGCTGCGACCGTGAGGCGCCACGCGCAAGCACGTTGCCAGCGGCTTCGGCGCGGGCCTAGCATCTCCCCTCCACCGGCTGGCCTGCCCGGCCCAACAAGGTCCGTCCCATGAAGCTGCCGCGACGCAACGCCCTTCTCACCGCTCCTGCCCTCCTCGCCGCCGCCACCGCCCAGCCGGCGCTGGCCGCCCAGCCGCCGGTGGGCCGCCAGGTGGCGAGCCTCTATCGCACCAAGGTGGGCGAGATCGAGGTCACGGCCGTCAGCGATGGCAGCATCGCTCTGCCCCCCGCCGTCTTCGGCGAGGCCAACCAGCCCGAGGCGCGGCGCATCCTGGCCGAGAATTTCCTCCCCACCGAAGGGCCGGTGCCGCTCGCCCTGAACACCTTCCTGGTGAATGCCGGCGGAAAGCTCTCGCTGATCGACACGGGCTCGGGCCATGCGCTGGGGCCGACCATGGGCCAGGCGCCCGTGAACCTGGCCGCCCAGGGTGTCACGCCCGCGATGATCGACAGCGTGGTGCTGACCCATATGCACCGCGACCATGCGGGCGGGCTCTGCGACCGCGAGGGCCGCGCGCTCTATCCCACCTCCGAGCTGGTGATCCCCGAGGTCGAGGCCGCCTTCTGGTTCGACGAGGCCAATATCAACCGCGTGCCGCAGGGCTCACGCGGCGGCTTCGCTTATGCGAAGCAGGTGGAGGCCGCCTATCGCGGCCGCATCCGCCGAGTCCCGGGCGGGCGGGAGGTCCATCCGGGCATCACCTCGATGGACGCTTTCGGCCACACGCCGGGCCACACCATCTACCGCATCGCCTCCGGCCCCGCGCAGCTGCTGATCTTTGGCGACATGGTGCATTTCCCCGCCTTGCAGACGCGGCACCCGGATTGGGGCATCGCCTTCGACGTCGATGCGCAGGCCGCGGTGGCAACACGCCGGCGCGTCTTCGACATGGCCGCCGCCGACCGGCTGCTGGTCGCCGGCATGCACATGGACTTCCCGGGCCTCGGCCATATCCGGCGCGATGCGGCGGGGTATCACCTCATCCAGGCGCCCTGGCGGCCGTTTCTGTAAATCCGGGCCGAGGGGTTTGAGGGGCGCTGCCCCTCAAGCTCCCCGGCAAGAACCTCAGGTTCTTGCATCTCCGGCCGTGAGTGGCGCCGCCGGGTCTACTCGGGCTCGATCCCGGCCGCGCGGATGGCGTTGGTCCACTTCACCGTCTCGCTGCGCAGGAAGGCCACCGCCTCCTCCTGCGTGGAGGGGGTGACACTCATGCCCAGCGTCTGCTCCAGCCGCTGCCGCAACTCCGGGTTCGCGGTCGCGTGGCGCACCGCGGCGTTCAGGCGCGCCAGCACGGCGGCCGGCGTGCCGGCGGGGGCGGCCAGCACGAACCAGGCGAAGAGCTCGTAATTCGGCAGATTCGCCGCCTCGGCCACCGTCGGCACCTGGGGCAGCTGCGGCGAGCGCGTGCGCGTGGTCACACCCAGCACGCGCAATTGCCCACCCTGGGTCGGCGGCAGGATCACCGCCTGGTCGGCGATGAAGACATCCACCCGGCCCGAGATCAGGTCCTGCACGGCGGCGGGCGAGGCGCGATAGGGCACATGCAGCATGCGCACGCCGGCCATCGCGGCCAGCATCTCGGACGCCACGCGCTGCGAGGAGGAGGCCGAGGCGAAGGAGACCGCTTCCGGCCGCGCGCGGGCGGCGGCCAGCAGGTCATTCAGCGTGCGATGCGGGCTGTTCGCCGGCACCGCCACCAGCAGCGGCACAGAAGCCAGCAGCGAGGCCGGGACGAAATCGCGCTCCATGTCGAAGGGCACACGGCGGAACAGCGCATTGGCGGCCGCATTGGTGGAATTGGTGCCGAACAGCAGCGTCATGCCATCCGGCGCCGAGCGGGCGACATACTCCGCACCGATCAGCCCCGAGGCGCCGGCGCGATTCTCGACCACCACGGGCTGGCCCAGCACCTCGCGCATGCGCTCGGCAAAGAGGCGGGCCACGATGTCGGTCGCGCTGCCGGCGGCGAAGGGCACCACGGCGCGGACCGGGCCGCTCGGCCATTCCTGGGCCAGCGCGGGAAGCGCGAGGCTGGTGGTGGCGGCGGCAAGCAGGGTGCGGCGAAGCATGGGGCAATCCTCCGATTTTGGGCCGAGTTAGAGTGCCGCGCCCGGCGAGGCAAGCACCCGCGCCAAGGCCGCATGGGCGGCGGCGCTGGCGCGCGCCAGGCGCAGCAGGGCGGGCAATTCCCTCGGGCGGCGCAACAAGGCGGCCAGCACGCGGCCCGGCGCGGGCGAGCCATCGGGGTTGAGCCCGACGGCGGCGGCGCGCGGCAGGGCCTCGCCCGGCCCATCGGCCACGGCGCGCAGCGCGGCGAAGGGAAGGCCGCGCGCGGCGGCAAAGCGCGCGGCCGCGCCGCTTTCCATATCCACGGCCAGCGCGCCCGATCGGGCATGCAGCGAAGCCTTGGCGGCGGCGTTCTCCAGCAGCGTGCCGCTCGCGGCCAGCAGGCCGGGGCGCGCCGGCAGCAGCGCGGAGAGCAGGGCGAGCCAGGGCGCATCCACGGCCCAGACCTCGCCCTCCTCCCACAGCGCCGAAGCAAGGATCACCGCGCCGCGCGCCACATCCGGGGCCAGCCCGCCGGCGATGCCGAAGGAGAGCACGGCCGTCGCTTCCTCGGGCCACAACGCGTCCAGCCGCGCCGGATCGCCGCCCGAGATCACCACCCGCACGCCCTTCGGCAGCAGCGCCGCCTCGCTCTTCAGCCCGACGGCAACGACGCAGCCGGGCGGGAAGATCGCCTCACGCATCCAGGGGCGGCGCGCGGTCCTTCCAGGGCGCCGCGCGTTCGAAGCCATGCGCCACGCGCAGCAGCAGCGCCTCGGTGAAGCCGGGCGTCACGAATTGCAGCGAGAGCGGCAACCCGCCGGAGGACAGCCCGGACATGAGGGTGACGGCGGGATGGCCGCTCACATTGAAGGGCGTGCGCGCCTGGCGGGGATAGGTGCGCTCCACCGCCTCCGTGTCGTCAATGCGGCAGGCGGGGTCCATGCTGCTGGCGGTCAGCAGCACATCCACCTCCTGGAAGGCGGCCTCGATGGCGGCGATGAGCTGGGTGCGCCGGCGCGCCGCGTGCATGTAGTCCACCGCCGGCAGGAAGAGGCCGGGCAGCAGGCGGCGGCGCGTCACATTCGCGTATTCATCCGGCCGCGTGGTCAGCCATTCCTCATGCACCGCCGAGCTCTCGGCGTAGAGCACCGTGCGGTTCACCGCCGCAAATTCGGCGAGGTTGGGCAGGGTGACGTTGCTGAGGATGGCACCCTCGGCGACCAGCAGCCGGGCGGCCTCTTCCAGGGCGGCCGCCATCTCCGGGTCGGCCGGCATGTCCGTCTCGTGGAAATGGCGCACGAAGCCGATGCGCAGGCCCTTGAGGCCGAGGCCGAGATCGCGCGTGTAATCCTCCCGCCCGCCGGACATCACGTTCAGCATCAGCGCCGAATCCCGCACCGTGCGCGTCAGTGGCCCGACATGGTCGAGCGAGAAGGCCAGCGGAAACACGCCCTCGCGTGGGACCAGGCCATAGGTCGGCTTCAAGCCCACGATGCCGCAATGCGAGGCCGGGTGCCGCACCGAGCCGCCGGTATCGGTGCCCAGCGCGGCCGGCACCATCCGCGCCGCCACCGCCGCCCCGGAGCCGGAGGAGGAGCCGCCCGGATGATGCGCCGTGTTCCAGGGGTTGCGCGCGGGCGGGAAGGGCAGGTCGAAGGCAGGGCCGCCAATGGCGAATTCATGCGTGGCGAGCTTGCCCGGAAACACCGCGCCCGCCTGGCGCAGCAGCGTCACAACGGCGGCATCCTCCGCCGCCACGTGGTCCAGCCGCAGCCGCGAATGGCAGGTCGTCGGGTGGCCAGCGAGGTCAATGATGTCCTTCAACCCCACCGGGATGCCGTGCAACGGGGAGCGCGGGCCATTGCGGGTGATCTCGGCCTCGGCCTCGCGGGCGCTGGCCTCGGCCTCGGGCAGCGTCATGCGAATGAAGGCGTTGAGGCGCGGCTCCAGGGCGGCGATGTGCGCCGCGCAGTCGGCCAGGAGTTCCACGGGCGAGAGGCGCCGCGCGGCGATCAGCCCCGCGGCCTCGGCGAGGGTGAACTGGTGCGGCGCGGTCATGCGCGGCGGACCTGATGGGCGGGCGTGGGTTCCAGCCGCGGATCGCTGCTGCGCGGCAGCGCCGCCTTGTGCTTGGCGAGCGAGGCCAGCGCCTCGGCCACATCGGCCGGGAAGCGGGCGGCGGTCTCTGCCAGGCCGGCGGCTTTCGCCAGGGCGGCGGTGGTCTCATCCATGCGAGCGATCTCCGTGACGGTCCTATAGCTTGACCCAGCCGCGCCCGCACCGGAAGCGCCGGGGAAAAAGCCCGGCGCCAGGCCTGGGCCGGGCGGGCGGCTTGTCGTCGGGATGGGGCACCACCGACGCCGCGCCAGGGCGTTTGCCGCCGACATCGCCCCGCTTCCGACGAGGCTCGATGCCGGCCCAGCCACTCCCCGGCTACCGGGGGATGTTTCTGGGCTAACCGCCCCGCAGCATCCGGATGATGCCGGAGAAATCCGTGCCCGCGCCCCCCTCGGCGGCGAAGCGCTCATAGAGTTCCAGGGCCGCCGCGCCGAGCGGCGTGGCCGCGCCCGCCGCCTGGGCGGCCTGCTGGGACAGGCCCAGATCCTTCAGCATCAGCGCGGTGGCGAAGCCCGGGGTGTAGTCGCGGTTGGCCGGGCTGCCCGGCACCGGCCCCGGCACCGGGCAATAGGTGGTGAGCGACCAGCATTGGCCCGAAGACTTGCTGGCAACCTCGAAGAGTGCCGCGTGGCTGAGGCCGAGTTTCTCGGCCAGGACGAAGGCCTCGCTGGTGCCGATCATGGAGATCGCCAGCAGCATGTTGTTGCAGAGCTTGGCCGCCTGGCCCGCGCCGGAGGCGCCGCAATGCACGATGGTGCGGCCCATCTGCTCCAGGATGGGCCTGGCCGTGGCGAAATGCGCGGCCTCGCCGCCCACCATGAAGGTGAGTGTCCCGGCTTCCGCCCCCATCGTGCCGCCGGAGACCGGTGCATCGAGCATGGGGCGCCCGGCCGCGACCTCGCGCGCCGTCTCCACATCAATGGTGGAGCAGTCGATCAGCACCGCATGCGGCGCCAGGGCGGAGGCCATCTCGGCCCAGGCAGCGCGAACATGGGCGCCGGCAGGGAGCATGGTGATGACCAGGTCCGCGCCGCGGGCGGCGTCGGGGCCGGATTGGGCGCGCTGGATGCCACCCGCGGCAGCCGCATCCATGGCCGCGGCGCTCAGGTCATAGCCGCGCACCTCATGTCCTGCCTTGGCCAGGTTGCGCGCCATGGGCAAGCCCATATTGCCGAGACCCACGAACCCGATGCGCGCCATGCCGCCCTCCTGCTGTTGGCGGCAGCCTAAAGCCTGATCGCCTTTGGTGGAATCACCCAAGGCGTGAATCAGCGTCTCCGCAAAGGCTGGACCGCAATCAACCCATTTTGATCGCGGTCCAGGCGGGATCGCGCGGCATGTCGCAGAGCGGGGAGGGGCGAATCCATTAAACGGAGCCGCGGGGTCGAGAATCGATTCGCGGGCGGCGAAAGACCGGGACGCGGGCAATGCTTTTCCATGAATTCCTGAGCATAGGAATCGGATTGCCAGGACTTTCTCAGGCTTTCCAGAGACTTAATTCCAGATGAGGCGTCCGATACGGCACCGAAGTGATTTATTTGGATTCGTTCCAAAGCGGCATTTACGCCTTGTTAACCATGCCGGGCTCAGAATCTTCCCATGATGATCGACCCCCTGCACAGCATCCTTGCCATGATCGCCGCGGTCTGCGGCTTCGTGGCGGCCAGCGCCTTGGCCCGGGCCTCCCGCCTGGCCGCGGAGGCCACGGCACAGCGCAACCTTGCCGAGGCGCGGGCACGCAGCTTCGGACTCTTGTCGCGGGATCTCAACAGCATGGGGCTGGCCCTGCTCGGGCGGGCCCAGGTTTTGGCGGCACAATCTTCGGGGGAAGAGGCCGGCCGCGCATTCGAGGGTGAGGCGCGGCACCTGCTGGCGCTGGCGGATGCGGCGGCGGAGGAGGCCACGGGCGCGGTGCCCGCACGTGGCCTGAAGGAGGAGCGCTTCCCGCTCGCGCCCATCCTGCGCGAAGCCGTGGCCATTGCCGGCGCACAGCTGGGCCCCGGCATGCGGCATTGGCGTATCGCCCCAGCCATCGAGAACCTGGCGGTGACGGCCGATCGCCGGGCGCTGCGCGGCGCGCTGGTCCAGGTGCTGGGCCGGGCGGCCCGCGCCACGGGCGAGGGGGATGTGATCGACATCCGCGCCGATCTGCGGCCGCACGCCGCCTCCATCGTCATCGAGGATGAGGGGATGGGCCTTGCCATCGAGGACCTGGCGCCGGCAGCGCATGACGGCGCGGCGGATCGCTCGCGCGGGCTTGGCTTTGGCCTCTCCCTGGCCCGCGCCCTGCTGCGCGCGCATGGCGGGGAGCTGGTGATCGAGGCGGCGCCCGGCATCGGCGCCCGCGCCTTCCTCTCCCTGCCGCCCGAGCGCATGGCGGCGCACATCGCCTGAAGCGGGGGGCGGCTCGGCGCCCACCCCCCACCGCGCTGCCGCCTAATGCAGCAGGAAGACCCCGTTCGCGTATTTGAGTTCGGCTGGCTTGATGAGGGCGGCGCTGGCGACGCGGACGGAGTGCAGCGGGCCCTCGATCTCGCGCTTCCAGAAATCCAGGAAACGGGTCAGCTCCGGGAATTTCGGGGCCAGGTCATGCTTCTGCCAGATGAAGGTCTGCAGCACCGAAGGGTGATCCGGCATGTGGTAGAGGATTTCCGCCGTGGTCAGCCTCCAGTCGGGATGACGGACCATGGGGGAGAGAACATCCAGCATCAGGCAGCCTCCTTCGGGTCGTGTTGGGCCCGCGGAACCGGCTGATCCTCCTGCCGGCCCGTCGCGCGGGCTGGTGTTGGTCATCAGGCTGACATGATCGGAATGCGCTTTTCCAGAAAAAACTTTTGGAATTTCAGCGCATTAGCACTCGCACTCCAAGAGTGCTGCCATTTGGCTTGACTCGCACCGAGCGCCCGCCTAGATCGCTGGCACTCCTCGCCAGTGAGTGCCAACAGGCAGCGCGCGCGGGGAGGTTCCCACCCCCTGTTAGCGCAGGGCCTGCTCAGACCAGGAGGAAAGAACCCCCATGAAGTTTCGTCCCTTGCACGACCGCGTCCTCGTCCGCCGCATCACGGCCGAAGAGAAGACCGCGGGCGGCATCATCATCCCCGACACCGCCAAGGAGAAGCCCCAGGAGGGTGAAGTCCTGGCCGTCGGCGCCGGCACCGTGAACGACAAGGGCGAGGTCCGCCCGCTCGATGTGAAGGCGGGTGACCGCATCCTGTTCGGCAAGTGGTCCGGCACCGAGGTCAAGATCAACGGCGAAGAGCTGCTGATCATGAAGGAATCCGACGTGATGGGCATCGTCGAGGCCCCGGCCGAGGCGAAGAAGGCGGCCTGATCCTGCGCGGGATGCGTTGCGGCGGAATCGCTGACAACGCGCCATCCCGCTCAGTTCCCGCCCCCTCCATCCGCATCCCACAATTTTTTGAGGTGACATAATGGCTGCCAAAGACGTGAAGTTCGGCGCTTCGGCGCGTGAGCGTATGATTCGTGGCGTGGACATCCTGGCCGATGCCGTGAAGGTGACGCTGGGCCCCAAGGGCCGCAACGTCGTGATCGACAAGTCCTTCGGCGCTCCGCGCATCACGAAGGACGGTGTGACCGTCGCGAAGGAGATCGAGCTCTCCGACAAGTTCGAGAACATGGGCGCCCAGATGGTGCGCGAAGTGGCCTCGAAGACCAACGACACCGCCGGTGACGGCACCACCACCGCGACCGTGCTGGCCCAGGCCATCATCCGCGAGGGTGCGAAGGCTGTCGCCGCCGGCATGAACCCGATGGATCTGAAGCGCGGCATCGACAAGGCCGTGACGCAGATCGTGGGCGAGCTGGAAGCCAAGACGAAGAAGATCACCACCTCTGCCGAGGTCGCCCAGGTCGGCACCCTCTCCGCCAATGGCGAGAAGGAAATCGGCGAGATGATCGCCTCCGCCATGGAGCGCGTCGGCAATGAGGGCGTGATCACGGTCGAGGAAGCCAAGAGCATCCAGACCGAGCTCGACGTCGTCGAGGGCATGCAGTTCGACCGCGGCTATGTCTCCCCGTATTTCATCACGAATGCGGAGAAGATGATCGCGGAGATGGATCAGCCCTACATCCTGATCTTCGAGAAGAAGCTCTCTCAGCTCCAGCCGATGCTGCCGCTGCTCGAGGCCGTGGTGCAGAGCGGCCGTCCGCTCGTCATCATCGCCGAGGACGTGGAGGGCGAGGCCCTGGCGACGCTCGTGGTCAACAAGCTGCGTGGCGGCCTGAAGATCGCGGCCGTGAAGGCGCCTGGCTTCGGTGACCGCCGTAAGGCGATGCTGGAAGACATCGCGATCCTGACCGGCGGCCAGCTGATCAGCGAAGACCTCGGCATCAAGCTCGAGACCGTGACGCTGCCGATGCTGGGCAAGGCCAAGACCATCCGCATCGAGAAGGAAAACACCACGATCGTGGACGGCGCCGGCTCCAAGGAGGAGATCCAGGGCCGTTGCGAGCAGATCAAGGCGCAGATCGAGGAGACCACCTCGGACTACGACCGCGAGAAGCTGCAGGAGCGCCTGGCGAAGCTCGCCGGTGGCGTGGCCGTCATCCGCGTCGGTGGCAGCACCGAAGTGGAAGTGAAGGAGCGCAAGGACCGCGTGGACGACGCGCTGCACGCGACGCGTGCCGCCGTTCAGGAAGGCATCGTGCCGGGTGGTGGCACCGCGCTGCTGCGCGCCAGCACCAACCTGCACACGCTGAAGGGCCTGAACTCCGACGAGCAGGTCGGCATCGAGATCGTCCGCAAGGCCATCCAGGCCCCGGCGAAGCAGATCGCCGCGAACGCCGGCAAGGATGGCGCCGTGGTGGCCGGTGAAGTGCTCCGCAGCGACACCTGGGAGTTCGGCTATGACGCGCAGCTCGACGAGTACAAGAACCTCGTCGAAGCCGGCATCATCGACCCGACCAAGGTCGTGCGCACGGCGCTGCAGGATGCGGCCTCGGTCGCCTCGCTGCTGATCACCACGGAAGCCATGGTGGCCGAGCGTCCGGCGAAGCCGGCGGCGCCCGCCGGTGGCCCGGGCGGCGGCATGGGCGGCATGGGCGACATGGACTTCTAAGTCCAGGCGTCTCGCTGAAATCGGGAGGGGCGGCTCGCGAGAGCCGCCCTTTCTTTTTGCCCGCGCGACTTTGGTTGCATGCATGGCCGCGCGTGCGGCGCATGGCTGCAAACCACCCGGTTTTGTTTGACTTCGCCCAGGCGATCTGCGCTTCTGTCCTCACCTTCGTCTTGCCGTGCCGACCCCAGAAGCTCTCCTCGGACCAACTGGATGTGTACCCGCCGGACAGTGCGCGCCCTTGCCGGGAAAGGTTTGGGCGGAGAACGCGCGTCCTGCGAAGTCCGGCTGGAGTGGGTGATATGCGACGGACATTCCCGCGCGCATGAGATTATGGAGAATAAGCGGATGG
>JAIYDS010000244.1 GCA_027487385.1 Acetobacteraceae bacterium | reverse complement strand
GGATCTGCGGGCCAGCGGCACGCGCACCATCGGGCTGCTCGCGCTGACCTATTGGTGGGCGGTCGCGATCGGCGCGGTCTGCTTCGCCGCAACCGGGCTGGCCGCGCTGTGGTGGCTGCCGCGGCTGCTGAAGGGGCGCGGCTGATGGCGCCGGAATTCGTCCTGGCCGCCACCGGCTTCGCGGTGCTGCTCGGCCTGATCGCGCTGCGCGCGCCGGTCGGGCTTGCGATGTTGCTCGCGGGCGCGATCGGCTACGAGCACATCGTCGGCCTCGCGCCCCTGCTCAACTATCTCAAGACGACGCCCTTCCACCTGTTCTCGAACTACACGCTCTCGGTGATCCCGCTGTTCATCCTGATGGGCGCGGTGGCCGAGCGTGGCGGCCTCGCGCGCGACCTGTTCGAGGCGTTCAGCGCGCTCGTGGGCCATCGGCGCGGCGGCATGGCGATGGGCGTCGTCGCCTCCTGCGCGGCCTTCGGCGCGGTGTGCGGCTCCTCGGTCGCGACGACGGCGACCTTCGGCCGCGCTGCGCTGCCGCAGCTGCTGCGCTTCGGCTACCCGGGCGGCTTCGCCTCGGGCACGATCGCGGTCGGCGGCACGCTCGGCATCCTGATCCCGCCCTCGGTGATCCTGGTGATCTACGCGATCAGCACCGAGCAGAACATCGCGAAGCTGTTCATGGCCGCGATGATCCCGGGGCTGCTCGCGGCCTTCCTCTACATCGTCGCGATCGCGATCCTGGTGCGGCTGAACCCCTCGCTCGGCCCCACAGCGCCGCGCGTGCCCTGGGGCGAGCGGGTGCGCGCGCTGCTCAACGTGATCCCGGTGCTGACCATCGCGGTCGTCGTGGTGGGCGGCATCTATGGCGGCGTCTTCACGCCGACCGAGAGTGCCGCGGTCGGCTGCATCGGCGTGCTGGGGGTGGGGCTGCTGCGCCGGAGCCTGCCGCTGCGTGAAATCCGCGCCGCACTGCTCGCCACCGCCGAGACCACGGCGATGATCTTCGCCATCCTGCTCGGGGCCGAGGTGTTCAACGCCTTCCTCGCCCTCTCCCAGGCGCCGGACCTGCTGGCCATGTGGGTGACGGACCAGGATTTCCCGCCCTATGGCGTGCTGGTCGCGCTGCTCATCACCTACATCATCCTCGGCGCCGTCATGGATGAGCTGGCGATGATCCTGCTGACCCTGCCGGTCTTCTTCCCCGTCATCACCGCGCTGGATTTCGGCATGACGACCGAGGAGACGGCGATCTGGTTCGGCATCCTGGTGCTGGTCGTCGTCGGAATCGGGCTGACGGCGCCGCCGATCGGGCTGAACGTCTTCGTGATCTCCGCCATCGCGCGCAACATCCCGATCGCGCAGACCTATCGCGGCGTGCTGCCCTTCCTGGCGACGGATCTGGTGCGCCTCGGGCTCTGCGTCGCCTTTCCGGCGCTCAGTCTTTGGCTGGTGCGACTTCTGACTTAGGATACGGCCATGTCCGACCCCATCCCCTATGCCAAGCCCGTCCCCGGCACCCAGCCGCCGCTGGACAGCCCCGCCTATCGCAGCACGCAGATCCGCGCCCCTTTGCTGGCGCCCATCCGCGCGCCGCACACCCTGACCGAGGCGAGCTCGCCCCGCCTTTCGCCAGCGCATTACCCGGTGCAGGCGGACATGTCCGTCCATGGCGGCAAGCAGGCCATGGGTGAGCGGATCATCGTCGCCGGGCGCGTGCTGGATGAAGCCGGCCGCCCCGTTGCGAACAGCATGGTCGAGATCTGGCAGGCCAATGCCGCCGGCCGCTACCACCATGTGCGCGACGATCACGACGCGCCGCTGGACCCGAATTTCGAGGGGCATGCCCGCGTCTTCACCGATGCCGAAGGGCGCTACCGCTTCACCACCATCCGCCCCGGCGCCTATCCCTGGCGCAACCACCACAATGCCTGGCGGCCGGTGCATATCCATTTCGGCCTCTTCGGCGTCGGTTATGCCCAGCGCATGATCACCCAGATGTATTTCCCGGGTGATCCGCTTCTGCCGCTCGATCCCATCTTCAACACCACCGCCGACGAGGCCGCGCGCCAGCGCCTGGTCGCCAGCTTCGACCTCGATGTGACCGAGCCCGAATGGGCGCTGGGCTACCGCTTCGACATCACGCTGCGCGGCCCCGCCGCGACACCCTTCGAGGACGGGGATCACCATTGATGGCCACCGCGCACCAGACCGCCGGTCCCTACTGGCACATGATCGACTTCCCCGCCTGGGCGGATGTGCTGCGCGCCGATGGCCCCAATGCCGGGGCACAGGGCGAGCGCATCATCATCGAGGGCACCATCACCGATGGCGATGGCGCGCTGGTGACGGACGCCATGGTCGAGATCTGGCACGCCGACCCCGCCGGCCGCTATGACGCGGAATTCCAGGGCTTCGGCCGCTGCGCCACCAATGCCGAGGGGCGCTTCCGCTTCATCACGCTGAAGCCCGGCCCAGTGCCCGGCCGCGGCAACACGCTGCAGGCGCCGCACATCCAGATCGCGATCTTCGCGCGCGGATTGCTGAGCCACGTCACCACGCGCCTTTATTTCCAGGGCGAGGCGCTGAACGAGACCGACCCACTTCTGGCGCTCGTGCCCGCCGAACGCCGCGCCACGCTGATCGCCGAACCCACCGCGCCCGGCAGCTGGCAGCTCGACATCCGGCTGCGCGGCGGCGCCGAAACCGTATTCCTGGATATCTGACCCATGCCCGTGAACCCCGCCGACTCCCCCGTGATGGGCGTGCTCTACGGCACGGATGCGATGCGCGCTGCCATGAGCGAGCGCGCCTTCCTGCAGCGCATGCTGGATGTGGAGGCAGCCCTCGCCCGCGCCCAGTCGCGCCTGGGCATCGTGCCGGCCGAAGCTGCGGCCGCCATCACCCTCGCCGCCCAGGTGGACAAGCTCGACCTCCAGGCGCTGGGCGATGCCACGCGCAACACCGGCTATCCCGTGGTGGGGCTGGTGAAGCAGCTCACCGCGCTGGCGGGCCATGAGGCTGGCCGCTGGACGCATTGGGGTGCCACCACGCAGGACATCATGGACACTGCCGTGGTGCTCCAGATGCGCCAGGGCCTCGCCTTGCTGCGCGGTGACCTGATGGCGGTGATCGGCGGCTTCGCGGCCATGGCCAAGCGCCATCGCGGCACCATCATGGCCGGGCGCACCCATCTGCAACACGCGCTGCCGGTCACCTTCGGCTACAAGGTGGCCGTCTGGCTCTCGCCGCTCATCACCATGCTGGAGCGGCTGGAGCAGCTGCGCCCGCGCGTCGAGCGGCTGCAATTCGGCGGCGCCTCCGGCACGCTCGCCTCGTTGGGCGATCAGGGCCTGGCCGTGCAGCGGGAGCTTGCCACCGAACTCGGCCTCGCCTGCCCCGACATCCCCTGGCATGTGGCGCGCGATGGCTTCACCGAGGCGGTCTCCTTCCTCGGCCTGCTCTGCGGCGCGCTGTCCAAGATCGCGACCGACGTGATGCTGCTGATGCAGACGGAGGTGGCCGAGGTGAATGAGCCGCATGTGGCCGGGCGCGGCGGCTCCTCCACCATGCCGCAGAAGCGCAACCCCATCGCCTGCGAGTATATCCTTGCACAGGCGCGCGGCGTGCATGCGCTGGTGCCGCAGATGATGGCCGCCATGGCGCAGGATCTGGAGCGCGGCACCGGCCCCTGGCAGGCCGAGGCGCTGGCGATCGGCCAGGCCTTCAACCTGACCCATGGCGCCGTGCTGCAGGCGAGGTTCCTGGCCGAAGGGCTGGTGGTGGACCCGGCGCGCATGATGCGCAACCTGGCGGCGACCGGCGGCCTCATCGCCTCCGAGCAGGTGATGATGGGCCTTGCCCCCATCCTCGGCCGCGGCGAGGCGCACCACATCGTGAACCACGCCTGCGATGTCGCCATCGCGCAAGGCATCCCGCTGCTGGCGGCGCTGGAGGCCGATCGCGAAATCGCCTCGCGCGTCGAAGCCTCCAAGCTGCGCGCGCTGTGCAACCCGGAGAATTACCTCGGCAGCGCGACGCTTTTCGTGGACCAGGTGCTGGCCCGCGTGGCCACGCGCTGAAGCCCCCGGCCGGCGCATCAGGCCAGGATTTCGATCACCGCGCCGAAATCCTGGTCCAGCCGCGTCGTCTCGTGGTCGGTCTCGTTCGTGTCGGTCAGTTCCAGGTTCAGGAAATCCACCGAGGGCGCGGTGAAGAAGGGCCCGGCATGCCAGGTGCCGGCATGCAGCGCGAGCGCCACATCGCCGCCCATCCGGAACACCTTGATCTCCTCGGGCGCCGGCGCATCGCCGGGTTCGGCCAGGCCGATGAACCACTCCTCGCCCTTCATGCTGGCCAGGCATTGCGTGACGCGGCTGTGGCGCGTGATGCCGCGGATCATCAGCGGGCGCTGGCGCAGCCGCATGATGTAGAGCCGCGGCGTGCCTTGCGTGAGGTCCAGATCGGCATCGCCGGCGCCGAAGGGCGTGCCATCCTCGCCCGGCTCGATCAGCGTGCCATAGGGCGCGATGCTCTCGGGCGTCGCCATGCGGGGCATGGCACGCAGGATTTTCGGGGCATTCGTCATGGCGTTCTCCGGTTCAATGGGGGCGCAGCAGGGCGCCGCGCGAGGCCAGGCGCAGCGTGGCGAGCGCGATGCCGATGATCACCATGCTCGCCAGCGCCAGCATGGAGTGGCCGATCATCGCCGGGGCGATCTTCATCGTCGCGGCCGTGAAGGCGGCGAGCGGGAAGGTGAAGCCCCAGTAGCTGAGCGTGAAGCCGGCCCCCAGCATGTGGCGCAGCACCACCATCAGCAGCGCGAAGATGAAGGCGGCCAGGCCATAAAGCGCCAGGAAAGCCGGCAGCGGCCCGCCCAGCGCCTCGATGGCGAGCGCGCCCACGGCGCTCGGCGCCAGCAGGATGGCCAGCGAGGGGCGCAAGGGCGGCGGCAGCGGCGCCTCGAACAGCCGCCCCAGCAGCAGGGGCTGCAAGGCCAGCCAAAGCAGCATCCCCACGCCGAAGAGCATCCAGCCCAGCATGGGCAGGCCCAGCGGCACGCAGAAGATCGGCGCCAGCACATTGCCGACCAGCGGGATCATCAGGGGTGGCACCAGCATGGCGGCGCTCCCCTCGCCCCGCAGCACCCGCGCCAGCAGCGCGAGCCCGACGCCCAGGTGCAGCGTGATGGCCAGGAGCAGCAGGCCGCGCGCGAACTCCGGCAGATAGGGGGTGAGCGTCGCCGCCGTCAGCATCATGCCGATGGAGGCCGCGCCCACGAAGCCGCAACGCATCGGGTTGCGCCAATCGGCCAGCGCCGCCTCGCGGTGGCGCAGCGCCCGCAGGATGTGCAGGCCGAGGATGAGCAGCCAGGCCAGCACCATCACCGCCAGCACCGTCTCGCTCACCGGCCCGAACTCCGCCTGGCGCCAGGCGAGGCCAAGACCGCCCAGCCCCAGCGGCACCGCCAGCAGGGGCAGCGGGAAATGCGCCAGGCTGGGCTGATCAGTCAAAGCGGCTGGTATCCACCGTGATGGTGTGATCCAGCGGCCCGCTGCCGGCGCCGAGCCCCGGCGCGCGCAGGATGGCGGCGCGCACATAGGCGCGGGCGCGGCGCACCGCGGGCTCCAGCTCCAGCCCCTGGGCCAGCCCGGTCGCGACGGCCGAGGCCAGGGTGCAGCCCGTGCCATGGGTGTGGCGCGTGACGATCCGCCGGTCCTCATAGCGGTGCAGCATCTGCGGCGTGACCAGCAGGTCCACCAGGATCTCGCCCTCCATATGCCCGCCCTTCAGCAGCACGGCGCGCGCACCCATCGCCAGCAGCGCCTGCGCGGCCTCCCGCATGCCGGCCTCGTCGGTGATGGTGAGGCCGGTCAGCGCCTCGGCCTCGGGGATATTGGGGGTGATGACCACCGCCATGGGCAGCAGCCGGTCGCGCAGCGTGTCCATCGCGTCATCGGCCAGCAGGCGGCTGCCGGAGGTCGCCACCATCACCGGGTCCGCCACCAGCGGCAGGTCGGGGGCCAGCCCCGCGATCTCGTCGCAGACGGCGTTGATGGTCACCGCGTCATGCAGCATCCCGGTCTTGATGGAATCGGCGCCGAGATCCTCCAGCACGGAGCGCATCTGCTGGCGGATGAAATCCGGCGCCACGCCCACCACGCCCTGCACGCCCAGCGTGTTCTGCGCGGTGAGCGCCGTGATCGCCGTCATGGCGTAGCCGCCCAGCGCCGTCACCGTCTTGATGTCGGCCTGGATGCCGGCGCCGCCGCCGGAATCCGAGCCCGCGCAGATCAGGACGCGCCCCTTCATGCGCCGAGCTTCGCGCGGATGATCTCACACAGCGCATCCATGGAGCGGTTCAGCATCTCCTCCTCCTCCGCCTCGACCATGACGCGGATGACGGGCTCGGTGCCGCTCGCGCGGATCAGCACGCGGCCGCGCGACCCGAGCTTGGCTTCCTCGGCCGCGATGGCCGCCTGCACGCCGGGGTCCTTCAGCGGCGTGACGCCGGAGAAGCGGATATTGACCAGCTTCTGCGGCAGCGTGGCGAAGCGGCGGCAGACCTCGCTCGCCGGGCGCTTCTCCTCGACCAGCACGGCCAGCACCTGGAGGGCGGCGACGAGGCCATCGCCCGTGGTGCCGAAATCGCTGATGATCATGTGGCCCGATTGCTCGCCGCCCAGGTTGCAGCCCAGTTCGCGCATGCGCTCGCCCACATAGCGGTCGCCCACATTGGTCCGATGAAGGGCGATGTTGCGCGAGGTGAGGAAGCGCTCCAGCCCCATATTGCTCATCACGGTGGCGACCAGGCCGCCGCCCTTGAGCTTTCCCTCGCGTGCCCAGGAATCGGCGATGACGGCGAGGATCTGGTCGCCATCCACCACCTGGCCCTGCTCATCCACCAGCACCACGCGGTCGGCGTCGCCATCGAGGGCGATGCCGAGATCGGCACGGCGCTCGCGCACCAGATCGGCCAGCTGCTGCGGCGCGGTGGAGCCCACGCCGCGGTTGATGTTGAAGCCATCGGGCGCCACGCCCACGCTCACCACCTCGGCCCCCAGCTCCCAGAGCACGGTGGGGGCAACCTTGTAGGCCGCGCCATGCGCGCAATCCACGACGAGGCGCAGCCCCTCCAGCGTCAGCCCGCGCGGGAAGCTCTGCTTCGCGGCCTCGATATAGCGGCCCGGCGCGTCATCCAGCCGCGACGCGCGGCCCAGCTTGGCCGGCGAGACCAGGGCGGAGGAGAGATCACCCGCCATCAGGGTCTCGATGTCATTCTCCTGCTCGTCGGAGAGTTTCAGCCCGTCCGGGCCGAAGAGCTTGATGCCATTATCCTCATGCGGGTTGTGCGAGGCGGAGATCATCACGCCGAGATCGGCGCGCAGGGAGCGCGTCATCAGCGCGATGGCCGGGGTGGGCAGCGGCCCCACCAGCACCACGTCAATGCCGGCCGAGACGAAGCCCGCCGTCAGCGCCGGCTCCAGCATATAGCCCGAGAGGCGCGTGTCCTTGCCGATCACCACGCGGTGGCGATGCGTGCCGCGGTTGAAGTATTTTCCGGCCGCCTGGCCCAGGCGCAGCGCGGTCACCGCATCCATCGGCGCCTTGTTGGCCGTGCCGCGAATGCCATCCGTGCCGAAGAGTTTTTTCCGCCCAAGGGTCGGGATGGGGGCGGTGGTGTTGGTGTCCGGGCTCATGGGCGGCGCCTTCTTTCTGGCCATGGCCCGATTGCTACTGCCGCGCCGGGATGGACACAATCGCCCGCCCGCGCGAGCTTCCGCGGATGTCCCTTGCCCGCACCCGCGTCCAGGAATTCTGCGCCCGCTTCGGCCTGCGCGCCCCTATTCTGCAGGCGCCCATGGCCAGCGCCTCGCCGGTGGCGCTGGGCGTG
Source organism: Acetobacteraceae bacterium (assembly GCA_027487385.1). Taxonomy (GTDB): domain Bacteria; phylum Pseudomonadota; class Alphaproteobacteria; order Acetobacterales; family Acetobacteraceae; genus Roseococcus. The sequence continues at coordinate 5,208 of JAIYDS010000244.1, read as the reverse complement.
GCGGTGGCCAATGCCGGCGGCATGGCGGGACTCGGCGCGCTGCAGATGAGCCCGGCCGAGATCACCGGCTGGGCCGAGGGGTTCCGGGCCGGCAGCAATGGCGCCTTCCAGATCAACCTCTGGGCGCCCGACCCGCCGCCCCGGCGCGATCCGGCGCATGAGGCGCAGGTCCGCGCCCGGCTCGCCACGCTGGGCCCCGAGCCGCCGCCGCTCGGCGATGGGCCCTTCCTGCCGGATTTCGCCGCGCAATGCGAAGCGGTGCTGGCCGCGCGGCCGCCCGTGGTTTCTACCATCATGGGCCTCTGGGCGCCGGAATTCGTGGCCGAGCTCAAGGCGCGCGGCATCCTCTGGATCTGCAACGCCACCACCCTCGCCGAGGCCCGCGCGGCCGAAGCCGCCGGGGCCGATGCCGTGATCGCCCAGGGGGCCGAGGCCGGCGGGCATCGTGGTTCCTTCACCCCCGAAGCGGCTGAGGCGCAGCTGATCGGCCTCTTCGCGCTGGTCCCGCGCCTGGCCGATGCGCTGTCCATCCCCGTGATCGCGGCGGGCGGCATCATGGATGGGCGGGGCATCGCCGCCGCCCTCACGCTCGGTGCCAGCGCGGTGCAGCTTGGGACGGCATTCCTGCGCTGCCCGGAAACGGGCCTGGCCCCGGCCTGGGCCGATGGCCTGGCGGCGGCCGCGCCCGAGGATACGGTGCTGACCCGCGCCTTTTCCGGCCGCCTGGCGCGCGGCATCGCGAATGACGCCACCCGGGCCTTCGAGAGCCTGGCGCCGGCGCCCTATCCCTTGCAGCGCGTGCTGACCACGCCGATGCGGACCGAAGCCGGCAAGGCCAATGATCTCTCGCGCATGCAGGCCTGGGCGGGCCAAGGGGCCGCCATGGCCCGCGCCGAACCCGCCGCCGACCTCACACGCCGTCTTTGGGCGGAGGCGGAGGCGCTCCTGCCCTGAGGGGTTCACGGCATGGCCAGCCGGACGGAGCGCGGCATGTTCGGTCGGCCGCCGGCCAGGGTCAGCAGGTTTCGCAGCGTCGGGCCCCAATCCAGGATGAAGCGGCGGAGAAAGCCGGGCGTCGGATTTTCGAAGGCGCGGATTTGCCACTCCCTCAGGCTTTGGGACAAATCCGGATCGGGCACCATCCAGGAAGGCCCCGGCAGGGCTTCGAGAAGGCCGAGCCGTCTCGCCAGCACAATGATTCGCAGGCCGCGGATGCGCGCGGCGCGGCGGGCGCCCCGGAAAATCACCGGGCGCAATTGTTGCAGCGGATGAGCCGGGCCGAGATCCTTCAGCGCCTCCAGCAGGTGTTCCCATAGCCCGGCATGGGTCAGGCGGCGGAAATGCCGCGCCACCGTGGGCCAGGGGCCGTAGCGCTCGGGCAATTCGCACCAGGGCGCGTCGGTCGAGAGCAGGAAGAGGATCGCGTCCATCCTGTGCCGCAGGTCGGGCGTCTTGCGCCCGGCGGGGCCGGTCTGCGCTCGCACATAGGGGCGCAGCGCCTGCCATTGGCGGTCTGAGAGGGCGGTGAAGGGAACGCGCTGTTTCATACTTGGAAAATAGTCCTATTTTCCATGAAAATCAAGAAAATCCCCTCGTTCGGCCATCGCCGGCCATTCGGGCTGGATCAGGCCCATGGCGCGTTGTTTCATGGCCGCCGAAACAGGAGACGCCATGCGCCGCAGCCCCGCCATCCTTGCCCTGCTGCTCGCCGCCGGCACGGCCGGGGCACAGACCCGCCCTGCCCCGCCCTTGCCCGAGAACCTGGCCGAGCCCTTCCGCGCCGGCTGGGTCGTGGATCGGCGCAATGGCTGCTGGCTCTGGAACAGCAATCCCCAGCCCGGCGAGACCGTGACCTGGAGCGGCCCCTGCCCGCGCGGCCCGGCCCAGGGCGAGGGCCAGGGCGAGTGGCGCAGCCAGGATGGCGGTGCGCCCCCCCTGGTGAGCCGCTTCACCGGCCAGATGCGCGAGGGCCGTCTGAATGGCCGCGCCACCGTCATTTGGCCCAGCGGCAGCCGCTATGAGGGCGCGTGGATGGATGGGCGGCAGCATGGCCAGGGCGTCTATCACTGGGCCAATGGCGCGCGCTACGAGGGCGAATGGCGCGACGGCCGCCGCCATGGCCGTGGCGTGATGCTCTTCCCCGATGGTGACCGCTACGAAGGCCGGTGGCGCGACGGCCGCTTCCACGGCGAGGGCGTCTATCTCTGGTCCAATGGCGACCGCTACGAGGGGGACTATCGCGACGGCCGCGCGGATGGCCAAGGCGCCTATTTCGTCGCCGCCGAGCAGCGTTGGTATCGCGGCGACTGGTTCAGCGGCTGCCATCTGGGCCCGGGCGGCGCCCGCGCCTCCATCGCCCGGCCGCTGGCGGACTGCCCCTGAACGGATGCTGGGACGCGGGGGGGGAGGCGTTCCCCCTGCCATGCCAAATCGTCCTGGCTTTGATGGACGGAAAGCGCCTCAGGGCAAAAGAGAAAACGGGCCTCCGGCGGCTGGGGCCGAAAGGCCCCAGCCCCCAAGACTTGGGCCAGCGCCAAGCTCGCAAGGGAAGCGATACCCCAAAATCCTGGGGTCTGGGGCCTTTCGGCCCCAGCCGCCGGAGGCCCTGCTGCCGCGAAAAATCATGGCCACAGGGGTTTGGGATCAGATCTCCAGCACCAGGCTCTCGCCGAACCCCGGCACCCGAAAATCCTGCGCCCCTCGCGCGGCCATCAGCCGCCGCGGTGGTTCGTCAATCGCCTCCTGCGTCAGCTTGAAGGTGCCGAAATGCATCCCGATGGCGGTGCGGACCCGCAGCTGCGCCTGGGCCTCCACCGCCTGCTCGGGGGTGATGTGGACGGCCTGCATGAACCAGGTGGGCTCATAGGCGCCGATCGGGATCAGCCCCACGCCGAAGCCGCCGAAGGCCCGCCCGATCACGTCGAGATGCCCGCCCGCCGCCGTATCGCCCACGAAGAGGAAGCGCCCGCCGGACGCCGCCTCGACGGCGAAGCCGCCCCAGAGGGCGCGCGCCCGGTCGCGGATGCCGCGCGCGGAGAAATGCCGCATCGGAAGATAGGTGGCGCGGTGCCCGCCCGGGATTTCGGCGCTCTCGCCCCAGTTCAGCTCGACGGCGCCGGGGATGCCGGCCTGGGCCAGGAATGCGGCATGGCCAAGGCCCGTCAGCAGCCGCGGCCGCCAGCGCGCATGGATGGCGCGCAGGCTGGGCAGGTCCATGTGGTCGTAATGGCCGTGGCTCACCAGCACGGCATCGATGCGCGGCAGCTCCTCCAGGGCCAGGGCCGGCGGCCGCACGCGCTTCGGCCCCCACCAGGAGAGCGGGCTGCAGCGCTCGGAAAAGATCGGGTCGGTCAGGAGGGTCGTGCCATCGGCCAGCCGGATCAGGAAGCTCGCATGGCCGATGAAGGTGAAGGCGGCGTGGCCCGCCGGCATCCGCGCGGGCGGGGGCGGTTGGGGCGGGTTGGCCAGGCCCTGCGGCCAGGGCGTGCCCTTGCCCTCCAGCAGCATGCGGGCCACGCGCGGCAGCGCCTGGCCCGCCGGGCCGCCATCGGGGTTGCGGAATCGGCCCTTGGCGTCGCGGATCGCAGGCTGGATCACCACATCATCCGGGCGAAGTCTCACCACATGCTCGTCCTGGCGCGCTCCGGCCATTCCGCGTCGTATCTGGCGCCGCCCACCTCGCCCGCCGTCATCGCGGCCAGGATCTGGCCGGGGGTGGGGAGGTCGGGCGTCGCATGCGGCTCCCAGAGGCGGCTGCGGATCAGCGCGCGGGCGCATTGGAAGTAGATCGTCCCGATCGTGATGATGGCGATGCTGCGGGGCAGCCTGCCCTCCATCTCGAAGCTCTGGCGCAGCGCGTCATCCGCCGTGATCCGCGCCGTGCCGTTGATGCGCAGCGCATTGCCGCTGCCCGGGATCAGGAACATCAGGGCCACGCGCGGGTCGCGGAGGATGTTCCGCAGGCTGTCGATGCGGTCATTGCCGCGGCGGTCGGGAAGCGCGAGCGTCACGTCATCCAGGATGCGCACCAGCTGCCCCGGCGCATCGCCGCGCGGCGAGCAATCCAGCCCCTCGGGGCCGGCGGTGGCGAGTGCCAGGAAGGGCGCGGCCTCAATGATGCGGCGGTATTCCGGCGTGACACGCGGCGCTTCCTTGCGCGTCGAGGCCGGGCCTGGCACGCCATAGAGCGCGTGCAGCTCCTCCAGCGTGCCGAGGAACTTCATCCCTTCACGCCCAGCCGCCCGGCCATCTCCTGGATGAATTGCCAGGCGACGCGGCCCGAGCGCCCGCCGCGCGTGACCGACCATTCGACAGCCGCGGCGCGCAGCTCCTCCTGCGTGGCGGGGAGGTTCATGGCGGCGGCATAGCCTTCGATCATCGCGAAGAAGGTGTCCTGGTCGCAATTGTGGAAGCCGACCCAGAGGCCGAAGCGGTCGCTGAGCGAGACCTTCTCCTCCACCGCCTCATTGGGGTTGATGGCGCTGCCGCGCTCATTCTCGATCATGTCGCGCGGCATGAGGTGGCGGCGGTTGGAGGTGGCGTAGAACAGCACGTTGGAGGGCCGCCCCTCGATCCCGCCATCCAGCACGGATTTCAGGGCCTTGTAGTCGGCATCCTCCTTCTCGAAGGAGAGGTCGTCGCAGAAGACGAGCGCGCGGCGCTCCTGCACGCGGAGATGGCCGAGCAGCTCCGGCAGGGTGCGGATATCCTCGCGATGGATCTCGATGAGGGCGAGGGAGCCCGGGTGCAGGCGGTTCGCCTCGGCATGGGCGGCCTTGACCAGCGAGGATTTGCCCATGCCGCGGGCGCCCCAGAGCATGGCGTTGTTGGCCGGGAAGCCGCGGGCGAAGCGCAGCGTGTTCTCCAGGATGATGTCCTTCTGCCGCTGCACGCCCTGCAGCAGCACCAGATCCACCCGGCTGACCTTGGGGACGGGCGCCAGGCGCTGCTGGGCCGGGTGCCAGATGAAGGCGTCGGCGCCCTCCAGCCGGGGCGGCGGGGCCGGCGGGGGCGCGATGCGTTCCAGGGCGGCGGCGATGCGGGCGAGGAGTTCGGTGTCCATGGGGGCGCTTCAAGCGCCGCCCGCCTTTGAACGCAAGCCGGTTGACGCAAGCCTTCCGGCAGTTCATCTGCCCGCATTCCCTTTCCCTTGCGAGGCCCGATGCTCATCTCCCCCGCCTATGCCCAGGACGCCGCCGGCGCGGGCGC